>JBEKUT010000403.1:0-6792 GCA_049514735.1 Bryobacteraceae bacterium
TCGATGTGACGGCCGGCGTCCTGATACGATTCGCCGAGGTTGTAGCGTAATTCGCGAATCGTCTTGTTCACCGCTATTTCGCGATTCTCGTCAGGCCGCTCGATATAGCCCAACGCGATCATTTGTTCCAAGGCTTCGTGCGCTGCGACGGGGTCGAGACGCGTGTGCGGTGGATGGCGACCGTCAGCGCCTGGAACTGTTTCCCAGCTCGGAATGAACGCGACGTTCGGCGTCTTCACGAAGGACTGGGAAAGCACCTTGCCGTCCATATCTTCGCCCACGGGCAGTCCGTAGAGTGTCAGGATAGTGGGTGCGATATCCAGCAGGGATGGCCCGTGAAGCGACTCCTGCCTTCTTATACAGGGCCCACCGATGGCGAGGATGCCCAAATCGCGGTGCTCGACGGCGGGCCCGGCGGGAATGTCGGGAATCGATGACGGGCGCAGGTGATCCGGATGGAAGCCATGATCCGACATGAGTATGACGGTGGTGTTCGCGCCGGCTTTCTGAAGCAGATCTCCTAACATCCGATCGTGAAGCTGGTACGCCTCCGAGACGACGTTTTGATACAGTTCGAAGTCGCGTTCACCGATCCAGGGCTGGCGCGGCGGATGGTACTTCATGAAGCCGTGGCTGAAGTGATCGATGGCATCGTAGTACACGGCGCAGAAATCCCACGGCTGGTTATCCAGCAGCCACGTTGCGGCGGAGTGGATGCTCATGCATTCCGCGAGCGTCCGCATAAACAGGCCCAGGCGCTTGTCGTTATCCTGATCGATTTCTTTGGCGAGAGGAATAAACGGCTCGACCATCGCCGGCGTTAACAGGTCGGGATGCATGCGAAGTCCGGCTAGTGTCGCGGCCAATTCCGGCGGATGAACAGCATTTACGCGCAGCGGCCAGCCCTCATCGAGCGGGCCGGTGGCGCGGTGGTAATGATCGGAAACCATCACGCCGTTGATCGGCTCGGCGGGATGGCTCGGCCACCAGCCGATGACTACGCTACGGAGACCATTCTGGTTGAGAATGTTCCACAGGGCTTTCGATTTTCGTGAGAGGTTTGTTACCGGCTGCACGCCGCGGCCATCCGGAGTTGGCTCGGAGAAGCCGTGGATGCCGTGTTTGAACGGTCGCTTTCCGGTGGCGATCGACGTCCACAGCATCGGCGAGAGCGGCGGATGCAGCGTAGCGATTTGGCCGGTGGCGCCGTTTTCGACGAGACGCTGGACGTGGGGCATTTTGCCCGCATCCATGAGTGGATGGATGACCTTCCAGTCGGCCGCATCCCAACCGATCAGGAGAAGATTACGTTCTGCCATTCCTTATGGGGCAGAAACGTATTTCTCAATGACAAAAACAAAGTGCTGCCGCGGCCGTTCCCCGGCGATTTTGGGGTAGAAGAAATCCATCCGTTTGGCCTCTTCGACAGCCGCCTGGCTGTTCGGATCGGACGGCTGCAAGGAGTGCGCCTCGACGAGTTGTCCCGAAGGCGTAACGAGGCCGAACACGCAGACTGGATGCACCGTCGCGCCTGCCGGAAACGGACGCGGTTGAGAAAACCCCGAGAGTTTTTGAGCCTCCGCCATCATGACCGAGGGTCCTCTCGCCTGCATTTCCTGGGTTGGAACAAACAGGCTCCCATTGGCGGACGGAAGATTGGTGAGGCTCTCGACATTTATTTCCGATACAGTCTTGCCGCCTTCCGTTACGGTCACTTTGCTCGGCAAAATGTGACCGCCCAGTTGTGGGGCGTTGGTGTAGTCATAAGCGAAATAGCGCCCGGGTACTTGCGAGTGCACTTTAAGCAGCCCGGATTGGGGATCGATACACTCCTCGGTTTCATCCCAGCTCCGTCCGGACGGCGCGGTGGCATTTCTCGATCCCGAGATTAAAACGCAAGTGACCGGCGCGCCATTGAAGGTAGCAGTGGAAGTTCGGATCACTGCTCGGTTGAAATTCCCCGTAGGAATGGCGCCAAACAAGGCCGCGCGCGCCTCCTGCAAGCGCAGCGGTATAACATCCGATGTCCCATCTCCGTAGTATTTTTCCTGCGAGGAGATCTGGGTCGTCGCGTACCCGGCCTCGGCTTTCGCCGTCCAGCGCAGTCCTAGTTTGGGGTCGAAAAGATCTTCCATCTGCCAGGCGCCGTCGTAATCGGTTTGCCCGTGGGAATTTACGGTAAAGGCGACCTTGAGATCGTAACCCTGGCTGGCGGTTCGCAAGGCGTAATTGGTTCGCGCCCGGATAAGGAGTTGAACAACGGCGTCGCGGCTCGCGGGGGTGTCGACGGGCTGGACTGGACCGCTGACCATCTCGAGAGGATCGCTCGGTATGGGCGCAATCCTCGGCGCGTTTTGACCGAGAGTACAAAGCGGCAGTACACTCACCGCTATCAGGCATAGAGTGTTCTTAGAGACCATTATTTCGTCCTTCCGTCTGCCGGAAATCGCAGCTTGGGCTGGTAGGGCTGCTTTGCATGTGGCAGCAGCGCATTCGATCCACCGCCCGAGCCACCACCGCCGCCCGATCCTCCACCACCTCCACCTGTTCCACCACCTCCGCCGGTTCCACCACCTCCGCCGGTTCCACCTCCGCCGCCTGTACCACCACCGCCGCCTGTACCACCACCGCCGCCCGTGCCTCCGCCCCCTCCTCCCGTGCCTCCGCCGCCACCCGTCCCGATGGTCGTGAAGAAGCCGGTTCCGATACCTCCGCCTCCTATTCCGATGATTGTTCCACCACCTGCCGTTGCGCCAGTCCCACAGCCAGTAACCGATGATGCAGTTTGGAGCGGAAACAACACACCCTTTTGGGTTTTCATGCCGCCGACAATAATCCCAATGGGAACGTCACCCTGGCCCAGATTGATTGGAACAGTCAGATTAATCTGATAAAGACCGGCGCTCGAAAGTCCTACGAAAGACGGCTGAACCAAGACCTTATTGATGTATAGGCTGAGCACATTATTTATGGGGGCGTCGCCAGAGAAAGGCTTTCCAGCCAGGACCACGGGAGTAGTTGGGCCCAACCCGAAGGCGAAGAGTTCAACGGTGTCGCCTGCCTGCGCAGCCACCGTAGGATAGCCGAGACAACTCCCCGACGGGCCGAGAATGTCGTATGTTCCACCGCCATAAGCTCCGGAATGATCCGATCTAAGAATGATCCCGGAGACATATCTTCCGATAAGCAAATCGAAAGACGGCGCAAACTGACTTAGAGTCACAGTGGCTGTCGCGCTTCCGGTGGCTGTGGTAACCACCACAGACACGGGTCCTGTCGTTGGGTCGTCCGGCGCCTGTAAGTTAATCTGACCGGGACTGACAAACATGAGATACGCGGGCCTGCCGTTGATCTCGACGCGGGTACCGCCGAGCGATGTGGGAAAATCGTCGTTCCAGGTGGCTGTTACGCTCGCCAGATTGGACCCGAAAATGGAGACCCATTCGCCTGGCTGGATGGTGTTTGTCTTGCTATCGAGAGGCGTGACGCCACCGGGTGAAATGGAGGGGGGCTGCGAGGAAGCCTGGGTGGTGTTGAGCGTTTTCGCGGACGCTTTATTTAAGAATATTTGACCCTGGTCCTCGGCAGCCATAGCTAAACGGACAGCATTCACCAAGGGTGGGTTCTTAGAGCTCGCGAAGAGTTGGCGGGCGGTTCGGGCGCTTGCAACGCGCTCAGCCGTGACGTTCCGTGCACTGCTGCCTATGATCGATGCCGAGGCGCTTGTTACCATGGCCATGGCCGAGCCGGTAACCGCGGCATAGATCTGCCAGTTTCCGGCGCTGCGTTTTAGGACGTCTTTTAAAGATGAGGAGCGGAGGGTGGCGAAGTAAGCTTCCAGCCGGCGGTCCAGGTCGGTTTTTCTCGGAGCGCCCATGAGTTACCTCTTGCCGGGTTTACTGAAACCCACTTAAATCGTACACCTTTCGAAGGCGCGTGAGAATACCGTAGCCGTTGTATTTTCGGCCATGAGCGGTTGGAAGCTTGGCACGTTGATGTGTTTCCGCGCGCCATCTGGTTTCTACGCAAAGCTGTATCCTTGGGATAGAGCGGCTGGATGAATCGGGTCGATTTTCAGAATCTCGCGGGAGAGCGTTTGGCTGATGCGGCGGCCCTGCTTGCAGCGGGACGTTTCGATTGCGCGTACTACATTGCTGGCTACACCAATCGAGTGCGCGCCGAAAGCGTGCATTGCTAATAAAACAAAGGAAGGCGACTTTCCACCTCGGGAAACCAAGAAAATTTGGACCCATGATCTGGTTGATCTGATCGAGTCGGCTGGGTTGAAGACGGAGTTCATTGAGGTGACCCGGAAGAACTTCCTGTTTGAGGCGGGTTGGGCGATCGTAAGAGATTGGTCCGAATCAGCGAGGTATGAGAACGCACACGACCGGCTCCGGGCAGAACAGATGTTAGATGCTATTACCGATCCACAGAACGGAATCTTGCAATGGTTAAAGAAGTATTGGTAGAGGCGGCGATAGATGCCGGCGCCAAGCTGCTGTCGGAGCTTGATCGCACTGAGTTTCCAGTCGATTCGATGTTCTGGGTGCAAATGCCGGAGGCGGGCCATTGGCGTCTAGTGATCGGCTCGCCTTTGGTCCCTGAAAAGGGATCGCTTGTGGCTTATGAGCGTTTGGGCGCGCTGCTTCGGGAGGCGGACATTGGATTAAGCCTGATGAACATATCCGTCTTTGCGCCGGACTCGACCCAGCTTTCATCCCTGCTGTCGGCCGTTGAAACGTCGGGTCTAGTGGTTGCTGGGCCATCATGGCTGTCATTCGGCGAAGGGGTCATTTTCCGTTGGACGTCCGACGCGATTCGCGGAACGGTGACTTGTGAACTTACACAAGCTGAGCTTTCCCGGATCTGGGAACAGGAGAGAAAGCCGACCAATCTCCCGAAACTTCTGTTCACCATGCAGGGCCGCCAAGTTACCATTCGATTTCATCCGCAGCATGGGCCACTAAAGGGTTTGGAGCAGACAAATCAGCCGATTCAGTTAGCCCTGCATCGATCGCGCCCGGATTGCCAGATCCAGTGGCTCTAGTTTATTGAGGGCTCTTTACAGGGCCCACGGCTCACATTTCGTCAAAGAACGCTCGCAATAGGCCGGACGTTTTGCGTAGGAAAGCAGTTCCGTCAATGTCGGTCAGATCGAAATGCGACCGGGGAATTGGAAAGCGTGACGGAAACACGCCCGCATCGGAGAAATTCATGTGACCCGCTTCGGGGACTTCTTCGATGCGGCAACCGGCGACATCCACGGAGCAGATGCGATGAAACTCGGCGACAATCCGATCGTTCAGCGCCTCTTGTGAAGCGGGAAGCGGGGCTCCGTTGACGATCAGGAGCGGACGCGCCAGATGAGTGATCGGGGCCCCCTGCGGCGCGCCGTCCAGGTTCGCGCCACGGCGGAATCGCTCATCTGTCTCCAACGCGTGCATGGCGGCCGCTCCTCCAAACGAGTGGCCCAAAACGCCGATGCGATGTTGGTCCACGTGCTCTTTTAAACCTGGCTCAGACAGCACGCGATCCACGGCGAAATGAAAATCGGCAACCCATTCGGTCACCACGGCCGCGCTATGAGGCGGAGTGACGCCGGCGACAATGTAACCGAAGCTGGCAAGGTCCTCCGCTAAAGTCGTGTAGTCGGTTGGAATGCGTGCCATCGCGGGAGAGAGCACAAGAAGCGGGAACTCGCCATCGGCCATCGTGGCTCCATTTCGCGCAGCCACGCGAATCTCCCTGAACGGGCCCTTCGCCGCGAGTTCGCCCCTATTGCGTGGAACATACTCGGCTCTCGGAGCGTTCGAGATTAAAGCCGGATACCAAACGACCACCGTCAATTTCCGGCCACGATCCGGATCGGTCCAGTCAAAAAGCATCCGCCCGACTGAGTGCGGACCGCGAGGCTGTGGAAGAACGATAGGACGGCTGTAGATTTCGTACTCAAACCACGCCGCGGCGAGTACTCCCAACCCGCAAAGTGCCAGAGCGGCCCAAATCAACCGGTAATGTGAGGCGCCTGGCAACGATTCATTCTACTCATCGCCGAATTTACTTAGATGAGTTACAAGGTATAGGACTTTTGAACTACAGAGTACTTAGCGAGTTTTAGTACACACTCCTCATTGCAGCACTAGCCTTACCAATCCAGAATTAACTTGAGCCCATGACTAGCGACGACAGGCTTTCTTATCCCGGCAAGAGCGGAAATCTCGTTCCGCTTGCAAACAGCCGCGAACTGCCGTCTGCTCGCGATGTCGCCGACACGTTCTTTCGGCAGATCCGCCCTATCGTGGCGTTGTGCATTCTGTTCACCGCGGCTGTGGTTGCTTACGTAATTTTTTCGCCGAAGATGTACGAAGCGGAGATGACGATCCTGGTTAAAAACAATCGCGTGGATGTTGTTATGTCGGCCGAAGGCGGTTCCGGAGTGGTGCGTCAGGCCGATGTCAGCGATGCGCAACTCGGCACTGAGATCCAGCTTTTATCGAGTCCGGAGGTTTTCCGCAAGGTCGTGGAGCAGTGTAATTTGAGTGGGCCGTCGCCAGCGGAACGCGAAAACGCGGTGAACAAGCTGCTGAAGCGCGTTCGGGTCGCTCCAGTGATGAAATCCGATATGATCCGCGTGCGCTACTCGTCCCCCGATCCAAAGTTGAGCGCCCGCGTGTTGCAGTCCATCGCGGACGTCTATTTCGAACAGCATCTTCAATTGCACAGCAACGCCGGGTCCTTCGAATTCTTTCAACATCAAGCGGACGTGTACGAAAAGAAGCTTCAGGACGC
>JBEKUT010000404.1:0-6732 GCA_049514735.1 Bryobacteraceae bacterium
TTGGGAACTCCGAGGTTTGATCCACATTCCATCCCCACGCTCAGTGTTATCCGCCTCCCTTACCTTTTTGACGGAGCGGAGCGTGCCGTAAAGAAGCGATTTGTTGTCCTCGCGCATATCGATGGCCATGCTATCTGCATCAAGGCTACATCCAAGACTACAATCTACGAAACAAATTGCGACATGATGGCCGGATGCGTTTACTACCGCGCTGGAGAACTGGACTGCTTCCCAGAAAGCACGGCGATTCAACCGGACAACCAAATCCCAATCCGACACTACCTGATCACCTCTGCCGAATCTAGAGGTGAATTAGAAGTATGGCAGCTTCCGCATGATTTTAGAGAGAAATTGATAGACGCCATTGAAAACTCGATCACGTTGAACAGAAGGCAAAAAGAGCGCCTAAAGGATATGGGCTGTCCTTAGCCCCGTGTCCGTAACCTTTCTACTGTGGCAAGAATAGTCTGTCAAGTCTGTTATTGCCCTATCAAAATATTATTACGCGAACGTACGGAATAACCCGCCCCTACTTCGACTTCAAGACAATAATATTTCGTTTTCATGGCCAGCCAGGAACAGCGTCAAAATTGTCTTCCGGGGTGGCGGTTTCTATATATTCGATCTGAAGCTTTTAGCGGCTCTGCAAATACTCAATCGCGCGCCGCACGATTTCGCAACGGGCTTCCCACTCCGTGAACTGCTGGGCGCCGACAGAGATCGTCGCCGAAGAATGGGCAAAGGGACGCAACCACGCACGTCGTGGGTGAACCAGGCCTCTTGAGAGAGTGCTCCCTAGCAGATGCCAGTAATCGTCTAATTCGAAGCCCGACGGGATCTCAGGATGCCGCGCGAGCAGTTGGCGCTGTAGGTCGGCGGAATTTCGCCCCCATAGCGCAACGCCGAGCGCCGTGCAGCGCCGCGCTCGCGCTTCCGCCCGCATCACGTCGTCTGCCTCAAGCGGCCGTAAGTGCGTTAATGCATCAAACTCTTCTTCGTCCAATGGAGGCCCATTTAATTTTATCGTGAGCAGCCCCTAACGTCCCGAAGAACCAAAACCACCCGCCCCGCGGGCCGTATCGCTGAGGTCGCCCTCTTCCCATTCCACCGCCTCATACTTCGCAACAACGAGTTGCGCGATGCGATCGCCGGGATGAATCGTATAATTCTGTTTCCCGAGATTCAGAAGAATGACGCGAATCTCGCCGCGATAACCGGGGTCAATCGTTGCCGGGCTGTTCGGCAGGGTGATCGCGTGCTTCAGCGCCAGACCGCTGCGCGGCCGCACCTGCGCTTCATAGCCCGGCGGAAGTTCGATCGCAAGGCCGGTTGGAATCGCCTGAGGCACGTTCGGCTCCAGCACGACGGATGCGGTCGCACAAAGGTCCATCCCGGCGTCTTCTAGAGGACCGTGCGCGTACTGAGGAATTGTGGCCTCCGCCGTGAGCCGCTTGATTCGTATTCGCAACTCGTTATGATAGCCTTTCATGCCCAATCGTGTCCTCACCGTCTCGCCCATGCCGCCCGAGAAGTGCGCGTATGCACTGGCCCGATATAGCCGGTCGCCCGATTCCATCGCCGATTCCATCGAATGGGTGCGCACACACGACTCTCAGAAATTCCTGGAGAGCTTCTACTTCCAGTACGGGCACGCCTCCATCGCCGACCTTGGACATATCGTGACGTGCTTCGAAGGCATTTCGGAGTTAGCCGCCACGGAGATCGAAGACGAGCAGTTGTGGGACGGGCAGGCGCGCTCCTCGCGGTATCAGAATTTTTCCAAATCCGGATTTGTGACGCCACCCGGATTGTCCGCAGAGGAAACCGCCCGATATCGGGAGACCGGCGCGGCGCTGCTCGAAGGGTACAGCCAGATTCACGCCAAAATGTCGGCTTATCTGGCGGATCGCTTGCCCCGCCCCGACACGATGAAGGAAGACCTCTATCGGCGCAACATCGCGGCGCGGGCCTTCGATGTCGCGCGCTATTTGTTATTCCTGGGGATACCGACCGGCGTCGGCCAAGTCACCAGCATTCGCACGCTGGAACGTCAGATCCGCCGTTTGAAAGCATCTGAATACGCGGAACTGCGCGAACTGGCCGGTGAGATCGCCGAGGCCTGCGCGTCCGAACCGGCTTGCCAGTGGTATGTGAACGAAATAGCCGAACCCGTTGCGCCCACCTTGGCTCGCCATGTGGACACCGATACGCATTTGCTCGACAGCCGTCGGGCGTTGCGGCAATGGGCGGTCCAGAATCTTTCCGAATGCCCCTGTCCGCAGACGAAGTCCGTGGATCTGCTGCGCCCTACGCACACCCCGGCGGACGTGGTAGCCACGCTGCTGTATTCAGTGACCGACTGGCCCTATCGGGCTCTTTATGAGATGGCGTCGGAATGGAGCAACGCACGCAGGGACGAAGTGATCGATGTGGCCACGGCGTCGAAAACCGGCCGAGATGAATTACTGCGCGCCTTCCGTGGGGCGCCTTACGTATACGACATCGTAATGGATATCGGCGCTTACCGCGATTTGCATCGGCACCGGCGCTGCCAGCAGTTCCGACAGGCGTATGGGACCTCACTGGGGTTCGAAACCCCGGAAGCAGTCCTCGAAGCGGGTGCGGCTGTCCAATTCCAGACACTCATAGGTCGAGCCTTCGACATCTCGAAACAACTTCCGGAACCCTCCGCCGATTACCTTCTTCCGTTCGCGACACGGGGCAGATTCCTGTTCAAGATGGACTTTGCCGAGGCGGAGTACATCTCCCGCGTGCGTTCCGGGGTGAAAGGGCACTTCAGCTACCGTCGCATCGCGTGGGAGATGAAGCAGCAAATGCAACAACTTGAGCCGGAGCTTGGCCGGCTGATGGAAGCTACGCCGCCGTGGGTGGACGACCCCTTGAAACGGTAGGTTAAATTATGTCAATATAGTAGTTTAGGTAACATTTCTTTCAAAAGTTTACCGCCTCAACTTTCGTGTCACGTAAAAGTTGCACGTTATTTTAGCGGCAGCTTCCTCTAATTCGCTGCAAGCGCGATACTTCTTGCTTGGCATCAAAGCTGCCTATAGGATGGCAGGGCCGCCGATCGTGAAGCTGTGAAAATCGGCCCGTCGGCTCACCGCTTAGCTTGCGGTAAAGAAACTTTGATGAGAAGGCAAGAAGGAGTTAATCACATGAACCGTTCAGTTCTCACCATGGCATCAGTCGGGCTGCTCGCAGGAGCTGCGCTCATTACGAGTGCCCGCGCGGATGAGTGGAATAAGAAGACCATCATAACCGTCAACGAATCCATACAAGTACCCGGCAAGGTGTTGCCCGCGGGCACCTACGTCATGAAACTGATGGATTCTCAGTCGGATCGGCATATCGTCCAGATCTTCGACAAAGACGAGAAACATCTGCAGACGACGATTCTGGCCATCCCGAACTATCGCCTCGAACCAACCGGCAAGACCCAGTTCCAGTTCTGGGAAACGCCTCCCGGACAGCCCAAGGCCTTGCGTGCGTGGTTCTACCCCGGCGACAACTTCGGTCAGGAATTCGCTTATCCGAAGTCTGAAGCCATGCAGATTGCGTCTGCGACGCACCAAACCGTTCCGACTACTTATGCTCAGAACGAATCCGAGCTGACCACCGCTAAAGTCGGTACGGTAAACGAGCAGGGCACGGAGCAGGAAATGGCGAAGTCGACCCCGCCCCCGCCTCAGGAAGCCGAACGCGCAACGCCGCAACCGGAGCCCCAGGCTGCTACGCCAGCCCCGACTCCGCAGGAATTACCGCATACCGGCAGCCCTTATCCGCTGGTTGGTTTGCTTGGTCTGCTTTCGCTCGGCGCCTTCTTTGTCCTGAAGGCAGTCCGCGCGTAAGTTTCCGATCTAAGACTTAACCTTTTGAACTGGCGTCAGGAAACTGGCGCCAGTTCTGCATTCGTCTAGATGCTCTAACGGGGTATACAGAATGAAGGGCCGCGATCTTCTCTTCCCAGTAACACTCCTAGCCGCCGCGCTCGGCGGACCGATCGGCGCATTCGCGGGAGGACAAGATCCGACTCCCCCTCAAACGGCGGAAAACAAGACTCCCAGTAGCAGCGAAAAAGAATTTACGATCCGCTCCGACGTAAGGCTGGTGCTGCTCGACGTCAGCGTGAAGGACTCCAAGGGCGGTTTGGTTTCCGGCCTAAAGCAGGACGATTTCACGGTCCTCGAAGATGGTAAACCCCAGAAGATAACCCAATTTGCCAATCAGGATATCCCTGTGACGGTAGGAGTTGTGGTGGACGAGAGTGGCAGCATGCGTCCAAAACGCGCCGAAACGATCACGGCGGCGCTCACTTTTCTCACCGCCAGCAATCCCGAGGACGAGGTCTTCGTCATAAACTTCAACGACAAGGTCTATCACGGGCTACCCGACACCGTGCTGTTTACGGATAATATTAACCTCCTTCGCACTGCATTGATGGTTACGCCACCGGAAGGCCGCACCGCGTTGTACGACGCGCTTTTCGCTTCGCTCCATCAATTGGACATGGGCCGGAAGGGCAAAAAGACCCTGGTGGTGGTCAGCGATGGGGGCGACAACATCAGCACTCATACCCGCAAGGAGGTGCAGGCGAAAGTGGAGGAAACCCTCGCCACCATCTACACGATCGGAATTTTCGACACCGACGACATGGACCGCAATCCCGACGTTCTCAAATGGATCGCGAGCGTTAGCGGCGGCGTGGCCTACTTCCCTGAAAAACTGGAAGGAATTGTGCCGATCTGTAAGCAGATTGCTAAGGATATCCGGACCCGCTACACCATCGGTTATATCCCGGCGGAAGGCAAGGCGGGAGTATTACGCCACATCAAGGTTGTGGTTGGACAGTCCGGCGACCGAGGGAAGCTGAGCGCCCGCACCCGAACGCAGTATATCTACAACCCCGAGTCGGCTGACCAATGATTATGCGCGTCAGAACGAGATCTCGATCTCCGAAAAATGGCCTGCGTTGGCTGGAGACCCTCCTTTTGGTCGTCGGTCTGGCCGCAGTGGATTATTACATCTGGGTTAACGCCGAGACGGTGGTCTATCAGGCGTATCAGGAATGGAAGTTCGACCGGACGCTGCAAGCGCCGGCTGGCAACGTTCCAAGCGGAGGCGCGGAGGCTCGAACGCCACATACCGCGGATGAGGTCATAGGGCGGCTTGAAATCCCGCGCCTTGATATTCGGGCGATTGTGCGCGAAGGCGACGGGGAGGGTACCTTGCACCATGCCGTCGGGCATGTTCCGTCGACCGCCTTCCCAGGAGACATCGGGAACGTCGGGTTCGCCGCTCATCGGGATACGTTTTTTCGGCCCCTGCGGAACATCCGCAAGAACGACCGAATCATCGTTTCGACGCTGCATGGCACCTTCGAGTACCTGGTTCAGACCACGCAGATCGTCAACCCGGACGACGTTAGCGTGCTGAAAACGTCGGCGTCGAAAGAGCTTACGCTGGTGACCTGCTATCCCTTCTACTACATCGGATCTGCTCCCCACCGGTTCATCGTGCATGCTATTCAAGTCGCGGCTACACCGCAAACGCCGCCACCGCAGATAGGGTCTTGAGCTTCGCCGAAAGCGTGGTCCGCTTCAACCGCAACATCTCCGCCGCGGCCTTCTTGTTTCCATTTGTCTTGGTCAACGCCTGCTCCAGGAGGTTTCGTTCGATATTGCCGACAGTCTCTTCGAAGTCGAGACCCTGATCGGGAACCGATAGGAAGGGCTGCACGCCCGGATTCGGCGCGCGGGGCATTACTCTTGACGGCAAAGGGAAATCCCCGGGCGATAAGTCCAAGCGTTCACCGCTCAAAACCACGGCCATCTCAATGGCGTTCTCCAGTTGACGGACATTGCCCGGCCAATCGTGCCGGGAGAGGCGGTTTAATAGATCCGCGGTGGCGTTCTTGACGCCTAGTGACTCTTCCCGGCAAATCTTCTCGATGAAATGCAATGCCAGGATTGGGATATCCTCAGGACGCTCGCGGAGCGACGGCAGATTGATCGGCACAACATTGAGCCTGTAATATAGATCTTCGCGGAACCGTCCTTGCCGCATACGTTCGATGAGGTCCACGTTCGTGGCGGCGACAACCCGGACGTCGACGCGGACGGTTTCCGAGCTTCCCAGACGTTGGAATTCCTTCTCCTGGAGCACCCGCAGCAACTTGGCTTGAAGAGTCGGCGGCATGTCCCCAATTTCATCCAGGAACAGCGTGCCTCTATTAGCCTGCTCAAAACGCCCGATGCGATTGGCGACCGCTCCCGTAAAGGCCCCCTTCACGTGTCCGAAGAGCTCGGCTTCGAGGAGCGCCTCGGGAAGAGCGCTGCAGTTGATGCTCACCAGTGGAAACCGGGAGCGGTTGCCAGCTTGGTGGATCGCGCGGGCCACCATCTCTTTACCGGTTCCAGTTTCTCCGGTGACCAGGATGGTACAGCGGCGGTTCGCGATCAACCGGATGGTTTCCACAACCGTCTGCATGCGGGGACTCTGGCCGATCAGGAGCGTCCGCCAAGGCTCGTCCGGGGATTCATCAACGGCCTGCATAGCAAGGAGAGCGACCCAGCGGGTCAGCACGCGGTTCAGGCGCTCTTCGTCGACGATATCGAAGGCGCCGCGCCGCGCCAAACAAATGGCCCGCTCCATCTCCATGGCGGGATCGAAAACAATTACGCGCGTGGTCCGGCAGACGCGGTGGATCTCGTC
>JBEKUT010000405.1:0-6731 GCA_049514735.1 Bryobacteraceae bacterium
AAAGTGCGGCGCTGGTCCAGAATACATCGGTATCGACGATCGCGAGATAAGGCGTTGTGGCGCGCTTGACCGCGTCGTTGTAAGCGTCATGATGATCGCGGCGCTGCGCCGTGCGAGGCAGAATACTGGCGCCTTCGAAACACTCGCCCGGGAGACCGGCACCGTTAGAATCGTAGAAAATTTCGAACCTCGTAGTAGATGCAGAAAAAGCTCGCCGGACGCACGCGTACCACATTCGCGCTACGTCTGGATAGACGGTCGCCGTGAATACCGTTAGCTGTGGCTCAGATGGCATTGTGTATCATGGTGCGGTTGTATGCAGCCACGCTGGCGGCAACACATCGGGAAAAACATAGTCCATATTTTCCGACAACGCGAGGCGTAGAATAGCCCGATTCGATCTCTCGAAATACTCCGCCAGTCTCGACCTCTTCTCTACGCTGTCCACGCTTTCAAGAACCCTGCGGAGATTAGGAATCGTGAAACTCGAGCCTAACGATTCACCCTGATCGCCCGGCGCGAATGCCTCCTTAAAGATGCGCTCATAAACATTTGCCAACAAAACATTGTCATAAGCGCCCATCATAAAATAGCGCTTGCGCGAAACCAGCGCTTCGAATTCCTTCTCTCCGATCTCAGATCCAAACATTTCCCGGGACGCCCGAATAACGGTGGTGCCATGAAAATCGGCGATCTTATTATTGTTGTGTTCCTGCGCATTGACGATTCGCTTGCCCATTGTTAAGAGCGCGATTGAAGCATTTTCGCCAGGTCCTCGATTCAGAGCATGGGGCCAGTTGTTCAGGTTTTCATACGTTGCAGCCAAAGCCGGCGGCGCGAGGATGCGGAAATCCGCGGCCTTGCACAAAAGCGCGTACACCCCCGGAAGCGAAGCGCGCTGCAGAAACGATACGGCCGCAATCCCTGGATCGTCCAGTGCCGGCAAGTACGACGCTACCCAGTCGCCATCGAGAACGAATACATCCGCATCAATGAAGAAAACAAAATCGGCCCCATAGGCGAGCGCGGCGTCGTAGAACTCAACGAAATCCCGAGCTCCCGGCCGGGGTGAATCGAGCGTGGCGTCGGGATAATGCTCAGGCCGGAAAGTGTCCGGTCTGGTATCCCGGAAGATTACGACTTCCACCTGTAAGCCGGCTCGTTCGCAAGCTGGTTTGAGGCGGCCGGACACGACGCGATACCACAGCCGTGCCAGATCCGGATAGCGGTGCGGGCTCGCAATAATGAGCCGGTTACCCATGGGGCGGATGGTCCGTGCGCGGGCGGTAGCGTCCTGTCCGGTCG
This sequence comes from Bryobacteraceae bacterium, assembly GCA_049514735.1. Taxonomy (GTDB): domain Bacteria; phylum Acidobacteriota; class Terriglobia; order Bryobacterales; family Bryobacteraceae; genus JAICMB01. The sequence continues at coordinate 1,306 of JBEKUT010000405.1, forward strand.
AATCCGTTTTCCCAAACGCCGCCCAGCCATTCGCCGTCCCAAAACACGCCACCCCAAAAGGTGCCATCGACGAATCGTCCGGAGCGGAACAAACCACCCATCATTATTCCGCTTTCGAACGTGCCGCCGTCCCAGTCGCATTCGAGCAGGACCGCGCCTCGATTTATAGTCTCCTTTCCAAAAGCTTTGCGGTGATAAAACTCGCCCTTCTTCAATACTAATTGTGTGGAAACCGTCATAATCCGCCGATTGGTGATTATATAGCACGATTGCGGTCCGCGGAAGAGGGTTACTTCTTTTCCGCGTGCACCTGGCGGATCACTTGCATAAGCTGGCTGGGAGGATAGCTCTTCAGCAAATACGCGCGGGCTCCAGCTTCAAGAGCACGCCGGACTTCCACATCGCCTTCAAAAGTTGTGAGCATAATAACGCAGGCATCGGGAAATTCGGCCCGGATGGCGAGCAACGCATCGATTCCGCTCAAATCGGGCATACGGAGATCCATGAGAGTAACGTCGGGCCGGTGCTCACGATACTGCTGAATCGCCTCCCTGCCGCCGGACGCTTGTGAGACGAGCACCATGTCCGACTGGTGATTAATGATCGCCGCGATCCCTTCGCGAAGAAGCGCGTGATCGTCCACGCTGAGCACTCGAATGCGGTCGCCTTCCATTAAATGCCCCCTCCCTTCTTAGATGCCACTCTCATCCAATTCGATATCAAATCGACCCTCGCATGGCGAACGATTTTGTGTATGCAAGCGAGGCGGGGATGACCAGTTCGATCTCTGTGCCGGAATCGAGTTCACTCCGGATCGCCAGCTTACCGCCGACGAGTTTAGCGCGTTCGTGCAGGCCGGCCAAACCGAAGTGTCCGCTGAGGCCGCCCCCGTTGAGAACCTGCTGGTCGATGCCCTTTCCGTTGTCCACGACGCGCAGTCCAAGCTGCCGCCGGTCATACAAGATTTCCGCCTCGATCCGGGCCGCCTGGGCATGCCGGAAGGCATTGCGCAATGCCTCACCAGCGATGCGATAGACTTCGTCCCTGACGAGCGGAACGAGATCCCTGGCTGTGCCCTTGACGTTCATATGAAACTCCGGACGATTCTGCTGCGTTCGATCGGCGGCGAGTTCCTCTCCCAGCGCGCCGATCGCCTGCGCAAGATCGTTGGAAATAACAGTGGAGCCGCGCAATCCCTGCAATGCATCGCGGCCCTCGCTGATCGCCTGCCTGGCCTGGCCGATGACTCTCTCCAGCGCCTCCTCCGCCGCGGCAGGGCTATCCCGGATTAAGTATGTTACACCGGAAAAGTTCAGCAACACCCCTTGAAAACTCTGCAGCAGGGTGTCGTGCAATTCCCGCGCGATCCTGGTGCGCTCGCTTACTCGCTCTTCGAGCCGAAGTTCCAGGATGCGCCGCGCCATGGCCCATCCGAAGAATGCCGCGATGAAAACCGTGGATATCGCCGTGGCCGGAACGATAAGAAAGATCCTGCGCTGAACATCTTGCATGTTTTCGACGGAAAGGGGCAGTTCTTCATCCAAGTCCCGGTTGATACTCTTGACGAGTTCAGAAGTGGTGGTCTCCATTATTTTCGATTCGTTCTCAAGGCGAAGGCGAACGGCCTCCCAGTCGCCGGCCCTAGCCAGCCCGGCGATGTCCTGGAGCTGTAACGGCAGATTGACCTCAAACGCGTCGAGAGCCGTAAAAAACGAGGGATCCACAAGGAATTCAGCTGGCAAGTAGGCGAGAGCGTTCCTGGTTTGTCGAGTCTGTTCCAAGATAGTTGTGCGTAAGGTTATGGCTTCGGCTACCAGGCGGTCCGCATCCTTGGACTGCGCAAGTTCATTCAGCCGCTGATGAAACGACAGAAGACCGTCCTGAAGCCGCAGGACCGCGATCAACTGCTGACTAACGCCGGTAAGACGATCGGCCTGGAAACGAGCTCTCTCAAACTGCATAATCACGAGTCCGTTTCCACCCAGAATCAGGGCGATTAACAGAGCCAACGTGAGCGTCAGACGCCGGTCTATATTGAGGTAATTGCCGTCCGGTGACTTCATTCGATCTTGCTTAGCACCTTAGCGCACCATCTGGTCCGCGGTGTTGGGGGGGCCGGCAGGGAAGCCGGTGATTTCAATCAGTTGCTTCTCCAGTTCGGCCGCGGCGTCAGGCGCGGCCCGCTGTCCAGCGAGAACCGCATGCACAGCGTCGATGTAGGCTTTTGAAACTTGCTTATATTTGCCGCCAACCGCGACGGAGGGACGCGCGACTATGATCGCACGTTGGTTGGATGCTATCTGGAAGACGCGCGGGGCGGAGGGATCGGGAGATTCGGCGTGCACAGGGCCGCCGGTACCGCTGTCCGTTTCGTTCACATGCATCAGCACGCGAAGCTGGAAGCGGAGAAACGCGAGCGCTTCCCGGCGATGAGTGGAGCGTAATGAGACCGCGGTGCCGGTGCCTCCTAATGCCGAGGCCGACCCTCCGGCCCCTGCGGGCATTCTTGCAAAGCCGGTCTCTAGAACCGAAGGCCGGAAGCTTCGCCAGCCGATCTGGCGAGCTTGCCCGCTGCTGGTCATGGGTGTCAGAAACCAGATGCGATTAAAGGCGGCCTTGCCGGAGTCGAAAACGAGGATGGAATCGAGCTCCCGGAAGGCCAGCACGCTGGGCGGCGATATCCATCCAATCCAATGCCTGGCGCGCTGCCAGGCCTGAATCGCCGCCGGATTATTCACGCTGATGGTGCGATCCCGCTCAATGATCCGTCCGCCTCCCGCGGAGGCTTGCCATTCCAGAGCATTGCAGGTGAGAGCTTCACCAGCCGCTCCCTGCCACACGTAGCCCCAGAAGTCTTTAATGCCCTTGGCGCGTTCACCCGCCTGGATCCGCGCTGCCATGCTTTCGAGTTCGTTCCACGTCTTGGGAGGACGATCGTAACCGTATTCGCGGAGAAGATCCGGGCGATACTCCAAGCCTCCCAGCGGAACGTTGAAAGGAACCGCCACCAGCTTTCCGTTCACGGTATAACTCAATACCAACTGCGGATCGAGCTGCGCGATTTCGGCCGCCAGGTAGGGCTTCAGGTCGATCGCGTCGGGTTCGATAATCGGGGACCAGATAAAATCGACGTTCAGGATATCGATGCCGGAGCCGTTCTTGAGGAGCTTGTGGACGAGTTCAAGGTAGTCGCCAGTGTACTCCGGAATCGGAATACCTTTGACCCGAATCCCCGTTTCTTTCGTGAACTGCTGCAGCCGGAGCTTGATCAGCCGGTCTTCGTTCCAAGAGTAGGTGTATTGCAGCGTTACCGGCTCCGGAGGAGGCTGGCGGCAACCAATGAGGGCGGACCCAAGCAAGAAAAAAGCTGAGGTTTTCGCTGAACTTCCCGGTCTCCGATTTCTCATTGATTCGGTCAATTTATGGTACAGGATCGGGGGACGGCGTTCGTGGTTGTTGGTTCGTGGTTCACGCGTGAGGGTGTCTCGACGTACCCGTCATCGACCGGGCTATCTGCGAACGCGTGTTCGAAGTAGGTCGGCGCCAAGCAATTTACTTGCTGAAAATTTTCGGCGGTTACGAATGCGGGAATTCTTTTCTGATTGACCGGCTGAACCTCATCGGCCAGGCTGAAGTGCATGGCGGAGGATGAGGAGATCGATCGAGTGCGCCGGCGGAAACGGAAGCTCGCCGATGAGTTGCGAACGCTGGAGCGGTATCGGTCGGCGGCCGCGGTGCAAATTGCGACAATTGCATTTTTCTGGCGTGGGCTGCGGTCCGAGCCGCCATGCAGAACATCGTCAGAACGCGGTGGTACGATAATCGATAAATGCCAGACGACAAGAAAATCGACCGCCAGCTCGGATTCAACACCCGGGCGTTGCATCACGGATACACTTCCGATCCAACCACGGGCGCGCGCGCAGTTCCTATTTACCAGTCGACGTCGTTTGTGTTCAAGGACTCCGATCACGGCGCGAGGCTGTTCGCGCTTCAGGAATTCGGCAACATTTATACGCGGATCATGAATCCGACCACCGATGTCCTCGAGCAGCGCATCGCATCGCTCGAGAACGCGGCCGCGGCTTTGGCGACGGCGAGCGGACAGTCGGCGCAATTCCTCGCCATCAGCAGCTTGATGGAACCGGGCGACGAGTTGGTTTCAGCGAGCACGCTCTACGGTGGAACCTACACGCAGTTCGACGTCAGTTTCCGCAAGTTCGGATATAACGTAAAGTTCGTCGAGCCCGACGATCCGGAAAACTTTCGCAAGGCGATCACGCCGAAGACGAAGTGTCTGTACGGCGAAACCATCAGCAATCCGCGCGGCAATGTTCTCGACATCGAAGCCGTTTCGAAGATCGCGCACGAACATGGCATCCCGCTGGTGATCGACAACACTTTTGCGACGCCCTACGTCTGCCGCCCGATCGATTACGGCGCCGACATCGTGGTGCACTCCCTTACGAAGTTCATTGGCGGCCACGGCAACAGCATTGGCGGCATCATCGTCGATGGCGGCAAGTTCGAATGGAACAACGGTAAATTTCCGCAATTAACGGAACCCTCCCGCGCCTATCACGGCATGAAATTCTCGGAAGTGTTCGGCAACCTCGCGTTCATTATTCGCGCGCGCGTTGAAGGCTTGCGCGACATGGGACCCTGCCTCAGCCCCTTCAACTCGTTTCTGTTTCTGCAGGGTGTGGAAACGCTGACCATGCGCATGGACCGGCACCTCTCGAACACGCTGGCCGTGGCGCAGCATCTCGAAAAACATCCGCGCGTGAGCTGGGTGAAATATCCATCCCTGCCATCGAGCCCGTATTATGCCCTCGCGCAGAAGTACACGCCGAAAGGCGGAGGCGCGGTGTTTTCGTTCGGCGTCAAGGGCGGGTATGAGGCCGGCAGGCGCTTCATCGACAGTTTGAAAATTTTCTCACAACTGGCCAACGTCGGCGACGCGCGCAGTCTGGTGATTCATCCCGCGTCGACAACCCACCAGCAGTTAAACGCCGCGGAGCAGGAAGCGGCGGGAGTGACGCCGGACCTGGTTCGCGTCTCGATCGGCCTCGAAGACATAGAGGACATCCTCTGGGATATCGATCAAGCTCTCGAAGGTCAGCTTGTGGGGCGGGCCATCGCTTCTTAGTGGGCTGCCTCCCCGATCTTTCCTAACAATCCCTCTTCGACTGAAACATGATTCACTTCCAGCGTTTGTCCCAGAACCTGGTCGAGTGAAATCCGCGCACGCTCGTAAGCCGCCGCGGCGCCGACTTCCGAAGTCTGAGCCGCAACCAGAGCCCGCTGCACGATGATGACGCCGCTGATGGTCGAGGTCCCATAAGAAAATTTCGCCTGCTCCGCTTTGAGCAGTTCTTCCTGGAGTTGGCGCGTGTTGACGGCCTGAGAATACCGCGAGCGCGACT
>JBEKUT010000406.1:0-6718 GCA_049514735.1 Bryobacteraceae bacterium
CCAGAAGTTATTGAATGCCAAATCCTGAGCCGCTTCACCGTAGGGTCAACCGATCAATCCTTCCTTCTTCAAGTTATCGAGACACGCCGCGACCGACTCGACGGGCGGTTCCGGTAAACCGAAGGCGAGCTGGACGAGCCTCGGCAATTCGGATTCCGGGTTTCTCCCGTCGCACAGCTCGAGCAACAAAGCAGCGGACGCGTTGAGACGATGGACCTTGCCGCGGTCAGGCTGCAGGACGACAAAGCCGCCGGCGAGCTGCTCGACTCGGAGGCCGGGCGTTATCGAGGGGCGAGGCGCGACGGAGTCTGGAGGGAGCGCGGCTTCGAAGAGAAGATCGGCAGCGCGCGCCATTTCCGTTCCAAACACGATTCCGTCGGCGAACCGCTTGCCCGCCTCGGCGATTTGCCGGGCATCGTCATCGTGTTCGCGGCACCATAAGACCTTGTCTTCCAGGTCTGACAGGTCGGCGCGGATTGGGATGTAATGCTCCCAGGGCCGCAAATCCTTGTAGTACCATTGCCTGCACTTGGACTGAACTTTGAGGATGCAGGAGCCAATCGCCAGTTTGGGCAGAAAGCCCCACGAATTCGTGTTGCCGTCGATGTCGATCAGATAGCGATAGCGGGCGAACTCGGATTGAGTTGCGCGGGGCGCCATCATGCCGAGAGATTCGGCTAATTCGCGGAGGCTGTCGCCGTCCTCATCGATGTTGTTTTGAACAATGCCGCTCAGCCGGGCATCCAGGAAATGGCGCGCTCCTTGATTGGCAAGCGATATCGAGCAAAGCTGGAAGCGCGGGAGCATCCTGAAGGTCTCGTAGCGTATAGGAGGCGGGCCGGTGCTGGAGCCGCGCCAGAAAGCCACCGGAATGCGGCCGTGCCAGGGAATCGCGAGTTTGCGAACTTCTTCCCGCACTTCGTAGTAGCCCCGTTCGTGCCAGAAAGTCAAGTCCGGAATGAGCGTCACGCGGGGATCCTGGGCACAGAAGCCGGCGCTGGGGAGAACGGCGTCGGCGAAATCCCCGACCTGCACCAGACAGGTTAAAGGTGCACTCGACAGGCGATCCGCGTAGCGATGAAAGTAGTACGGGTGGAGGACATAGCCGGAGACGAACGCTTCCAAGTAGTCGATGCTGGGCTGCACGCGGTGATGCGGCAGCATCTTGGGATCATGGAGGTGGATGCGGGGCCTTCCGCCCGGTTCCGGGTGGATTTCGAGGAAGACCCAATGTGACACCTGGCCGGGTGGCCAGTTGGCGGCGATGGCCGCCTGCTCGGAGGTGAAGTGGAACACCTCAGGAGGGGCGTCAGTCGGCCGCGAGTGGGGATCAGGCGCGCCCATCTGCATCCGTCGTTCGAAGGCACATTGTAACAGTGGCGGACGGACGACGCAGTGCGGTTACGAGAGGCGACGTTGAGGTTCTTAAAATACGAGTCGGGAGTTCGACACTTCTGTCGGTTTCCGGGCATGCTAAATGCCGTCAGATCGTCACAAACCTGAGAATGTAACTGAGATTGACCGCTCGTCGATTGGAGGAGAACGTGCCCTACGCTAATCGCGGTCTCCTGGCGAACATAAAGCTCCATTTATGAATCCGACAAGCATCTTCGCTCCCGCCTCGACACCGGCGCAGTCCATCTTCGATCTTTCTCTTCTTGTGATGGAGGTTACCGGCGCGATATTCGTGGTCGTTTTCTGTTTGCTTGCCTACGCAGTGGTGAAGTACAGGAGGCGGGCGGCGACGGATGGGCGCGAGCCCGCGCAAGTTTACGGGAGCACTCAACTGGAGCTTGCGTGGACGGTGATTCCCGTTCTCATAGTCGTGATCCTCTTCCTCGCCGCGGCCCGCGTCATCGCCAGCATCCAAGATGCGGTCCATCCCAGCAACGCAATCGAAGTCAGCGTCATCGGGCACCAATTCTGGTGGGAGTATCGCTATCCATCGTTAAACGTTGTGACGGCTAATGAACTCCACATTCCGGTAAGCGACCCGGCACATCCGACACCCACGTTTCTCAAGTTACTATCCGCCGACACAGATCATAGCTTCTGGGTTCCGCGCCTGGCCGGCAAGACCGATTTGATACCCAACCACCCTAACACTACGTGGATCGATCCGCATGAGACCGGGCTGTTCGTGGGGCAGTGCGCACAATATTGCGGAACGCAGCATGCATTGATGCTTCTGCGCGTTTATGTACAAACGCGGGCCGATTTCGACCGGTGGATTCAAGAACAAAGCCGGCCGGCGAAAGTTAGTAGCACGGTCTCGGAAGGGCAAAAAGTCTTTGAACGGACGGCCTGCATGAATTGCCACACTGTCGCGGGGACGGCCGCCAATGGGCGCTACGGGCCGGATCTGACACACCTGATGAGCCGGGACACGATCGCTTCCGGAGCGGCGCCGAATACGCCTGTAAATATGCGGCGCTGGGTTCAAGAACCCAATGCCATCAAACCAGGATGCAAAATGCCGGCCATGGGATTGAGCGATCCGGATCTCAATGCAGTGACCGCCTATTTGGAGACTCTGCGATGACACCGGCCGAATCAATGGTATTTCCCGGGACGGAAACGGCGGGGCCGCCTCTTGTAGAGAGGCTTCACGGTTGGGTTACGACGGTGGATCACAAGCGCCTCGGGATTTTGTACATCCTTTATGCGCTGGTCTTTCTTGTGATCGGAGGCGTTGAGGCAACCATACTGCGGATCCAACTCATCCGTCCGCTCAATCATTTCGTCTCGCCTCAGGTATTCAACCGCATGTTCACCATGCACGGGACAACCATGATTTTTTTCGCCGCCATGCCGATCTTGTTCGGATTCGCGAACTATTTCGTGCCCCTGATGATTGGCGCGCGGGACATGGCTTTTCCACGTCTCAACGCCTTTAGCTTCTGGATGACGGCCTTTGGCGGTTTGCTCCTCTATTACAGCTTTATCGGCGGCGACGGGCTCTATGGAGCCGGCAACGCTCCGGACGTAGGGTGGTTCGCCTATGCTCCCCTGACGTCGAAAACATTTTCGCGCGGGCACAGCACGGATTTTTGGATCCTGTCGCTTCTGGTTTCCGGCTTCGGCAGCATCGGAACCGCGATCAACATCGCGACCACAATCCTATGTATGCGCTGCCGCGGAATGACGCTCGGGAAGATGCCCTTGTTCGCCTGGCTGAATCTCGTGATGGGTGGTTTGGTAATTCTCGCCGTCAGTCCGCTCACGGCCGCACAGTTGATGCTGCTGGTGGACCGCTATATGGGTGGTCACTTTTTCGATACGCAGGCCGGTGGATCGGCCGTGATGTGGATGCATTTCTTCTGGGTCTTCGGCCATCCGGAAGTGTATATCCTCGTGATTCCCGCGTTTGCATTTGCGTCCGAGATCATCCCCGTATTCTCTCGTAAAGCGATTTTCGGATATCCGATCATGGTGGCGGCAACCGTAGCCATCGGATTCATTAGCATGAGCGTCTGGGCCCACCACATGTTCACTGTCGGCATGAGTTCCGCCGGCAACACGTTTTTTGTATTCTCCACGATGGCGATTGCGGTTCCAACTGGAATCAAGATCTTCAATTGGCTCGCCACAATTTGGGGTGGACAGGTCCACTTCAAGACTCCCATGTTGTTCTGCATCGCATTTCTGTTTCAATTTCTGATCGCCGGCTTGACGGGGATCATGTTGGGCGCCGCGCCGTTCGATTGGCAGCTTGGAAATTCTTATTTCGTGATCGCGCACTTTCACTACGTCATCGTGGGCGGCATTCTTTTCACACTCTTTGGGGCCTTCTACTATTGGTTCCCCAAGATGTCGGGAAGAATGTACGACGAGAAGCTGGGCAAGCTGCACTTCTGGCTTTTCTTCATCGGATTTCATCTCACTTTCGATTTCATGCACATTCCCGGCATTCTCGGAATGCCCCGCCGCATCTACACCTACGAGCCGGGGCGCGGCTGGGATATCTGGAATCTCATCGTGACTATAGGCGTATTCTTTCAGGCAGCGGGCGTGTTGGTTTTTGTTTGTAACCTGCTTTGGTCGTACTTCCGGGGCAGCATTGCGGGGAACGATCCCTGGGATGCCTGGACGCTCGAATGGTCCACTACTTCGCCGCCGCCGGTGTATAACTTCGCAAAGCTTCCCGAGGTAAAGAGCCGCCGTCCGCTGTGGGACCTGAAGCATCCGGAAGATCCCGATTGGCAATACGAGTAAGGTCATGAGCGCATCGTCTATAACTATCGCCGAGAACGATATCCGATGGGAACTTCCCGCGCGCGGCCCCGTGGGAATGTATTGCCTGATTGCCGCCGAATCGGCTATTTTCACGATCTTTGTCGTTGCCTACATCTTTTACATCGGCAAGAGCGGGACGGGTCCTCAGCCGCACGATGTGCTGCATGTTCCGATCTTTCTGACGATCTGTCTGCTTTCAAGCAGTCTCACGATTCACTTTGCCGTTAAGTTCCTAAAGAGCGGCAGAGTGATTTCTTTCGCCCTCTGGTGGCTTCTGACATTTGTCCTTGGAACAATCTTCCTTGTGGGCACGTTCCGCGAGTGGCGTCACTTGATCTACGACGAAGGCTTGACCATTCAGACCAATTTGTTCGGGACCACTTACTACTCGCTGGTCGGTCTGCATGCGTTTCACGTAACGGTCGGATTGCTCGCTCTCGCGGTGGTGTTGTTTTTTACGTTCAGTGGAGACGTAGTAGCGCAGCATGCCGAACGCACTGAGGTGTTGTCGCTGTATTGGCACTTCGTGGACGTGGTGTGGGTAGTGGTCTTCACAGTGGTGTACATAGTGGGCCGCTAAGGAGGGAAGCGCATGGCCGTCGAATTAGTGAACCAATCTGGCGGGGACGAGAAAGACACTATCGAGATGCCGGCGCCAACCGCGTGGCCTATCGCGCTGGCGTTTGGAATCACTTTGCTGTTTGCGGGATTGGTTACGAGCGAAGCTGTCAGCCTGCTCGGAGCGGTTGTCGCCGTCGCGGGCGCGGTTGGATGGTTTCGCAATGTGCTGCCGTATGAGGCCCACGAGACGGTACCGGTGTTGCCGGAGGTATGGGAGGTCACCACCACCAGGCGCGAAGTGGTTCGGATGGCCGTCGATCATCAGTTGCGGCGCGCGTTTCTGCCGCTGGAGATCTATCCAGTGTCGGCGGGCGTCAAGGGCGGTGTGGCAGGAAGCGTCGCGATGGCTCTAGTGGCGATGCTGTATGGGCAGCTTAGCCAGGGTAGCATTTGGTATCCGATTAATCTATTGGCCGCCGGCTTTCTCCCCGCCTCGATGACGGACACCACGGCTAAAATCGCCGCGTTCAATCTGAGCGTTTTTCTCATCGCCACAGCGATCCACCTGATTACATCGCTGCTGGTCGGATTGCTCTACGGCGCCATGCTGCCGATGCTTCCGCGCCACCCAATTCTGCTGGGCGGGTTGATCGCGCCGCTGATGTGGACGGGTTTGCTTCACAGCATTCTCGGAATCGTCAATCCGGTGCTCAATCAGCGCATCCATTGGATGTGGTTCGTCGCTTCCCAAGTTGCGTTTGGGATTGTCGCGGGCATTGTTGTCTCCCGGCAGGAAAAGATACGAACGTGGCAGCGCCTCCCGCTCGCATTCCGCTCCGGCATGGAGGCTTCCGGAATGCGGGACGAAAATCGCGGAGAGGACGAGCGTCCATGAAGGGCCGGGTGATGCTCATCGCGGCAGCGCTGCTCGCAAGTACAGCTTGCGGCCATGCGCCGGGACGTCCAGCGGCGGATTCGGCTGTGATCCCGCCGAACAAGATTATGGACTTTAATTTCCTTTATGCCAGAAACTGCGCCGGATGCCATGGCTCGGAAGGCAAGGGCGGCGCTTCGATTGGTCTTGGAGATCCGGTTTATCTCTCGATTGCCGACGATGCCACCATTCGCCGCGTGACCGCCGACGGAGTCCCGGGAACCTCCATGCCGGCGTTTGCGAAAAATGCTGGAGGAATGTTGACCGACGATCAAATCAATGTAATTACCGGCGGGATTCGAAGTCACTGGGGTAAGCCTGATGCTCTGCGGGATGCCAATCCTCCGCCTTATGCGGCGCAGAGTCCTGGCGATCCAGCGCGCGGAGCTGCTGCGTATGTTGTCTACTGCTCGTCGTGCCACGGCGCGGATGGCCGCGGGAGCAAGCGGGCCAGTTCTATCGTGGATGGCTCCTATCTCGCGCTGGTGAGCGACCAGAATCTGCGCACAACCGTAATTGTTGGGAGGCCGGAATTGGGCGCTCCCGATTGGCGCGGCGACGTACGCGGGAAGCCGTTGTCGCCGGACGATGTTTCCGATGTCGTTGCCTGGCTAGCCGCGCAGCGGACGCAGTTTCCAGGACAGCCTTATTCAACCGCGCTGCGAGTGGAAGGAGGAAATCGATGACCCCGCGGGACGATCTATCGCGACGACGCGTATTAGCGAAGTTCGGAATGCTTTTTAACGCCGCCATTGGAGCGGTCCTGGCGGTGCCGATCTTGCGCTATATTCTGTCTCCCGTCATTCGCGAGCGGAAGCCAGGGTATGAATCCTGGGTCTCGCTCGGCTCACTTGCGCAGTTTCCGGCGGGCCAGACGCGTCTGGCGACATATCGAAGTCCGGTGGTCGATCCATCGGATGGGGAAACCGCGAATATTCCATGCTGGGTCCGTTGCGTGGACGGTGAGAAGTTCCAGGTTTTCGCGAT
>JBEKUT010000407.1:0-6708 GCA_049514735.1 Bryobacteraceae bacterium
AATGGCCGCACCTACATGTACTTCAAAGGGCAGCCGCAGTATCCGTTTGGATTCGGCCTGAGTTACACGACCTTCGAATATTCGAATCTGCGCACTTCGGCTGGCTCTATGAATGGCGCGGGGGAGATTGTCGTTAGCGTAGACGTCAAGAACGCGGGAACTCGCGCGGGCGACGAGGTGGTGCAAATGTATGTGAAACATCCCGGCTCCGCGGTGGAGCGTCCTGGTAAGGAACTGCGCGGGTTTCAGCGCATCGCGCTTCAGCCGAACGAGACCCGGACGGTTCAGCTTCCGCTCAAGGGAACCGGTCTGACGTATTGGGACGCGGGGACGCACAGCTTCGTCGTGGAGCCCGGCGCCGTCAGCATCATGGTGGGCGCGTCTTCGGCGGACGTGCGTCTGGAAAAGACAATTGAGGTGAGTGACAAATGAAGCCAGTAGTTCGCATATGCGTGGCCATGTTTGCGCTGCACTGTTATGGGCAGCCAGATTCGGGGACACCGCGCTTGCAGAGACAAGGCTCCGCCACGCAGTTGATCGTGGATGGGAAGCCGTTCCTCGCGCTGACGGGCGAACTCGGAAACAACACCGCTACGAGTCTCGAAAACATGCAGACGGTATGGCCCAAGCTCGTTGCGGGCAATCTCAATTGCGCGCTGGTGGCGCTCTCATGGGCGCAGTTGGAGCCGGTTGAAGGCAGGTACGAATTTTCGCTCGTCGACGGCCTCATTCAGGATGCGCGCCGCAATAATCTGAAAATCGTCTTTCTATGGTTCGGAAGTTGGAAGAACGGCTTGTCGAGCTATGCTCCGTATTGGGTCAAGCAGGATTTTAAACGCTTCCCGCGGATCAGGCTCCAGGATGGACGCAGCATGGAACTGCTCAGCACGTTCGGCGACGCCACGCGGGACGCCGATGCGCGCGCCTACGGGGCGCTGATGCGGCACATAAAAGATGTCGATAGCGGGCCGCACACGGTCCTCATGATGCAGGTGGAAAATGAAGTGGGCGTGTTGCGCGATTCACGCGACCGGTCCGCGCCCGCTAATGCAGCCTTCGACGGACCGGTTCCAAAAGAGTTAATGGATTATCTGCAGCGCCACAAAGACACGCTGAACGCGGAGTTGCGCGAGGTGTGGGCCGAGCATGGTTTCAAGACCTCGGGATCGTGGGAACAAGTATTCGGTCCAGGCAAGCCGGCCAACCTCGAGATGCCCATTCAGACGAAGAGCCCGCCGATGAGCGCCGAAGAGCATGAGAGCAGTTGGCGCAAGCTGCACTGGCCCGTCGATGAAATCTTCATGGCGTGGAACTACGCGCGCTATGTGAACGCTGTTGCGGCCGAGGGCAAGAAAGAATACAACATCCCGATGTACGCGAATGCCTGGCTGCAGCAGCCGAATCATGCGTGGCCTGGGACGTATCCGAGCGGCGGCCCGGTGCCGCAGGTTCATGACATCTGGAGAGCCGGCGCGCCGGCCATCGATATTCTCGCGCCGGATCTTTATGTGGAGTACTTCGATGAACTCTGCGCCAGGTTCACGCGCAACGGCAACCCATTATTTATTCCGGAAACCAGCGCGAACGCAAACAACGTGCTATCGGCGTTCGGCAAGTTCAACGCGATCGGGTTCTCGCCTTTCTTCATTGAACGGTCGGCGGCCGCGGACACCGATCTGGCTTTGTCGTATGCGCTGGTTTCGCAATTGACGCCGGCCATTGCCGCGCAGCAGGGTGTCTCGCAGCAGGGGAAAGAGACAATGACCGCCGTTCGCATGCATCAGGGCGATGCTCCGCTGGATTTGAAACTGGGAGATTACGCCCTGACTCTGACGTATGTCGGCGCGGGCCGTGTTCCGATCGCTCCCGATCCGTCGACTGGCGCAACGGCTCGCGATCCGAAAGCGCCCGAAGTGGATGCCATCCTGATTGCATCTGGGCCGAACGAATTTTATTTCGGATCGGTTGGCGGTGCGGTTCGAGTCGCTTTTGCGCCCACTACGCCGGGGCCGCGAATTGTCGGGCTGGGCGACGTGCAGCAGGGCAAATTCGTCGACGGCCGCTGGCACGTGGTTCGTCAATTGGGTGGCGATGATACCGGCCAGGGCGAGATTCTGTCGGTGCGTCCGAACGCGCCTCTGCGCGTGACGGTTTATCGTTACGAGTAGGATCGCGAGCCGATGAAAAGAATTTTGTTGTGCGTGGCCGTCTGCTGTTTGCACGGCCACGCCGCAGACAGACAGCGGATCCCGATGGATTCCGGATGGCGCTTCGCGCTCGGGCACGCCACCGATTCGCATAAGGATTTCGATTACGCGACGGCGCCATTCTTTTTCGGGAAGGCCGGCTATGGCGATGGGCCAGCGTCGCCGAGATTTGACGATCGCACCTGGCGCATTGTCGATCTGCCGCATGATTGGGCCGTGGAACTGCCTTTCGATGTCAAAGGAAGCGCCAATCATGGATCGAAAGCGATCGGTATAAATTTTCCTGAGAACAGCGTCGGCTGGTATCGCAAGACTTTCACCATTCCCGCATCGGATCGCGGCCGTCGCATTGGAATCGAATTTGACGGCGTCTACCGTGACTCCGTTGTGTGGCTCAATGGCTTCTATCTTGGTACCGAACATAGCGGATATAGCAGTTTTCATTATGACCTGACAAATTACCTGAATTATGGCGGTAGCAACATAATCGTCGTGCGCGCGAACGCGACGATTGAAGAAGGATGGTTCTACGAGGGCGCGGGGATTTATCGGCATGTCTGGCTGACTAAGACACAGCCTCTGCACGTGGCGCATGATGGCACGTTTGTCACTTCGAAAGTGGATGGCCCTAATGCCGAGGTCACTGCTGTGGTCACGGTTGAAAACGACAGCGGCGAGGACGCTCGATTCACGTTGGACGAGGACATTGAGGACGCGCAAGGAAAGATCGTCGCGTCTTCCCGTGATGCTGCCGGCTTAGTCTCAGCCGGTGGCGCCAGCAATTTTTCGGTCGTCCTTCCAGCGCGCGATGCGAGGCTTTGGTCCGTCGAATCGCCCTATCTTCACAAGCTGATCACAATCATTCGCAGTGAAGGCAAAGTGGTCGACCGTTATGAGACCACCTTCGGCATCCGCACCATCCGATTCGATCCGAACCATGGATTTTTCCTGAATGGAAAGCATGTCGAGATCGAAGGCGCCAACGACCATCAGGACCACGCCGGTGTGGGAGTTGCCGTGCCCGATACTTTGAACGCGTTCCGCGTGGCGCGACTGAAGGAGATGGGCTCAAATGCGATCCGCACATCGCACAATCCGCCAACGCCGGAGTTGCTCGACGCTTGCGACCGCATGGGCATGCTGGTTCTGGACGAGAATCGCATGATGGGAACGACGGCGGAGGATTTCGATCATTTGAAGCGGCTGATCGTGCGCGACCGCAATCATCCCAGCGTGATTCTGTGGTCGCTGGGCAATGAGGAGTGGTCGCTTGAGTGGAGCGAGTTCGGCGAGCGACTGACGCGCGATATGACAGCGTTCGTGAAGCGTCTGGACCCCACGCGGCGCTCCACCGTTGCGTTGAGCGGCTCAGGCGGGGGCAATTCGCTCGCAGTGGATGTTTTCGGTTTCAACTACTTCTTGCAGCATAAGATCGATCAGATGCATGCGCGTTTTCCGGACCGGCCGGTGGTTGGAACGGAAGAGTCATCGTCGGAGCACACGCGCGGCATCTACGCCGACGATTGGGCGCATCAGCATCTGGTCGCTTATGATTTTGAGGCTGACGGCAAGCACGCTTCGGTGGAAGACGCCTGGCGTTATCATCTCGCGCGGCCGTTCTCAGCAGGGCTTTTTTATTGGACCGGCTTCGATTATCGCGGCGAACCCACTCCGTTCGATTGGCCGGCCATCGGCTCTCAGTTCGGCATGCTCGATACGTGCGGATTTTTCAAGGACAACGCGTATTTGCTGCAATCGTGGTGGAGCGATAAACCGATGGTCCACTTGTTGCCGCATTGGAACTGGCGTGGCAAGGAGGGCCAGCCGATCGATGTTCGCGTCTACAGCAACGCCGCTGCTGTGGAGTTGTTCCTGAATGACAAGAGCCTGGGCCGCAAAACGATGCCCCGTGATTCCCATTTGGAATGGAAGGTCGCGTATGAACCGGGCAGATTGGTCGCCGTTGGATACGGGGCGGACGGCAAGGAAGCAGCTCGAGACAAGGTCGAAACTACTCTCGCGCCTGCCGCGGTGCAGCTCATTCCGAGTGACATGAAGATCGCGGCCAATGGCGCTGCGGTTTCTGTGATCACGGTGCGAGTCAACGATGCGCAAGGCCGCATGGCGCCTACCGCCGGCAATCTGGTCTCGTTCCATCTCACGGGACCGGGCAGAATAATTGGCGTCGGCAACGGCGATCCGGCTTCGCAGGAGCCCGATAAGTATGTCGAATCGGTGCGTTCGATCCCAGTTACCGATTGGCGCACGCGAGCGGCCGAGCCCGGATCGAACGATTCGGCGTGGGAGAAGGCGCGAGATCCACGTTGGGATGAGAACCGGATCGATCCGCCGGCCAGTGACTTTCGCGGAACATTCTATTTACCGGCCGGTTTCGACGGATCATTGGTAAAACTGGTGCTCCGCAGCGTGGGTGACACGCAGTCGATTTATCTCAATGGGCATCTGTTGGGTCAGAACCTGAAACCGGACCCGGTTGGTTATGAGTACGTGCTCGACCGCAGCATGTTGCAGCCCGGACGAAACGTGGTCGCCCTGTATGTTACTCGCTTCTCCGAAGCAAATAAGAAAATGCAATTATTCCGCTGGGACGGAGCAGGTCCCGCGGCGGTACAAGTTGTAACTCCGGCCGCGTCTTGGAAGCGCAGCGTGTTTAACGGTCTGGCGCAGGTGATCGTGCAGTCGACGGCGGAAGCTGGAGAGATTCGGCTGACCGCCACGTCTTCGGGACTGACACCGGCGCAGGTGAACATCGCCTCAGTACAGATAAAATGATAGATGGACGCAGCGATGGAAAAACTCATGGCTCTCGATCCTCATCCGGCGCCAACAGGGGAAGAGCGGAGCGCAAGCGCGGAACGTTTGAGAAGCGCTCTCGAACAACTTGCTCAGAAGGCGCGTGACGTCGACCCCGAAGAGTTCGACGCCGCTGTTGACGAAGCCATGAATCACATCCGCCCCCGGCGCACGTGAGGTTCGTAGTCGGAGCTAATCCCTATTCGAAAGGCGTTGGTCGGACAGTTACCAGGAGATTTGACATGTCCAAGCGAACAAAGCCCTCGACCGACGCGCTGGAGATCCTCAGCCGCCGGTTCTATGCCGGGAAGCCAACGCGGTTGAAGAACCTTGAAGAGGCGCGAGCGAACGAAGAGATTGCCCGCAAGATCCACCGTCTGAGGACCGCTGCAAACCTCACCCAAACCCAGCTAGCGAAGCTGGTCGGAACCACAGCGCTGGTCATTTCCCGCATCGAGAACGCCGACTACGAAGGCCACTCCCTGGCCATGCTGCACACTCAGATCGCAGCCATATTGACCGGATCCCACCCACAAACTCGCCGCTCAAAATAGCTGACGTTGGTGAGCAGCGCGGGACCTGCCGCGCGGAATCCGAACACCGCGTCTTCGATGGAAGGCCGCCCCGCGCGCACTGCCGCGTAGAAATTCTGATGATGCAGCATGTGCGCATCCGGTCCCGTGGGAACAAACTTCTCCTGCCGCTCCGGACGCATGCTGTCCGCATCGGGGCGCTTGGGAGGATATTTCTTTTCGTACTGCCGCTTGAACTCTTCCTGCGTCGCTTTGGCGAACGTATCGATGGTATAGCCGGGCTCGGTCTCGCGCGGCTCCCGCGACAATGTCAGGTCCGTAAAGCCGGTCGTCATGGTGCCCTCGCTGCCGACAAATTTCACGCCGAACGATTCCTGCGGCAGCGCGCTTTCGAAGTTCACTTTCAAACTGACCGTGAACGCCGGATGCTGCTCCGTCTTCGGATAATCGAGCAGAGCGAGCATCAGATCCGGCACATCGCGGCCATCTTTCCAGAAATACTGGCCGCCCGTCGCGAACACGCGCGTCGGTCCGAGAGACCCGGTGGCCGTATGCAGGCCCGATAACAGATGGACAAACAAATCGCCCGCGACGCCTGTACCGTAATCGACGTAATTGCGCCAGCGGAACAAACGAATCGGCTCGAACGGCCGCTTCGGAGCGCTGCCCAGAAAACGGTCCCAGTCGATATTCTGCGTCGACGCATCGGGAGGAATGCTGTACTGCCACGCGCCGATCGCGGTGTTCCGGTCGAGCCACGCTTCCACTAAGTTAATCTCGCCGATCGCGCCGGTCTTCAAAAGATCGCGCGCTTTCTGATAGACCAGCGAACTGACATACTGGCTTCCGACCTGGAACGTTTTGCCGCTCTTTTGTTGCGCCTCGATCACGGCGTTGCCCTCGTCAATCGAGTGCACCATGGGCTTCTCGCAGTAGACGAACTTCCCTGCCCCCAGCGCCTCCACGGTGATCTGTTTGTGCCAATGATCGGGCGTGGCGATGATCACTGAATCGATATCCGGACGAGCCAGAATCTCGCGATAATCGCGCGTCGTAAACAGATCGTTGCCCCAGCGTTCTTTCGCCCGCACCAGCCGGCTATCGTAAATGTCGCAGACCGCGACCAGCTTCACGCCCGGAATCGACGACGCCAT
>JBEKUT010000408.1:0-10370 GCA_049514735.1 Bryobacteraceae bacterium
GCTCGGCATCCCAGAGTTGGTGGACGCTTGCTTCAATCCCGATGGCACGCTTACTCCCGAAGCTTGCGCCGCGAGAGGCTTCTATCGTCCGCACAGCGGTTTCCCGGATTGGCAGCCTTCCACAGATCCGCAGGAGGTTCTCGACGAAGCACTGGTGTGGGCATCGAAGAGCGACCGCGTGCTCGTATTGGAGCGTCTGGTCAAGGCGGGCGCGCGCGTGAACGCCGATCCGTATCGGGGCACGCCTCTGATCTGGGCCGCGGCGTGCAATCGTGTGGAAACCGTGGCATGGCTGTTGGATCACGGCGCGAACGTCAATCACAAGGGCGCCTTTGGCGGACTCACGCATGGGCAGGGGATCACGGCTCTTCACTTAGCGGCCCAGAACGGGCATCTGCCAGTGCTGAAGCTCCTGATCGAGCGCGGTGCGGATCGATCCATCAAAGACGATCTCTACCACTCGACCGCCGAGAGCGCCGCAGCCTACTTTTGCCGGAACGAAGCGCGAGACTATCTAAGTTCGCTGGGGCGTTCTTGACATCGACGCTATCTGGCGATCGCGCGATTGTAGATTTACTGTCTCGTTCGCATCGAAGAGCGGTTTGGACATTCGTCGAAATGTCTGGGATGCGGAGAACAAAAACGGAGCGGAGCCATGACCATCATTGTCGATATCAAGCCTGAGATTCAAGCGGAATTGAGCCGTCAGGCGGCGGCCCATGGCGTTGACCTCGGCGCCTATGCCGCAAGCCTGTTGGAAGAGGCAGTCCACGCTCCGGCTAGATCGAAGTCGCTTAGCCAAGATCAGCTCGACGGGACGCTTGGTGAGCTTGCGCAGTTCTCGCACAAGATTCCGCTCCTTCCGGACGAAGCATTCTCGCGTGAGGGCCTTTACGGGGATCATGAGTAATGCCGGATGGTGCTGCCTGCCTGCTTGACAGCAACATCCCGTTACGGATCGGCAAGAGCGACGACCCTCAGCATTCTGCAATTAGCGGTGCGCTTCACGCAATGGTCGGACAGGGCGTGCGTCTCTGCTTTACTTCTCAGACGCTGGGAGAGTTCTGGAATGCCTCAACTCGGCCATTCGATAAGAATGGCTTCGGACTTACTATCGCTGAGGCTGATCGCTTGGCGCGCGTGATCGAGCGGGATTTCGAATTTCTGCCGGACAGCAAGGAGGTTCATGAGCGTCGGCGATCCCTGCTTGTCGCGAACAATATTCGAGGCGTGCAGGTCCACGATGCAAGACTAGCCGCAAGCATGTATGTCCATGGCGTTGGTCGATTGATGACTCTCAACGTCCGGGACTTCCGGCGCTTCGCGGGTCTTCAAATTCTTCATCCGAGTGAGGCGTTCGAAGAGCGGTGACTCAAAGAAAACGCCCCGGCCACGGGATGGCGGCGTGTGAGTTTACACAATGATCGCGATGGAGTCTACTTCTTGGCTCCAGACGTGCTCATTGCGGAGGAGGAGGTTGTTGTTGCGGGATTCGTGGTAGACCGACGACATCCTGTGCACCCATGACAGCGATTTCTATGACCCGGCGGTGTTGTCGTACTGCGCCACGCGTGGGATTGAAGTGTGCAGCGAAAGCGCCCCGCTGGAGCGGTTAAGAAAGGAAACTCAGCGTTACACGTGAACATTCGTGAAAGCGCGGCAGGGGCGTGCCTCAGGACAATCTAGGGCAATGGGAGGTGGCATCGGCGGCAGTTTCGACCGGCAATCTATAACTTACGCATTCCTCAGGTCATGCAAGTGTGCGAATCCCCCCTCTCCGCCATAATAGAATCAATAACTTAGAGCTGCATTAAGCGTCTCGCCGGACGATCGCGGCGGGTTTCCGCAACTTTTCAACAATCACACTGCCTGTTTTTTCATTAACTTACGATGGTCGGGGCCGATTGTGAACCCTCTCCGCGACAATTGCCCGACGAACCCCTCTCCGCGTGAGAAGTCGGCACGAGATAACGAAAAATCGGGGACACCTGGCATGCTTCCTCGAGCCGGAGTGCCCGTCCTACAGGCGGAACGCCGCAAGGCCCGTCAAACCCCGCGTTACTCAGGGCGTATCATTGGCGTTGCGCCGACTGCAAAATAGACGCCGTAAAATGGAATGAAGCGATCGCCCCTCCGGCCCCATGGAATTACAGCCTGGCGCAAGACTCGATAACTACGAAATCCTCTCGCAGATCGGCGCGGGCGGGATGGGGCAAGTCTGGAAAGCCCGCGACACGCGATTGGACCGCATCGTCGCCATCAAGACCTCTTCCGCGAAATTCAGCGAGCGGTTCGAGCGCGAAGCCCGTGCTATCGCGTCTCTGAATCATCCCAACGTCTGCACGCTCTATCACGTCGGGCCGGATTACCTGGTCATGGAATATATCGAAGGAACGCCGCTCCGGGCGGAGCCCTCAATGGATCTGGTCATGCAGCACGCGCTACAGCTTGCCGATGGCGTTGCCGCCGCGCACGCCAAGGGTATCGTGCATCGCGACCTTAAGCCCGCCAATATTCTCGTCACGCCGGATGGCCGCGTCAAGGTCCTCGATTTCGGACTCGCCACGCGGCAATCCGCTGAGCCGGCCACGGACTGCACGCTCAGCCTCCCGCCGACCCTTGCGGGAGCGGTGCTGGGCACGGTCGCGTATATGTCTCCCGAACAGACGCGCGGAGAGCCGGTGGACGTCCGCAGCGACCTCTGGACTCTGGGGTAATTTTTTACGAGTTGCTAACCGGCACGCGGCCATTCGAAGGCACAACACAGGCGGTCGTCTTCGAGGGTATCCTGTCAAAAACTCCCGTCCCGCCACGCGCGCGTAATCCTAAGGTCACGGTGGAGTGGGAGAGGATCGTTACCCGTTTGCTCGAAAAGGATCGCTCGATCCGGTATCAATCGGCGCAGGATCTGCTGGCGGACCTCAAACGATTGAACCGCGATTCTGGTTCTGGTGGGAATTCGCCACCAGCGGCTCCGCGCCCGGATCGACCTGGAGCGTGGCGCTGGCCAAAGTACGCGCTTGCGGCCGGAGCCGGGCTGATCGTTCTCGGTGCGATCGTCTTGGCTGTGCTTACCCGCCTTCAGCCGGCCACGGCGATCGATTCGCTCGCGGTGCTGCCCTTTGCCATCGCCAGCAAGAACGCCGATACGGATTACCTGAGCGACGGCATCACCGACAGCCTCATCCGGAGCTTTTCGACCTTGCCCGGTCTCAAGGTGAAATCAAGCAACGCAGTACGCAAATACAAAGGCGGCGATACCGACGCAGGGAAGGCCGGACGTGAACTGGGCGTCGGAGCGGTTCTCACCGGCCGCATCGTAGTGCAGCCCGGCCGGTCCGGCGACAATCTTTCGATCGCTGCCGAACTGATCGACACGCGCGACAGCAGCGAACTCTGGGGTGAGAATTTCGAGCGCAAAATATCCGGCGTCCTCAGCGTCCAGCAGGATATAACCGCCAGCATTCTGGAAAAGCTGAGGATCCGGTTGAGCGGCAAAGAGAAGCAACAACTCGCGAAACGCGAAACCACCAACCCCGAGGCATATCGGCTTTACCTCAAAGGGGAGTACTTCTCATGGAAATTCAACAGGGAGGACACCGAAAAAGGGTTGGCTTATATACACCAGGCCATCGACTCCGATCCGAACTATGCCTTGGCATACGAAGGGCTCGCCACCTACTATGGGATCGTCTCCGATATCTTCGTGCCGGATCGGGACGCACTCCCGAAAGCGAAAGCCGCGGCGCTGAAGGCAGTCGAACTGGACGATGGACTGGCCGCGGCGCACTCCGCTCTGGCTGCCGCGCTTTTCTGGTACGACTACGATTGGGCAGGAGCCGGGAAGGAGTTTCGGCGAGCGCTGGAACTGAACCCCAACCTGGCAACCGCGCACGACATATACGGATGGTATCTGACCTGCTCGGGTTCTAAAGAGAGAGGGATTGCAGAAGGCCGTAAATCGGAGGCACATGGACCCGCTTTCGGCCATTGCGCCTACAATTCTGAGCCAAGACTTGTACCTGTCCCGGCGTTATCCGGAAGCGGCCGAGCAGGCGCGTAAGGCGCTCGACCTGGACCCGAAATACCTTATCGCTCACGTGGAACTGGCATTGATCGACATCGCACTGGGCAAATCGCGCGAAGCGATTGCGGCGGCGCAGAGCGCACGGGAGGATGAACCGCTGGCCGACTGGCCCACCGCGGTGCTGGGTATGGCTTACGCGGCCGGCGGACAGCGCCTGGCGGCGGAGAAGCTTCTGGCCGGGATGAATGAGAAGGCGAGCAAGGGATGGGTTCCGGCGTACGCGTTCGCCGAGTTTTACGCCGGCCTGCGCGACGAAGGTAAGACGCTCGACGCGCTGGAGAAGGCCTACGCCGAACGGGCTTGGTTTATGACGTTTCTAAACAGCGCGCCCGAATTCGATTTCGTTCGCTCCGAGCCACGTTTCCAGGCCCTGATTCGGCGGATGAACTTTCCCTCCTGAACCACGGCGATGATTGAAACAGCTTGACCCGACTTCTACTTATACTTACCCTCAACCACTTTCTGTACTTTTTTTAATCCCGCCCTCGATAGCATATGTTGTGGTAGCATCGGGATGGCCACAAAATATCGTATGCAACCCGCTTTACTTTTGACCGGAACGCGTTTACGATAGAACACATCCCCCGAGAATGTCGCATTAGGGAGGAGCACGCACTTTGCTGAAACTCAAGCGAGTCGAGATTCAAGGATTCAAGTCGTTCTTTGATAAGAGCGAGATGCGCTTCAACGGATCGGGCATCGCCGCCATCGTGGGGCCGAACGGCTGTGGAAAATCGAATCTGAGCGACGCCATAAGCTGGGTCCTCGGGGAGCAGTCGGCGAAAAGCCTGCGCGGCGCGCGGATGGAAGACGTAATCTTCGCCGGCACGCGGGATCGCAAGGCGCTGGGCATGGCGTCGGTCACCATGACGCTCACCGACCCGCGGATCGCCGCCGTCATTGAAGCCGCGAACGGCAACCTCCACACGGACGCGGTTCCCGCGGTGAACGGTCACACCGACGCACACACCGAAATCACGATTACGCGACGCCTGTTTCGGTCGGGTGAAAGCGAGTACCTGATCAACGGCAAGACGGCGCGATTGCGCGACATTCAGGATCTCTTCCTCGGAACCGGGTTAGGCCCGGAGAGTTACGCGATCATCGAGCAGGGGCGCATCGGGCAGATCCTCAGCAACAAACCACAGGACCGGCGCGGCGTTATCGAAGAAGCGGCCGGCATCACGAGGTTCAAAACCAAGAAACGTCTGGCGGAGGCCAAGCTCGAAGGCGCGAAGCAGAATCTGACGCGCGTGTTCGACATCCTGGAAGAAGTCAGCCGTCAGGTCAATTCTCTAAAACGTCAGGCATCCAAAGCGAAGCGCTACGGCGAGTTGAAGACCGAAATGGTGGAGCAGCTCCAGAAAGCTCTCGCTGGCCGTTTCCGCATGCTGGAACGCGAGGCCGCGAAAACGGCGCTCGATCTCAATGTTGCGACCTCCGAGTTTCAGACCCTGTCCGGCCAAGTCGCCGAGAGCGAGAAAGAACACCAGCGTCTCCAGGAACAATGTTTTCGGGTCGAAGGCGAGTTGACCGAAGCGCGCAGGCAGGTCGCCGAGCTGCGCGTCGATCAGGAACGGACGCGCGGCCGTCTGGAATCGCAGGCGAAACAGATCGGCGCGATCGAGCACCGCTTGGCGCAGGGCGAGACGGAAGCACAGGAGTTGCAGGGGCGTCAGGAACGGCACGAGCAGGAACTACAGAATCATGTGAGCGCCGTCGCCGAGATTGAACTGCAAACGGAATCGGCGCGCCAGCGTCTGGCGGCCAAATCGGCCGAGCGCGAAGAGCTGAATAAAGGATTGCAAGAGAGAGCGCGGACGCTGGAATCCGGGCGGCAGCAGGTCTTGCGCCTGCTCGGCGAAGCATCCTCTTTGAAGAATCAGTTGGCGCAGATCGACGAGTATCTTTCCGCCGTCGAACGCGACACTGCACGCGCAGAGCGCGAAGAGCAGGGCGCGCTGGCCGACCAGGAACGCCTGGATGTGGCGAAGGGCGAACTACATAAGAAGATATCGGCGCGGCAACTCGATCTGGAATCGACTGCGGATCAAAAGCGCGGGGTCGAAGAGGAGTTGAGCGTTCGCAAGAGCCGCGCTGCGCAGTCTCGCAAGGATTTCGAGCAACTTCGTTCGGAAGCATCGCAGCTCAACGCCAAGCGCGATTCGCTCGAGCAGATTATCTCGCATCGCTCCTACACAACGGACAGCGTGAAGAAGCTTTTCACCGCTATCGAAAAGGGACAGACGCAGGATTTCCACCCCGTGGGCGTGCTGGCAGACTTCGTCGAAGTCGACACGGCGTATGAAAAGGCGACCGAAGAATTCCTGCACGAAGAGCTGGAATATGTGGTCGTGAAGGATTGGGCGCAGGCCGAAAACGGCATCGACCTGATGCGAACCGATCTGGATGGCCGCGCGACATTCCTGGTCGAAGCCGAAGCCGCCAGCGATTCCGAGAAGCGTCAGGCCATCGGTCCGGTGCCGTTGCCGTCGCTCCGGGACTTCGTCCGATTCACGAACGGGTTAACACGCGCGCCGGCCGATCTGATTCCGCGGCTCGCGAATTGTTATCTCGCCGAGGACCGTCCCACCGCACTGCCGGACGGCGTCAGTTATCACGGCCACGCCATCAGCGGAGGAAAGAAAAAAGCCAGCGGACCTTTGGCTCTCAAACGCGAACTGCGTGAATTGAGCAAGGAAGCGGCGGCCAAAGAAAAGTCGCTGAATGACACGCGTAAGCTTCTCGAAGATCTCGACAATGAGATCGCGTATCTCAGCGAAGATCTCGACCGGCTCCGTGGGCTGCAGCAGAGCCAGGAGAAAGATGCTCTCGCGTTAGAGCATGAAAACCGCAAGCTGACTGAAGAGTTTTCTCGCGCCTCTTCACGCCTCTCTGTAGCGCGGCTCGAACTGGACCGCCTCTCGAAGGAGCGCCAGAGAGCGGGCGATCAGCGTGAGCGCAACGTCCAGCTTGTCGATGAGAAAGAGGCCGCGCGTTCCGTGCAGGAACAGGTTCTGGAACAATCGCGCGAGGATTTCGACGAGATGCAGGCCGCGGCAGCCAAAATCGGCGAAGAGCATTCCGAGTTGCGCGCCGATCTGGCGGGCTATGAAGAGCGCCGCCGCGCGGAACAGTCCGCCCGTTCACGGCTGGAAAATCAGCTTCGTGAAATCGCTGCGCGCAGGCAGAACATCGCGGCTGAGATGGAACGCCTCGGGGTTGATCGCGCGCATCTGTTGTCGAACAATATTGAGCTCGACCAGCGCGCCGGAACATTGACCGAAAACATCGCGCGGCTTGAGGAAATAGTGGCGCAGTTATCGGAGCAGGAAGGCGTCTCGCGAGCCGGTCTTGCCGAGTTGGAAGAGAGCCTCAAGCAGTTCCGCGCGAACGTGCAGGCGGCGCAGGAGAACCGGTCGCAGATTGAACTGACGTTGGTACGCCTGCAGGCGGAGTTGAAGTTCCTGGACGAAACCAGCCGCAAGGAACTGAATGTCGGGGTAGAGGAATTGGCGCAGTCAGACGAGATCGTTCTGGATGAAGCCGGTCTCGACGAGGCCGAGCAGCGCTACCAGGAAATCCGCGCGAAGATCGACGCGTTGGGGCCTGTGAACCCGACGGCCTGGGAGGAATTCCAGGAAGCGCAGCAGCGTTACGACTTCCTGAACGCGCAACGTCAGGACCTGCTCGATTCCATTCGCGATACGGAGAAAGCGATTCAGGAGATCGACAACGAATCGCGCAAGCGCTTCGCCGAAGCTTACGAAGCCATCAACAAAAACTTCCGGGAAATGTTTACTACGTTGTTTGGCGGCGGCATCGGCGAGATGCGGTTGAACGACGAATCGAATGCTTCAGAATCCGGCATCGACATCGTGGCGTCGCCTCCAGGCAAGAAGCTGCAAAGCGTTCTGCTGCTATCGGGCGGCGAAAAATCGCTGACCGCGATGGCGCTGCTGATGGCGATCTTCCAATATCAGCCCAGCCCGTTCTGCATACTGGACGAAGTCGATGCGCCACTCGACGAACCCAATATCGAACGGCTGACTCGTCTGCTGCGCGACATGTCTTCGCAGACGCAGTTCATCGTCATCACGCACGCCAAGCGCACTATGGAAGCCGCGCAGTCGCTGTACGGCGTGACGATGCAGGAACCGGGCATCTCGAAACTGGTGTCCGTCAGGTTCCAACAAGCTCCCCCTCCCCCGCCGCAGCTCGCGCTGCCGGAAGCGGTGCAGGTCTCCTGAGCCAAGGCCGGGAGACCTGTGCCAAACTAGATCGCATGCGGCTCTTTGCGTTCACACTTATCGCTCTGATTTCGATCGCCGGCGCGACCGCCGCCGATTTGTCGGGGACATATAAAGGCACCTGGACCGGCGGGCAGGCCGACGGCGAATTAACGCTGACGCTCCGCGCCGGAGACGACGGCGCCACCAAAGCCGACGTGTCGTTTACGATTGCGGGCCAACCCGTGCAGTGCAAAGTGACTTCCATTAAGGTGGATGGATCGAAACTCGTGGTGGTTTACGAGTTCGACCTCGGCGACGCAAGACTGGAATCCACGGTAAGCGGCACGTTTACGGACAAGACGATTGAAGGATCGTATAAGACGAAATCGGTCGGCGATGGATCGCCTGTCGATGAAGGCACCTGGAAAGCAACCGCGGCCTGATGCTCCTGCCGAAGCCGCTGCGCGGCATTGTTCCGCCGATCGTGACGCCGTTGCTCGATCGCGATACTCTCGACCGGCCTGCGATCGAGGCTCTGGTTGATCGGCTCATTTCCGCCGGCGTGAGTGGCATTTTTCTGCTGGGCACTACAGGCGAGGCGTCGTCTTTGAGCTATCGTCTGCGCCGGGAGTTTGTGGAACACGTCACCGCATATATTGCGGATCGCGTTCCGGTGTTGGTGAACATCACCGATACGGCGATGTCGGAGAGCCTCTTATTTGCGGATCACGCGTCCAAATCCGGCGCGTCGGGGCTGGTTCTTTCGCCGCCTTTTTATTTCTCGCTGACGCAATGCGAGTTGCTGCATTACCTGGAGCGGATCGCGCCCGATCTGCCGCTGCCAACCTATTTATATAATTTCCCGGCTATGACGAAGAACCCGTATGCGCCGGAAACAGTGGCCGCTGCCGCGAGTCTTCCGAACCTGTGCGGTATCAAGGATAGCTCCGGCGATATGGCGTATTTTGCCGAGTTGATTCGAGTCTTGGCCGGCCAACCCGATTTTGCCGTGTTCTGCGGACCCGAGGAAATCCTGGCGAAAGCGATTGCCATGGGCGCGCACGGCGGTATCGCGGGCGGCGCCAATCTTTGGCCGGAGCTCTATGTCGATTTATATCGAGCTTCGGTCAAGGGCGAAACGGGTGAGGTCGAACGGCTCCAGGCTCTGGTGATGCACATGAGCGCGCGAGTCTTTCATCGCATGTCTTCCTCGTCGCCGACGCGCTACTTGCGTGGGATGAAGTGCGGGCTTTCGTTGATCGGAGCATGCCGGAATATTCTCGCGGAACCGTTAGAATCGTTCGGCGCGGACGACATCGAGGAGATCCGACGGGCGCTAGTCGAAGTCGGGCGGGTGTAGAGACACTACGGCGTTACGCGTACAGCGTACAGCGTACAGCGTACGGCGTACGGCGTTGCTAGTGGTTAGTTGCTGGTTCAAAAACGTTCTACGTTCCAACGTTGTACGTTGTTGACCTCCGCCGCTCCCTTCAGGTCCGTTGCACCCCGGACATGGTCTGAAGGGATGGCGGACGGAGTGTGCCAGCCGCCTTCCGGCGCGCCGTGGATCGCGATCCAGCCGGACCCACTTCCGGAAGCGCCTGCCGATTCTTTCGAACCTGCAAGCCCGGAAAGCCCGGCACTAAGTGCGGTGAGGGTTGGTGGCCACCAATAGTACATCACCGTCAGAAAGCCTCCTTGCGAAGACCGTCTTACTGGTCCAAGCTTATGGGTGGGGTGCTTCGGTGTGTGAGGAGCCGGCCGTATGTGGTTGGTTTGGTGGGAGATTCAGTTTGAAAATTTTTTGTACCGTTTCACGCCGTGCTAGCGCGTGTCCACTCTAAAGTCAGCTGGAATCGATTAGCTAAGGCGATGAAGACGAGTGTAGTTACGATCCATCAGGCAAAGACGAATCTCTCCCGGTTGCTTCAAAAAGCGTCCAATGGAGAAGAGGTGATCATTTCACGAGGTTCAAAACCAGTCGCCCGTCTTGTGCCGATCGGTGAGTCGAAGGGTCAACGACGGCCCGGTTCCATGAAAGGCAAATTGGT
>JBEKUT010000409.1:0-6649 GCA_049514735.1 Bryobacteraceae bacterium
AATCGTGAAATCGCGTTTTATAAAGCGAGTGCGATCGCGCAGGGATGTAACATCGTGCGTGGTGAGTTGGGATTGCCGGTGTCCTACGTGCCGGCGGCCGATCCCACGCTGCAGATCGATGTGGTGCCGGGGCGAGCGGGGCGCTAGTCCTTCCTGACGATCCAGGTGGTCATGCAGCGTTGATTCTGGACGATGGTGGTTTTGAGCGGGTCGGCTAATTGCCCGCGCAACTCTTTTGTTAGTCGTAGTAATAAAGGCTCGTCTACGAGATAGCGTTCGGAACCGTCAGGCAATAGGAAGCGGCGTCCTGCTATTTGGTGGACTTGGTTTTCCATTCCGATGGTAGAGGCCAGGCGGCAGAAGAGCAGCCCGCCTGGTTTCAAGACTCTCCAGGTGCCGCGCAGCATTGCTTCAAAATGCTTGTCGGATTGGGCGAAGTGGAGGACGGCGCTGCTGAGGACGACATCGGCGAACGCGTTTGAGAACGTCATTTCTTCGATGGCTTCAACGCGAAAGTTGGATGCGGGCAGAGAGGGCGCGAGGGACGCGGCGAGTTGGCGCGTGTATTGAATGGCGCTGGGGTCCGAATCGACCGCGAACACTTCGTAGTGTTCGCGAAGAAAATAGATGAGATTGCGTCCAGAGCCGCAGCCGGCATCGAGCACGCGCATTCCCGGCGTGATGCGGCCTTTGAGCAGTTGATCGAAGAGGTAGATGTCGATCTGGCCGAATTGCTCCTGGAGATTGGGCATTGGCTCCTATCGATCATACAGTGCGCGGTCATGCGATAATCAGTCAACTTAAGGGCACCTATATGAGTCATACTCTGATTGCGTTGATGGTCATGTTCGGTGGCGTTGCGCCTGGCGTTCTTGGTCAGGGCCGTCCAGTTACTGCCGCGGACGAAGCTAAGGGGCAGGCCTGGTGGGCGCATATTAAGACGCTCGCCGACGACAATATGCACGGCCGCCTCACCGGGTCAGAGGATTACATGCATGCGGCTGAATATGTGGTCTCGCAATTCAAGGCCGACGGGCTCGTGCCGGCGGGTGTGAATGGCTATTATCAGCCCGTAAAATTCGATGTGAGCCGGGTGATTGCGGACAAGTCGTCTATGAGCTTGGTCGTGGATGGCAAGCCGGAGCAGCTGGTGCTGGGGCGCGATGCGATCCTCAGTTCTCGCGCGATACAACCGAAGTCGATCGACGCGCCGCTGGTGTTCATTGGTTATGGTCTCCATCTGCCGGAAGCGAAATACGACGATTTTGATTCAGCGGAGATATCGTTCTCGAAGCTGAAGGGGAAGATCGTCGTTTATGTGAATGGCGGTCCGGCCGATTTACCAGGGGCGCTCAAATCGTTTGCGCGAACAGCCCCGTTGCAACAAGCTTTGAAAGACGCCGGAGTGGTTGGCTCGATATCGATCCCGACGCCGAAGTCGATGGATTTTGGTTGGGAGCGCGTTGCGAGCAGCGCATCGCAGCCGGGCATGAGGCTCGCGGCCGACCCCAAGGATGCAGCCGTTGCCGCGGCACACCCGGCGTTAGGCGACATCCATCAGACGATGTTCTCCGCGACGTTCAACCCGGCGCAGGCGGAGAAGCTTTTCGCGGGCACGGGGCACACGTTTGCAGAGATACTGGCGCTGGCCGACGCGCAGAAGCCGCTGCCTCGCTTCGCTCTGAACAAGAGCCTCACTGCTGCTGTGGTTGAAGAGAACGACCGGGCGGAGTCGCCCAATATTGTGGCGAAACTCGAAGGCTCCGACCCGACACTGAAGAACGAATATGTTCTGGTTTCGGCGCACCTGGATCATCTTGGTGTCGGCGCGCCGATCAAGGGCCGGACGATTTATCCGGGGGCTATGGACGATGCTTCGGGTGTTGCGTCTGTGCTGGAGATCGCGAAGAGCTTCAGTCAGACGAAGGAACGGCCGAAACGTTCGATGCTGTTCGTGATTTTTACGGGCGAGGAGAAGGGGCTGCTCGGTTCGCGCTATTTTGCGGGCCGTCCGACGGTGCCGGGGAAGGGAATCGTCGCCGATCTCAACATGGATATGTTCATGCCGCTTTTCCCGCTGAAGAAGCTGCATGTGCAGGGTCTGGACGAATCGATGCTGGCGGTGGACGCCCGTGCGGTTGGCGCGGAGCATCATATCGAGATCGCGGCCGATCCGGAACCGGACCGGAACTCTTTCATCCGCACGGATCAATATAGTTTCGTGCTGGCCGGGGTTCCCGCGTTGGCGATGAAGTTTGGCTGGACGCCGGGGTCGCCGGAGTATAAAGCGTGGCGGCAATGGCTCGCGCAACGGTATCACTCGACTGAGGACGATCTCAATCAGCCGGTGGATTGCGCGGCCGCGGCGCAGTTCGACGACTTTCTCGCCGATCTCGCGCGGCGCGTGGCTAACGATGCCGGCCGGCCTCACTACGCCGCTTCGAGTTTCTTTCATCGTTTCGAGAATTAGCCCGAAAACCAAACTTGCGGCAAAACAGTGCTCCTATCTCGCATCTAACGAGTGGTAAGGAGACACCATGAGGAAACGAATCTTGAGGTATGCCGCGTTGGGAGCTGTAACAACGTGTATCCTTTTTGCGGCTAAGGTGACAACCGACTACGATCACAGCGCGGATTTTGGGCAGTACCACACATATTCGTGGGAGCGCGTGAAGGCGGGCGATCAGCTCTGGGCGGATCGTATTACGCGGGACGTGGATCAGCAGCTTTCCGCGAAGGGCTGGCAGAAAGTGGAGAGCGGCGGCGATGTCGCAGTCACGGGGTTTGGATCGACGAAAGAACAACCGACGTTGAATACGTTTTACGACGGTTTCGGCGGATGGCGCTGGGGCGGCTTTGGCGAGACTACAACAACAGTCACCAATACACCCGTCGGAACGTTAGTGGTGGACATGTTTGACGCTCGTACAAAACATCTGATCTGGCGAGGGATGTCCGCCGAGACGTTATCAGGCAAACCTGAGAAGAATGAAAATAAACTGGCGGATGCGGTTAAGGACATGTTCAAGAAATTCCCGCCGCCTGCGAAGAGTTAAGCGCTGAGGCGCCAAAGCGCAGACGAGGTAAGGCGATCATCCGCGCCACTTGGCGCAGAATTATGCGTGAAACCGAGCCTGTTGCTTCGGCGGGATAGCCGCTCCCTGCCGGTCACGGTTTCCATGAGGTAACCGGTCTGTGTCAAGCATAATGTTCCTAGGGCGAGGGGGTTTCAGGGGGCTGGCTCCCGGGGTCCCATGGCCACTCCCCAGAAGACCATATACGAATGGGGCAACCGCTGCTTGCCGGTCACGGCCCGGTTCGGCCGCGTCTACTGCTTTCTGGTGACGGCGCTGGTGGCGCCGGTGGCCGGCGGCGTCGCAGCCACAACTGGAATCGTCGTGATGTTGCTGGTGAAAACGTTTTGCGCGATAAACATCTGCGTCTGCAGATTAGTGGGCAGGGCGGTGTCGAGCAGGAGTTGCACTTCATACACGCCGATGAGGCCAGGCTTGAGACCCGAGAAAAGCACTGAGGCCGTCAAGCCGCCGACCTGCGCATTGTCCACCGGCGCCGTGGGGGCGTTGGGCGGACCATTGAGCGGGTAGGGGGCACCGTCATTTTCGTAGTTTTGCGCTCCAGCGGGTCCGATTACACCCAACCCCGTGGCGTAGATGTAAATCAACTCGCCCGGCGTGGCGGGATTGTCCATTGTCACCGGCGCGCCGGCGACGCTTGCTCCGCCGGTCATGGTCTGGAGGGCCGTCACGGTAACTGTCGCGCCGCTCGTGAGGGTGCTGGAGGCGGACCCTCCGATCGGAATCCCGTCGCCGTCCGGTCCGGGGACTTTCGCCGTCAGGATCACGCGATCGAACTGGCCTGCGGCCGTGGCCGTCACCCGCTCATTGGGATTGGAATTGACCAACGCGACCAACGCGTCGCGAACGCTGTCGAGCGTGTCGGTGGATTGCACGTTGTAGTCGTAGGAGCGGTTGTCGATGGTAATCACGGCGGTATCTCCGGCCTCGGTGGTCCCTTCCAAATCGACTACCGCCAGCGCGTAGCTGCTGGCGTGGTACGCCTCGGCCTGCCGCGGCTCGGTTACACCTTTAGCAAAAATCCCAGGATTTTCTCCCACGATGGGGATGCCAACCGCGGAAGAAACCGTAACGGCGCCGTCACTGTGCGCGATCCGCACGTAAGCGCTCACGCTCGAAACGTCCAGCGTTTCGTACGGCATTTGTGCGTTGATCTGAGCCGGACTGACGTAGCTGAGCGGAATTTTCAAGCCGTCGAAATACACTTGCACTCCACCGAGAGTGGTCGGCAAGGTAGCGTTCGGATCGGCGGACGCGGTCTGATCGGACAAGGTGAGGCCCGGCGTCGGGAAAATTGTGACGATGGTTCCGGGCGCAATCTCACCTGCCGTGCCGCCGCCACTCAACGTGCTTCCCGAAGCGGTCAGGACCTCGGTCGCCGTCTTAGTTGTGGTACTCGTGCTTCCAGCGCCCGCCGACGACGCGGTGATCGTGATCGAATTGCCGGCATTGCCAATCAACTTCGAAGTCAGAACGATTTCGTCCAGGGCGGTGTTGGCGACCGCGAGCACGTTAGGATCGCCGCCGCTCTGGGTGTTGATCAGGTTGACCAGCGCCTGAACAATCGTCTCGAGCGTATCGGTCGCCTGTACCGTATAGTTGTAGGTCAACGCGGTCGCAGTGGAATTGGTAGCGATCGTAACGGTGACCACATCGCCTGCCGTGATGGCGCCAGATAGAGAGATCGAGGCGTCGGCGTTGACGACGATACTCGCGGCGTTGACGATCCCGTTAAGCGGAATCAAAGGCGGCTCAGCCGTGAAGACCATGACGCGCCGGTCGTATGGATCGGCGACATACAAATTCGTCCCATCCCACGCCAGGGAGGTGGGAGTTCGGATCTCGTCCGCGGCCGAACGGCCGACGTTGGCATCGGGACGGAAGGTGTCGGTGCTGTCGGTGACCACATCGTCGGTTTCGTCGGCCTGTCCCAGAATGATATCGGCGCGCTGCGCGTTCTGAGTGGGAATCCGATTGTATACCAGGACGCGGTCGTTACCTCCGTCAGCTACGAATAACCGCGTGCCGTCGGAGAGCGCGAAGCGTGGGTAGCTGAGCGTATAAGCACAACGGGCGGGGTAACTGTTATTGCTCGCCAGATCGGTTCCGGTGGGAACCTGGCATAGGACGGGCGTTTCTTTGTTGGTAGTGTCCGTGGACGACGTAGCGGGCATTCCCGTATAAGCGTTGTTCGACACATTTCCAGTCATGTCGGTCTGCCCGATCTCAACATCCGCGGCTTGCCCGTTCTGGGTTGGAATGGTGTTCCAGATGAGAATGCGATTCTGGCCCAGGTCGCTGACAAAGAGGTGCGTGCCATCGGTGGTCACCGACGTGGGACTCAACATGTTGGAGGCGGAGGGTTTCGGGGGATTGGTGGTCACGTCGAGAGGCGGCGCGGTGGTGAAGTCTTTGACGCCCAGCACGACATCGGCAGCCTGGCCGTTGGAGGTGGGGATCTGGTTATAGATCATCACGCGATTATTCTGCGTGTCGGCGACGAATAGCTGCGAACCCTGAATCCACACGCCCTCCGGCCCGCGGAACGACTTGGCGTTCACGGCGATCGGGTTAACCGTATTCATGTCCGGCTGTCCCAGCACGAGGTCGGCAGGCACGGCGTTGCCGGCGGGAATCGAGTTCCAGATGAGAATACGATTGTTGTCCGTATCCGCGACGGCGAGAATAGTTCCGTTAGTGGCCACGCCCGTTGGCGTACGGAAGGATTGAGACGTGATTCCGTAATCGGTGAAGTCCGGCAGGCTCACTCCCGTGGGCAGCGTTGAAGCCGCCGGATATCCTCCCAATATGTAGGTGTTCAACGCAGTTTCAGAGGACCCGATACAGAGGGGACACCGCACGAACGGGGATGAGGGAAGGGAAATGTCCGCCGTGGGCGAAGGCAAGGATTCGGAAATCGTGTTGTAGATCAAAACGCGCTCGTACAGCGGCAGCGCACCCGTGTAGTTGGAGTCCGCGACGAAGAGATTACCGTTCGCGTAGGCGATCCCACCGCTTGCTCCGAGAATGTATGGCGTTGGATTGCAAACCTGCGTGCCGCTTCCGCATGCCCCTCCCGCGGTTCCCGTGTCCTCGTCCTGGGCCGTAAAGGTCTGCTGTCCAAAGACCGCGCGGGCAGCTTGGCCGGTCGTAAAGTAAAAATAATTCTGAGCTCCGGCCGCGGCAGAGGCCAGGAAGAGATACGCGAAATACTTCTTCATCATGTATGTGCGGGTAAACCGATAGTATACCAAGGTCATCCGACGAAACCCGGCATTTATGGGTTTCGACCGGACAATCGATTCAACACGTTACGGACCAAAGTGTAGAGTGGTTGGAGTCAACGCCGGGTGGGTGGGG
The DNA here is from genome assembly GCA_049514735.1 of Bryobacteraceae bacterium. Taxonomy (GTDB): domain Bacteria; phylum Acidobacteriota; class Terriglobia; order Bryobacterales; family Bryobacteraceae; genus JAICMB01. The sequence goes on from JBEKUT010000409.1 coordinate 6,456, forward strand.
AAGAGTGAAACTGGGATACAGGTGTGGCGGAATTCACTCAGTTTTTAGGGGTACGGGATCGGCCGCCGGTGCAGGCAAGGTTTTCCGAGCTCTTGGAGTCGGCGCTGTGCGGTGAACCTGAGCCCGTCAATCCTAGCGTGGGCGGATCGTGCGCCGCTCCGACAGAGTTTAAATGACCACGAGTCGTGTGAGTG
>JBEKUT010000410.1:0-6614 GCA_049514735.1 Bryobacteraceae bacterium
AGAAGAAGCACATTCGTGTGGCGGCGAAGGCGGCGGGCATCAAGTGTCAGGTCGGCTGGAAGACGTTCAGGCACAGCTACCGCTCCTGGCTTGACCAGACGGAAGCACCGGTCGGAGTGCAGCGGGAATTGATGCGCCATGCCAGCATTCAAACCACGATGAATGTTTACGGGAGAGCGATGACTGGAGGCAAGAGGCAAGCACACAACAACGTAGTTCAGATGGTCCTGAAAGCAGGATCGATGGAAACCACAGCGTCCACGGCGGAAAACAGTGGACTGCAGGTTAAAGTGGTCTAGGATGGTCCTGGAAATGCGCTTGGAAACTCGTAACCTGCTGATTTATTTGGTTGCGGGGGAAGGATTTGAACCTTCGACCTTTGGGTTATGAGCCCAACGAGCTACCAGACTGCTCCACCCCGCAACTCTATCCTAGCCCACTCGTCCCCGAACGTCAAATCCGTTTTCAAGGCTCTTCGTTCTCGCCCGCCAGGCCGGAAAACGATCCCAACAAACCTGCCCTATATAGCTCAAACAGGCTATTGATTTAAATAATTGTCCTCTCGTACGTCTTCCACGTTACGCAAGAAACTGATATGATCGTACTTCTAAATTTAAGGTTACGGTTTCGAATCGCCGAAATATGCTTTGCCCGCTGGCCAGGCGGACCGAGCGCGCTCCCGCTTCCGAGCATTCAATTTCTCCGTCTCGAGTAACGGCTTAAGTCGAAATCGGCCCGAAGGCGGCTAATTTACAGGCCGATGCGGACCAGAGGGGCTTGTGTGCCTGCATGGTCTTCGTTAGCGATTTGTTGTTTGCGTTTTGATTCTCAATTGAAACCGGAGGTAAATGTTCTCATGAATTCGTACATGCATCTGGCGGCTGCGGCTGCCATTTTATCCGGCATCGCCAATTACGCCGAGGCTCAAGCGTCATGCGCTGTGGGAAACGCGACACCCGTCATCGTCCGCGTGGAAGGAACCACCGAACTGGTCAACGATATAGTGCTCCAGTGCTTCGGCGGCACTCCCACCGCGTCCGGCCAGCCCGTTCCCCTCGTAAACGTCACGCTATCCGCGAATACGAACATCACCAACCGCCTGCTCGGCGGCGGCTACATGGATGCGTTGTTGACCATTGACGAGCCGTTCCCGGCCAATCCAATTAGCCCTTTTGGCAGCGTCAATACTCCCGCCAACCAGCCTTCTCAGGCATTGTGTTATTCCACCGGCACAGCGTCTCCCGGATCTTGCAATTATCTGCTTGGTACCGGAGGCGGCGGTTACGAAACCGCCAACGATCCCTATCTCCAGGCAAATGCATTCACGATTTACACCGCCCAGCAAAACGCGGCAAATACCATCACTTGGTACGGAGTTCCGCTCGATCCCCCTGGGCCCAGTGGCGCTACCCGCTATATCCGACTTACAAATCTTCGTGCCAACGCGGCACAATTAGGTCTCTCGCATACTATGGTCCCGGAGCAAGTCGTCGTGACGGTGACCATTAGCGGCATGGATTTTCCGATCCCAAACGAGTTCATAACCGTCGGTTTCATTCAAGCCGGATTAACCGCTCCCAACACTTCTCTCACGTTATGCGGATGCACATCTCATAATGATTCTCTGCTGACTGGAAGTGGCGCTGCCTCGTTTGATGGCACGGTTCAAGCAACCGAAGGCTTCGCCAATGTATTCCTCCGAAGAAACCTCGGATTGACTACCAATGGCACGACCGCGCCCGCCACTTACCCACAAAATGTTCCTGGCGTTTACTACCCGTCCGAAACAGGCTTCTGGCCATCCCCATCCCCCGTTTCGCCTCCGAACTATGCTCTCCAACCAGCCGATTCGGGGACAAGAATCCTGCTCTTGTTCTCGAACATTCCAGCCGGAGTCCACGTCTTTCTCCCGGTCAGCGTAGCTCTCTCTGGAGGAACGCCAGGACCCGGTTACCCATCCGGAAATCCATTCGATACTGCGCAAATACAACTGATTCAAGCGGCCCCGAACGGCTTCTCCGGCCAGGCTTACTACTCACTCACCAGCACCGCGACCGTCGGAACAACCCCCGTAGCCGAAGCCTCCCGAATCGGCAACACTGTCTACGCCGTGTACGAAGTCGTCGACTCAGATCCATCGTCAGTAGAGACAGCCACCATCCCCATCGCGCTCGCCTTTAGTGGCTCGACGAACGAATCCGGAACGGTAGTCGTGAAAACTTCTCTCGCGCCTCTCTCGGCCGTAGGCGTCGCAACCTCCGATTCGCAACCCGTTCCACGCTTCGCCTCTGGCGCGGACCCGGACGCCGCCAACATCGTCCCACCTCCCATCGCAGGCGATTTCGATGGCAATGGCGTGCCCGATCGCATCTGGGAAAACGACTCGACGAATCAAGCGAACGTTCACTATGCCGCCTACGCCGGCGTCGATTTGCAGACCTTCAACTGGTTGAACACCGCCACCGTTCCCACCTGGCACATCGTCGCCGTAGCCGATTTCAATGGCGATGGCACCCCCGACCTGGTCTGGCAGGACACGGCCACACGTGAGGTCACGGTCCATTATTATGGCGGCGGTGGCGGAGCCGTCACGCAGGGTTTCAACTGGCTGCAAACGTCAGCGGTCCCCGGCTGGACTGTAGTCGGCGCAGCCGACTTCAATGGTGACGGTGTCCCCGACCTCGTCTGGCAGAACGACACCACGCGTGAAGTCGTCGTTCATTACTACGGCGGCCCAGGCGGCGCAGTTTACCAAGGTTGGAACTGGCTGCAACAGACGTCCATACCCGGCTGGCATGTCGTAGGCGCGGGTGACTTCAACCGCGATGGCGTTCCCGATCTCGTCTGGCAGAATGACACCACCGGCCAGCTCATCTTGCATTACCACGGAGGAGCGGGAGGCGCCGTCTACCAGGGCTATGCGGCGATGAATAATGGTGCTGCCGCCCCCACAGACTGGACTGTCAAAGCGGTGTACGACGTGAACGGCGACGGCGTCCCCGACCTCCTCTGGCAGAACACTACGACGCACCAGGTCACGGTCAACTATTACGGCGGACCCGGCGGCGCTACCAACATCGGCTGGAACTGGATCAGTGAGACCGGCGTCCCCGGCTGGTCAATTGTTCACTAAGGAAAACTATGAAATTATACATTCGTCTCGCGCTCGCCACAGCTATTCTGGCCGGCGCCGTCAATTATGCTCAGCTTAACTCGGGTGTGGCATGCACGATACAAAACAGTACCCCCACCATTGTTCGCGTGGAAGGGACGACGGAACTGATCGGCGATATAATCCTCGCCTGCACTGGGGGGATTCCCACGGCATCTGGCCAACCCATCCCCGTCACAAACGTAACTCTGACACTAAACACTAACGTCACCAGCCGCCTGCTCGGCGGCAACTATCTGGATGCGCTGTTAACTATCGATGAGCCCTACCCGTCCAACCCGATCGTCACTTCTGGCACCGTGACGGCCCCCGCAAACCAGCCCGCTCAGTCGCTCTGTTATGCCTCCGGCACCGCGACCCCAGGATCATGCAACTATCTGTTGGGCACCGGCGGCGGTGGTTACCAAACCCCAAATAATCCCTACCTGCAATCCAACGCTTCGACTATATACGCGGGCCAGCAGAGCGCTGCAAATCAGGTTACTTGGATCGGAGTGCCTATCGATCCGCCTGGGTCCAACGGCGCGACGCGATATATTCGCCTCACAAACCTCCGTGCGGACGCCGCTCAGGTGGGTCTCTCGCCGACAATGATTCCAAATCAAGTCGTGGGGTTCCTGGCCATCAACCCCTCGGAGAATATTGCAATCAACAACCCACAGGCAGCGCTCGCATACATTCAGTCCGGATTAGTAGCGCCCAACACCTCCCTCACGCTCTGCGGGTGCCCATCTCATAATGCTTATCTACTGAGTGGAGGCGGCAACGGCTCGTTCGACGGCGCCGTTCAGATTACGGAGGGATCAGCGGTGGCCTTCAAGCGCAGAAACGTCGGACTGACAACCAATGGGACCACCGCCCCGGCCACGTACCCGCAAAACATCCCCGGGTCTCCGTACGAAACCGAAACAGGATTCCTGCCTTCCCCTTCGACGGTTTCACCTCCCAACTATGCTCTCTCACCAGCCGATTCGGGCACCAGAATCCTGCTCGTCTTCGATAACGTACCATTCGGCGTCCACGTCTTTCTCCCGGTCAGCGTAGAGCTGGCCAACGGAAACCCCGGACCCGGTTACCCGTCCGGAAATCCATTCCACACCTCGCAATTACAACTGATTCAAGCCGAATCAAATGGTTATTCAGGTCAAGCCTACACCTCTCTCACCAGCACCGCGGCCATCGGAACAACACCGGTCGCGGAAGCCTCGCGAATCGGGCACACAGCTTACGCCGTGTACGAAGTTGTCGACTCGGATCCAACGGTAGTCGAAACAGCCAGCATCCCCATCGCCCTCGCATTCAGTGGCTCGACGAATCAGGTGGGGACGGTCATCGTGGGAGCTTTACTCGCGCCCATTTCCGACGCAGCCTTTGCAAACACTGATTCGTTACCCGTACCACGCTTCTTCCCGTTCAACCCAACAGTCAACTTCGGAGGCGCCATCGCTGGCGACTTCGATGGCAACGGCGTTTCTGACCGCGTCTGGGAAAACGATACTACCGGCCAAGCCACCGTCCATTACGCCGGCTACGCCGGAGTCGATTTGCAGACCTGGAATTGGCTGAACACCACCGACGTGCCAACCTGGCACATCGTAGCCGTAGCGGATTTCAGCGCCAGCGGCTTCCAGGACCTCGTCTGGCAGGATTCCGTCACCCGCGAGGTAACGATCCATACCTACGGCTATTACCCGATATCGAGAAGCGTCGTGCTGCAAAGCTGGAGTTGGGCGCAAGCGACACCCGTCCCAGGTTGGACCGTAGTCGGCGCCGCCGACTTCAACGGCGACGGTGTCCCCGACCTTGTCTGGCAAAATGACACCACGCGTCAAGTGACGGTTCACTACTACGGCTTCAATGGGACAAGCGCCCTCTATTTGGGCTGGAACTGGCTCCAGAAGACCTCCATACCCGGCTGGCACGTCGTAGGAGCAGGCGACTTCAATCGCGATGGCGTTCCCGACCTCGTCTGGCAAAACGACACCACCGGCCAAGTCATCTTGCACTACTACGGTGGACCCGGCGGAGCCGTGTATGAGAACTGGGCCCCGCTGAACAATAATGCCGCTGCCCCCGCGGGCTGGACCATCAAAGCTGTGTCCGACGTGAACGGCGACGGCGTCCCTGACCTGCTTTGGCAAAACACAACCACCCACCAGGTCACGGTCAATTACTACGGCGGAGCAGGCGGAGCTTCCATCATCGGCTGGAACTGGATCAGTGAGGCCGGCGTCCCCGGCTGGTCCATCGTGCACTGAGGTTCTTTATGAATTGGTTTTTCCGAATAGTGGCCTCGGCGGCAATGCTTACCGGCGTTGCCGCCTATGCACAGAGTCAATTGTTCTGCGAGGCAGGGGCAATCACGCCGCCCGGTACTGCGCGGGCCGAAGGGACCACCGAATTGATTAACGACATGCTGCTGGTTTGCACGGGAGGCACGCCCACGCCGCCCGGTCAGCCCGTGCCAGTCGTGAACGTTACTCTTTCTCTGAACACCAACATTACAAATCGGCTGCTCGGCGGCGGATTTATGGACGCGCTGTTGCTGATCGATGAGCCATACCCGGCCACTCCCATCGTTCCTCCGAACACCGGCGTCAGCACTTCTTTCAATCCGGCTCAAGCGCTGTGTTACTCCACCGCCATTGCCGCTCCCGGATCGTGCAATTATCTGCCGGGCAACGGCGGCGGCGGTTACCAGTATTCGAGCAGCCCTTATCTTCAGCCGAATGCATTCACAATTTACGCCGCCCAGCAGAACGCTGCAAATCAGGTTACTTGGTACGGCGTGCCTATCGATCCTCCTGGCAACGACCTGCGCGTGATGCGCATGACCAACCTCCGCGCGAACGCCAACCTGATCGGAGCCCACGTCACGTCGGCCGACATCGTTGCAACGGTCGCCGTCAGCGATTCTAGCGATACGATCCTTTCGCCCCAGCAAACGGTCGCCAGTACTGTGATGGGAATGCGGTTTAATAATTCTCCGGTGACGTTGTGCGGATGCGTTTCTCATAACGCCTCCCTTGTTGGCGGAAGCGGTACAACCGCATTCGACGGCAGTATCCAGGTAATCGATATCTTTGCGAATGCGATGCGGCGAAGGAACATTGGCCTCAGTGTCGACGGACCGACTCCGCCGCTCGCTTATCCTCAAAATGTCCCGGGCTTTGGGTACCCCTACGAAACCGGTTTTGTGCCCTCCCCTGTCGCTGTGTCGCCGCCGGGCTACACCTTGGAACCCGCGGATTCAGGCGCGCGCTTCGTGCTTTCGTTCTCCAATGTGCCGGCTGGAGTTCAAGTCTTTCTTCCCGTAAGTGTCACAGCGCGGCATAGCCGCAACCAAACACTGATGGCGTCTCCCGTTCCCGTATGATGATTGGTTGTTCGAAAACTAAACATCACAAGGGAAGGGAAACGCCATGAACGAGTTTATCGCGAA
>JBEKUT010000411.1:0-12807 GCA_049514735.1 Bryobacteraceae bacterium
GAGACGATTCCCGAGATGCTTTGGAGCGCTACAGCGGAAGGCGCGATCGACTACTGCAATACTCGCGTACTCGACTATACCGGCTTCCCGGCCGAAGATCTCATGGGAGACGGATGGATCGAACTTCTTCATACGGAAGACGCCGATCGGGCCGCTCGATTGTGGAGGTCTTGTGTCGCTAGCGGAGCGCCGTACCGAGTGGAGGTGCGCACCTTCCGCCTGGCCGGCCGCATGTACCGGTGGTGCGTAATGAGCGCACTCCCACTGCTCGACCAAGAAGGGCGTATCGTAAAGTGGTACGGCACAATTGTGGACATGCACGATTGGAAGCAGGCGCAGGAGGATCTGCGCAACTCGCAGGCGGAACTGGCGCACATGGCTCGGGTGATGACGATGGGTGAACTGACGGCCTCGATTGCGCACGAAGTGAACCAGCCACTTGCCGCGATCGTCGCCAGCGGAGACAGTTGTGCGGCGTGGCTGTCGAACGATCCGCCGAACCTGGACAAGGCTCGCGCCGCTGCAAGCCGGATAATTCAAGCCGCTACCCAAGCGAGCGAGATCGTGCAGCGTCTGCGCGCCCTATTCAAGAAGACTGCTTCAATGACTGCGCCGGTAGACATGAATGGGGTAATCGAAGACACGATTTCTTTAGTCCACCATGAGGCGGAACGGAACAAGATTTTCTTGCGTGCCGAACTCGATCCTGGCGTTCCTTCCGTGAGCGGCGACCGCGTTCAATTGCAGCAAGTCATTCTGAACTTAGCGATGAACGGCATTGAGTCCATTGCCGGTCTAGATCATGAGCCCAAGCGGCTCATGATTCGATCCACGCTTTCGAATACAGGTGAACTTCTCGTGTCCGTTGAAGATACCGGGCTGGGAATCGAAGCGGAAAATGCGGATCGGCTGTTCGCTCCTTTTTTCACCACCAAAGCACAGGGGATCGGCATGGGATTGCCGATCTGCCGATCGATCATAGAGGCGCATGGCGGCCGGCTGTGGGCCGATAAGAATGAGCCTCGTGGCGCCGTGTTCCATTTCGCCTTGCCCGTCACAGCGCCAATTGAATGAGCGATCCAAACTGCATCGTGTTCCTGGTCGACGACGACCCATTGGTTCGCGATTCGGTTGCAGATCTGCTCGACTCCGCCGGTTTCGCGGTGCGAACGTTTGGAACGGCGGCCGAGTTCGTCCAGAGCAAACGTCCGGATCTTCCGGCCTGCCTGATTCTCGACGTGGAATTGCCCGGTCTGAGCGGCCTCGACCTGCAGGCGGAGCTGGCGAACTCCGGCGTCGAGATGCCCATCGTCTTTCTCACCGGACACGGAGATATTCCAATGACCGTGCGGGCGATGAAGGGCGGTGCTGTGGAGTTTTTGACGAAGCCATTCCGCAAACAGGAACTGCTCGACGCCGTCCAGGAGGCTCTGCGGCGCGATAGCGAGGGCCGCCTGCAGAGATCCGAGACCTTCGAGCTGAGAAAGCGGCTTCAAACGCTCACTCCGCGCGAGCGGCAAGTCCTGGCGCTCGTTGTTACCGGTCTCCTGAACAAACAGATCGCCGGCGAGCTGGGGACCACCGAGGAGACCATCAAAGTGCACCGCGGCCGCGTAATGAGCAAAATGGGCGCCGGCTCACTGGCCGATCTGGTCCGCATGGCCGAGAGGCTCAAAATCCGGTAGTGGGTCAGTTTGAAAGTTTGTGACTATCGGAAATCGAAAACGAAGGCCAAGCCCAGCCCCACCACGGCATTTAATGCATTGCCGGAAAGTCGACCAATTTTTGTGCGAAGCTGATTCAGATCTAGAACGCGAACATGGTCACAAAGTGCTACGCCCGGTAAAAATGGGTCTCTGCCAATGTCGTGGAGTAGTTCGGCCTGAGGTATCGCGATACGAAATGAATTTGCCTTCTTTACTTTGGTTGTCAGCGGCACCCCAACAGCGGCCGGCCTTCCCTATTGACTAGGTCACGGGATACGATGATGAATGGGCGCAAGCCGGACTGTTCTGATCCAGATGTTACGAGCAATGCGCTTTGTTCGGAGGTGGAAGCACTGGGCGGCTCGTACAACCAAATTTCCCCCTGCTTCACCTCCACCAACATTGAGTATAGCTTCATGGCTGATGACATAGGCTGGGAGATCGAACACATCCCCGACGAAGATTGCGTTTACATGCGGGTCCGTAAGGATTTTCCGAGGAACACAGTTTTGCAGCCAGGAGTTTTCAGAGAACACAATAGCGGAATGCCGGTCGATTGGGACAAGTATTCCACTCCGCAGGAAACGCGCAGCCGAGCCAAGAATCCACTCGTTAATGCTGTCATTGAGATGAATGTCGGCAAATTGCGCCGAGTCCAGAACTGGACGTAATACACCAACCTGTACACCAACCTACACTGGCAAACCGCGCTCATTCAGAGGTGATTGGACTTTCGAAAGAAAGCGAAACTTTTACCGAGAAAAGAACAATACTACTAGGCATATCGACCATCGTCCTCTCTTTGTAAGGTTTCTCTTTTTGTAAGGTTTCGATAGTCAAAGGTCTCGGCCGTCGATTGCCTCAGGTAACTGAACCCCGGCCGGGCATAGCCAACAAGAAGGCATAATCGAACGCCGTCTCCCGCAACCGGTCATACCGCCCCGACGGCCCGAAATGTCCCGCCCCCATGTTGGTCTTGAGCAGCAGAACATTGCCATCCGTCTTCACTGCGCGCAATCGTGCAGCCCATTTCGCGGGCTCCCAATAGGACACGCGCGGATCGTTCAACCCCGCCGTAATCAATAGGGCCGGGTACGCCTTCGGCTCGACATTATCGTACGGCGAATAAGAGCGGATGTAATCGTAATATCGCTTGTCCTCAGGATTTCCCCATTCCTCATACTCCGGGATCGTGAGCGGCAGCGTAGGATCGAGCATCGTATTCACCACATCGACAAACGGCACTTTGGCAATCGCGGCGTGGAACAACTCCGGGCACATGTTGAGCACCGCGCCCACCAATAATCCGCCAGCGCTGCCGCCGAGAATCGTGAGCCGGCCGGCCGATGTGTAGCGCTGTGCGATCAAATGTTCGGCGCAGGCGATAAAATCTGAAAACGTGTTCTTCTTACGCAGCAGCTTTCCGTCGTCGTGCCACGGCTTCCCTAACTCCCCGCCTCCACGTATGTGCGCGATCGCGTATACGAAACCGCGATCCAGCAGGCTCAGCCGATCGGAGGAGAATCCGGGGTCCATCGTCAAGCCGTAGGACCCGTAGCCGTATAGCAACATTGGACTCGTCCCATCGAGCGCGGTGTCCTTGCGATAAACCACCGAGATCGGCACCGCAACGCCATCGCCAGCCATGGCAAATATTCGTTCGCTCCCATAAAGCGACGGATCGTACCCGCCGAGCACCTCCGTCTGCTTCTTCAACTCGCGCTCCCGCGTGTCCACGTTGTAGTCGAAAACAGAAGGCGGCGCGATCAGCGACGTATACGCAAAGCGTAGCGTGCTGCTGCGGTATTCGAGATTACCAGTGAGTCCGGCCGAGTAAGCAGGCTCCGGAAACCCGATGTAATGAAAATCGTCCGCGGGATTCGGCGCGGGGTCTGACAAGGGTGACACGCGAATTCCAGGCAATCCGCGATCGCGTTCCGAAAGAACCAGAAACGATTCGAAAGTATCGACGCGTTCTATCGTAATGCCCACGCGCTCCGGAATGACTTCTTCCCAATTCGTATCCGACGGCGCATCGATCGCCGTGCGCATCAACCGGAACGACTTCGCACTGTGATTCGTGCGGATATAAAAATATTCGCCGTGATCCGCGAGCCCATACTCAACGCCTTGCACGCGCGGGAGCACCACCCGCAGTTCCGATAGCGGGTCGCTCGCGCGCACATAACGGATTTCACTGGTCAGTTTGCTGTGCAATTCGATATAGATGAAACGCCCGCTACGGCTCTTCGACAGCCCCATCCAGAAACGGGCGTCCTGCTCTTCGTAAATCAGCTCGTCGGTTTTAAATCCGAGCACGTGCCGGTAAACGCGATACGGACGCTTCGCTTCATCGAGCACGGTATAGAAAAACGTCGCATTATCGTTCGCCCACTCCAGCGTGTCGTACGTGTTCACGATGGAATCGGAGAGCAGCGCGCCCGTCCTAAGATCCTTGACGTAAACGGTGTACGCTTCGTCGCCCGCGGAGTCGATCGAATACGCGAGCAGATTGTGCCGCGGGCTGACGCTGAAAGCGCCAATGCGGAAATAGTTCCGGCCGGCGGCAAGCAGGTTCGCGTCCAGCAGGATCTCCTCAGGTGCGCGGAGACTGGCGTACTTGCGGCACGAAATCCCATAGGGCTGGCCGCGTTCGGTGCGGGTGTAATAAAACCAAGCGTCCTTGCGGACCGGAACTGAAGTGTCGTCTTCCTTGATCCGCCCCAGAATTTCGTTATAGAGCTTCTCCTGCAGATCCGCGGCGGGCTCCATCGCGGACGCCGTGTACTGGTTCTCCGCTTCCAGATATGCGATGGTGTCGGGATTGTTGCGATCGCGCAACCAGTAATACTCGTCCATGCGAGTATCGCCATGCATCGCGATCTCGCGAGGCACGCGCTTCGCTGCCGGCGGACTCACTGGCTCTCTTCTTTACCCATGTACAGCTCGCGAATGGTCTCGCGATGGTTCTCGAGCACGCGGTTGCGCCGCACTTTCATGGTCGGCGTGACCTCGCCATTTTCGATCGAAAAATCGCGCTCCAATACGCGGAACTTGCGGATCTGTTCGAAAGGAGCGAGCTGTTTATTCGCCTTCGTAACAGCCTTCTGGACTTCGGCCACCACTGGCGGAGCGGCCGCAATATCGATCCGCGTACCGGCTTTCCAATCGTCCATGCCTTTCAGCGTCTCGGCGTTGGCAGCGTTGACGGTGAAGAGCGCGGTCACATAAGGGAGCCGATCGCCAATCAGAAGCACCTGATTGATCAGTGGCTCGGTTTTGAAGAGGCCCTCGATGCGCGAAGGATAAATTTTCTTGCCGTTCGAAGAAACGATCAGCTCCTTCTTGCGGCCCGTAATGTAGAGATAACCGTCCGCGTCGAACTCGGCGATGTCGCCCGTGTAGAGCCAGCCATCGCGCAGAACCTGAGCCGTAGTTTCCGGATCTTTGTAGTAGCCGGAAAAAAGACAGGGGCTCTCGACGAGCAACTCGCCATCGTCGGCGATCTTTATGTGCACCGCCGCGGCGAGGGGTTTGCCGATACTCCCAGGTTTGGGACGGTCCAACGGATTGAGCGCCACCACGCCGCCTTCCGTGAGCCCATAGCCTTCAATCAGCGGCATGCCGATGGCCGCATAAAACTCCGCGAGATCCTTGCCGAGCGGAGCCGCGCCCGAAGCGGCGATACGCAAACGTCCGCCGAGCCGGTTTCTGATTTTCGAATAGACCAGCTTGTCGGCAATCTTGAGCGCCCGCTTCATCCAAATCGGAAGAGGCTTGCCGGCTTGTTTCAGGCGGCTCGCTTCGGCGCCCAATCCCACAGCGCCGTGGAACATCCTGCGGCTGAGCGCGCTACGCTTTTTGATCTCGGTCGAAATGCTGGCGTAGATGCGCTCCCAAACGCGCGGCGGGGCGAGCAGAAACGTCGGACGGATATTTTTGATTTCGCTCGGGAGCTTGGCCAAGCTTTCTGAAAACCACACTTCGACTCCAAGCCGGATGGGAACCATCTCGATCACGACGCGCTGCGCGATATGCGCGGAGGGAAGAAATGCGATGGTGCAATCGCCCGGCTTCAATTGCAGAGCGTCGACTCCCATGTCGATATTCAAGACGATGGCGTCGTGGCTGGTCAGTCCCATCTTCGGTTCGCCCGTCGCGCCCGAAGTCATATATAAGATGGCCGGATCGGTGGCTTTGTACTCGGCCTGGATTTTGTCGAAGAATCCGGGGTCGTCGGCGAGCGTCTGGCGCCCGGATTCGCGAAGCTGATCGAACGTCGTTACTCCATCGCGCTCGCCGGTGAGAAGAATCCAGCGCACGTCGAGCGGCTCTGCGCCCGCGGCCGCCAGCAGCGTGTCGATGGCCTTCGGATTTTCAGCGAAGACGAAGCGCGGATCGCTAGCGCGGAGATTCTTGATCAGGTCGTGCGGCGGGTAGCTGGTGTAGAGCGCGCCCGCGATGGCGCCGCATGCCATGATGCCGATGTCGGCGATATAAAACTCAGCGCGCGTCTCCGAAAAGAGCGCGACGATATCGCCCTTGCGAACGCCGAAGCGCAGGTCTTGTACTCGCCCTTCCCAACCGGCTGCTGCAGGGCAGGACGATTTCCATAAAGTTGCGCGGCTTCTTGAAGGACCGCGTACACGGTTCGAGAACTCATCGGTTAATTCCTAGCATCGCACGTGGGACAGGCCATGTAGGACAGGCCATCGGGGTTTGTGGCTGTCGTTCCTTGCGTTACGTTGGTAGCTCATGGCAACCTGGGAAAAAGAACTGGAGATCGCATCCGGGGCCGCCCGCAAAGCCGCGCAGACCGCGCTTGAAATGCAGGCCGGAATCGTAGCGGAGCCGAAGGACGACGGCTCACCCGTAACCGCGGCCGACAAAAAGTGCGAAGCCTTAATCGCGGCCGCGCTCCACGAAGCCTTCCCGGACGACGGTCTGTTGGGCGAAGAAGGGACAAATATCGAATCGCGAAACGGCCGCCGCTGGATCATCGACCCGATCGACGGAACGCGCGACTACGTCCGCGGCACGCCGTTGTGGGCGAACCTGATCGGGCTCGAAGCGGATGGCGAAGTAGTGGCCGGCATCGTCAATTTGCCGCTGCTCGGCGAACTCTACACGGCATCGCGCGGAGGCGGCGCGTTTCGCAATGGCGATCCGATTCGCGTGTCGAATAAAACATCTTTCTCCGAATCCGTGCTGTGCGTGAACGGACTGAATCGCTTCGCCGACATCCCCTTTCGCGATCGCCTGCTCGAAGCGCTGCCGTCGTTCTGGGCGGTACGCAGTCTCGGCGGCGCTCCCGACGCAATGTTGGTCGCGAGTGGGCATGCGGATTTCTGGATCGAACCCAAGGCCGCGCCGTGGGATCTCGCGCCCTTGAAGATCGTCCTCGAAGAAGCCGGCGGCCGCTTCTCGGACTTCCAAGGCCGCGGCACGATCTACGGCGGTCATTGCGTCGCCTACGCCCCAGGACTGGAGCCGGAAGTACGGGCGCTTATCGCGTGAGGTGGGGCACGCCATCGGCGCTTGTGGCCTGCCACTTCTTATCATCGCCACAACCCTAACGGTAGTAAGAAGATCGCCGCTCCTCGACCCTCTAAAGTTTCCCCCACCCCAGTCGATTGCTTTATTAAACCCGTTTCAGATGAGTGGACTTTAACGGGTTTCAGGACAACCTCGCGGAGCCGTTCTCGTTCAGGGAGGTGGAAGGCAAGGGACCTTCGAATTCTTGTAACGAGGAGAAAGACAATGAAGCGATTTGTTCTGAGTGTCGTGAGCGCCGGTTTCTTACTGGCAAGTACCGGGGTTTTGCATGCTGACGAGAAGATTGCGCAGCGCAAGGAGAATCAACAGGATCGCATCGCTCAAGGAGTGAAGAGCGGCAGCCTGACGCCCAAGGAAACGGGGAATCTCGAACACAAGGAAGTGAAGCTGAACAAGGAGATTCGGACAGACCGTAAGCAGAACGGCGGCAACCTAACAAATAACGAGAAGAAACAGGTCAATCGCCAACAAAACAAGTTGAGCCGAAACATCTATAACGACAAGCACAACGCGGCACATCAGTAGTGGGTTCGTGCGAAGCGGAGGTCGCACGGGCGGTTTTATCGACTCACTTCTCCACTCGCGGGTAGCACGCCGATATTCGAGCGCGCACCCGCGATTTTTTTGATAGCCACTTCCAACGGGTGAGCGTACTGTGCGCGTCAATAACGTACATTGAGGTCCGCCATCGGCTTTCTTATGGCCACTTCGCGCCCCTTGCGCTCCATGCGGATGTCATTTTCGCTCGAGCTTCTATTGGCGTCAATGTACGGTAACGCCACATATGGATGACCTGGGTCTAGTTCGATGGTTCGGGCGTTTTGCGCCAAGTGGATTATGCATGTGCGCCACGACGCCTAACGCTGCTTAAGATTCCGGGGTGTTTATTCTAGTCGCTAGGACAGAACCTGGATGCAATCGAAGGCAAGCTCAGGCAATCGCGGGATAGCGCTCTCGGAATGTTTGGGAAGGAGCGCGTCTTCATGGACCTGAATGGGCAGAAGGAACAGTTCAGCATTGCCTACATCCACGCCCTCGCCGCAGTGGCAGGCCCTCAAGCTGGATCGCTATTCCATTGATGACGACAGCATTGATGTGCTGATCTCGCGAGCGGGTCGACGCTCCCCTCATCTCTCCTTGCAGCTCAAGTGTTCTTCCGATATTGAACTCCGGACCGGCGACTTTTCGTTCCGCCTCAAGTTGAAAAACTACGACGACCTGCGCCGCAAGACGATGGTCCCTAGAATCCTCGCTGTACT
The DNA here is from genome assembly GCA_049514735.1 of Bryobacteraceae bacterium. Lineage (GTDB taxonomy): Bacteria > Acidobacteriota > Terriglobia > Bryobacterales > Bryobacteraceae > JAICMB01. The sequence continues at coordinate 8,522 of JBEKUT010000411.1, forward strand.
GCATGTGCCGGAGGACACCCAAGAATGGCTCGTCCCGGGTGCCGATCATGTAGTGCTTCGGTATCGTGCCTACTGGAAAAACCTCTTGGGAGAGGTTGAGATCGAACCGGCAAAACCGGGAGACTGGCAGGAGAAGAAGAACACCCTGCGTGTGCAGAGGGCCAACTTGCCGACCTCTGCGAGCCTAGTCATAATGATGGACAATATTGAACGGACGGATGCGATATGAAACTGGTCATCACCGATAGAGAGCCCTTTGCCGCCCTGAACCCATTGGAGGTGCGCGCGTACCTCCTTGACACGGGTTGGAGGGAGGCTCGTGTACTCGGCGGCCGAGGATCTTTTTGGCGCCATCCAGACCATGAAAATTGTGAACTGCCGCTTCCATATGACCGATCCGTTGGGGATTTCACCGATCGTATGCGGGATGCCGTAGAAGTTCTCGCTCACGTTGAAGGCCGGTCCCCCCTCAGCGTTCTGAAGGATTTGGAACGAGCGGGGCAGGACGTAATTCGGGTCCGGCTAGTGAGTTCCGAGATCGAAGATGGAAGCGTCCCTCTTGAGCGAGGAGTGGAACTGATGGAAGCCGCGAGGAACGCGGTCTACGCTTCGGCGCTGGCCGCCTCTGCAAAACACCAAAAGGCCTATTATTATTCACGCCCTCCCAAGATTGTTTCGGATTTCATGGAAGGCGTCCGGCTGGGCCAGACAGAGCGAGGAAGCTATGTAGTCGCGATTGAGACGCCAATTGCGCCAGCGTTGCAGGAACAAACCGAACAGACGCCGGAGCCTTTCGGACGTAAGGTCACGCGCACATTGATCAACGCCCTTCAAATACTCCTTGAGGCTGCGAACCGGGGGAATGCTAAAGATATCGAGCGTTCGATCCGCTCTGGTGTGAGTGCAAATCTCTGTAGCGCCGTTGCCGACGCCCTTCACCTTTCTGGATCTCAAGGTGAAGTGGAGATCAGGGTGAGTTGGGCGAGGACGCGCCGGGTTCCCGATTCGACCCCCGGGAGGATTTCATTCCCCAGTTACTTGGGAGGCGTCATCAGTGAGGCCGCTGGGTTGCTACGTTCTATCTCCGAAATCGAAGGCTTCGGACTGGAGGGGACTGTTTATCAGTTTCGTCAGGAGACGGAGGCTGTCATCCTAGGACTCGTCGATGGACGATATCGCAAGATACGTCTGACCTTCCCGCCAGAATTCCGTGAAGAGATCATCAAGAGCTACCAGGAACGATCCATCCTAAGATGTGTGGGTGAACTACGACAAGCTGGAAAAACGAGTGAACTGCTAAATGCGCGATCGTTCTCAATTGAAGAGACTGACGAGGACGAACCCGGAGCCACTCAGTCCTAAGCGATCCTTTCGACGTGCCCGAGCAAAGCAGCCGCACACCCCACCAAGCGATGTTCCCTGACAGAGTGAGCAGGACGATTCCGCATGAATTGCTTGCTATCGGCATGGTTTTCATGACGGCCTGCAATGAGAAACCCTTTTCGGACTTCGCCATGCTGCGTTCGGATCGAATGATTGTAGGGACGAGCGCATATCCGTTGGCCGTGGACCCACGGCGCGTCGGGTCGTACCCGGCTGAAACCAAGTCGGGAGCCGGCTATTTTTACGATGATGTGCTGGAGTATCGAGTCTGGCTGCATCCAGAAAACGGAGCAAAACCAGCGAACGGCCGAAGCGACTACTTCGCAGCCTTCGCCCAATATGAACGAGCAGCCGCTTTTGCCGAGAAGGCCAAAGGTGCTGAGCAACCTCTCGTACTCATACGACAACTCGAATGGATTGACGAGCCAGATCCCCGACACTACGTCCCCCAAAAAGGCGAACGCCTGACTGAGTGGCAGGTGTCCTGGTTAGAAGGGAGCAAACGAACCGTTGGAAGTATCGATGAGTTCCTGAAGCGTCCTCGAAAACCTCACGCAGACTCACACACGTTCCGTTGAGCATTCCAACGAGCTGACCCAGCGGCCGTCATGTGTCGACACCCGGATGGCGGAACAAGGCGGATCGAAGTGGTGTCTAACAGACCTGGATATATCGTGTCCACCCGGGCCGCCCTCCAATTCGCTGCCGCGATGGTCCTTTCTACGTCCGTGGTGAGCGCTTGTTCGTGTGCGAACTACACACCCGTGCAGAAGACGATGGAGAGCTACGCCCAAACAGCAGTCTTTACCGCGCGCGTGCTCCAGTCCATCGGACGGGTCTACAATTCCGGCGGCAATCGCGTTTCCGAGCGCGTGATTGCCGTCGTAGAACGCCGCTATTGGGGTTTTCCTTCCCACTGGCCGGGGATTGTGATTCTCGATGGAAGCGGTCTGTGCGACATGGGGATTCTCGAAGGCCAGGATTATTTCGTTTCCGCGTACCGGTAGCAGCCGCTATGGAGTCTTTCTGGTCGGCGGTTGCAGTCGCACGCAGCCGCTCAAGCCAACGCCTGTCGATCTAAGTACGCTGGACGGATCTGCTTGTTCAGGCGCCGGCGGCACGCTGATCGGACGTGTTTCATCTTCGGATGATAAAGGGAAAGAATCTGTTCCAGTCCGGAATGCTGTGCTAACTTTCCGGGATTGGTATGACAAGCCTTACGTTACCCACGGCGATGATGACGGAATTTATGAACTGCGCCACGTGCCACCAGGTCCGTACACGCTGGACTCGCGCGTCGGGCCCGATCGCTATGCTTCGGGCGGCGGTGAAGTAGCCCTCGGAGTGTGCAGGGAATCTTCCGTCCAGGTGAGTCCGTACAGCGTAACCGGTCGACTAAGACCTGGCATCGCCGCAAATGCCCGCGTGTTGCTTAAGGGATGGACTGAGTAGCCCTGTCGGCGCCCACGGACAATTTTATTTCAAAACCGTCCCTGCGGGAGAATATTTCCTGGTAGCAGAGTTTACTTTCCCGGGCCGGAACAATCAGGCGGCGCAGGTTTACTATCCCGGAGTGAACACACGTGAAAAAGCAACCAGAATACGGATTCCGGGTCGAACGCGTAGCGACTCCTTCGACTTCGATGCCAGAGCGATTCCCTTGGTTCCGCTCCCGATATTCGTGGAATCCCCGGACCCCTCGCATCGCATAAGCGTGGTGGTTCTGCTGCTGGACTCGGGCGGCCATGCCGTCAACCAGTTAGGCGTTTCCACGGGAAACCCCTCAGAACTAACGGTCATTCGTGGCGAAACGTACGACATCAGCGTGCTCGACTCTGCAAGCTACCGCAAGCGCTCCGAAACGGTTCGAGTCACAGCTGCTTCTGGAATGACGCTAACGCGGATGGCCCTAACACGCCGCGAGTGATGTAGCGTTCCCCTTCGCGCCAGCGAAAAAGCGCCTACGATAGCAGAGGTTGCAAACGAACCCGCACAGGCCGCCGAAAGCCGGGGCCAGCAGATCGACCGCCGGATATTGGACACCCTGCCCCTGCCCCGGACCAGTCCAAACATCGAACAACGGAAAAAGGCAGCCGAGAAGGAAGCCTAGGAGCGCGGTTTCGCCGATGAATCGCTCCGTTGAGCGAATGCGCCGCACCCGCAGGTACATCAAGCCGCCTACGGCCAATCCGGAGAAAAGGCCGAATGATCCACAAATGACAGCAGTGAACGGGCACAACCACAGGACAGCCTTTCCAAACTCGATCGGATGCCAGCTATTTGTCCATAAACCATGTTGCGTCGCGCCGCATCCAACATTCGAGAACTTGTCCTCGATACCCGCTCCGCTGAACAAAGCAGCCATTAGGGCGGCAAGTACAGTGACGAGCATGCCGTTGAAAACCCCCGCCCTAAGAATCAGGCCGAGAGTTCGGTACTGGGAATTTTCGGGGTGACGCACCACATCATTATCGACACCAATCAGGCCGTCGAAGATCCCGATTTGGTCCATCGGCCAGGATTTTGCAACCAGTTGACGCACAGTCCGGCTATGGTGACTCACAACGTGGCCGCCGATCCCTCAGCCGGCTTATGCGCATTGGTTGAAGTCTTCAAGGCCCCGCCATTTCAGCCAGTGAACGGGTTGCGTCGCTCATCTCCGAATCTGGAACGGTACTCATCCCATGGGTACCAGTACTCTCAAAATTGATGGGCGCTATAAAGTCGTTGGTCGCAATCGAGGCGAATCGCTGTATACTCCTTTACGCCGGGAGGCAAAATTGGAATCCCGGCTAATCGGTAATCGCCAGCGCGGCAGAGGAGCATTACAAGTGGAGATCGATTTGAAAGCAGTTCGGTTCGCTATGGTCGTCGCTGTGGCTTTCGCACCACTCGCGAGCGCA
>JBEKUT010000412.1:0-7739 GCA_049514735.1 Bryobacteraceae bacterium
TTTTCGTGCCGTATGACGGAGGTCCTGACCCGGCCGCGTCAGAGTTGAGGATATCGTCAGACCCGAAGTATCCTGGGCCGGATCGTATCTGCTTAAAGAACGGAACAATCCTTATTCCTGTATCAGACTTCGACCGTTTGAAGCGCTTTTTCGACTGGGCTACAGGTAGGCGGGCTAGTCCTTAATATCGGAGGCGGGCGACATGACCATCAACCACGGAATCGCGCAGAAGTTCACCTCCAAAGAACGAGATGCAGAAACGGGCCTCGATTACTTCGGCGCGCGATACTTCTCGGCCGCGCAGGGTAGGTTCACGTCGCCCGACTGGAGCGCTAAGGAAGATCCCGTTCCGTACGCGAAGATGGACGACCCCCAGACGCTCAACCTGTACAGCTATGTGCGGAACAATCCGCTCAGCAAAGCTGACCCGGACGCGCACTGCCCAGATGCTTGTGTGGTTGAAGGTATATCGGTGGGTGTCATCGTAGGAGTCGCCGCAGTACGTGCGACAGCGGTCTATCTTGCGACACCGTCCGGGCAGCGATCCTTGAATACGTTCACGTCGGCCTTTTCATCGTCAGTTTCGAGTTCGATTAGCACGGTCAAAGGATGGTTCAGTTCGTCCTCATCTTCTGATCCTGCACCCGCAGCTCCCGGTGCGACGCCAGCAGTTCCGGTGGTCGTGACCGGCACCGACAGCGGATCCAACAGCTCCAGCCCGCAATCTTCCTGTTGAAGGGACCCCAGGCAGCACGTCTACACTTACTAAACCTGACGGATCACCGAAGCAGGTGAGACGGTACGGGCCAGATGGTACGGCGGAAACAGATGTGGATCACAGCCCGCATCACGGCTCTCCGAACCCGCACGCTCACGACTGGGAAAAGGGTGCCGATGGTAAACCGACTCGCGGCGCTCCTCGCGATTTCCTTCGACGGACTTTTGATCGAAGACAAAACCGTTTATCTCTTCGTTAGCACATACGAGAAGGAGCAATATGTGCTGGCTGTGGATGGGGTGCGTGCCCTCGCTGCAAATTGCTTGCAAGCTGGCAATATTGTGTTGGACGTTCAAATCCAGAACTCCTCCGAAATCACGCTTCAGGATGTCATGGACGTTTACCGTTATCAGGCCGTACGAGATGAGCAACACGCTAAGAACTCGTTGGACAAAGCTCAGAGGGAGGAGCTTGTTCTGGTCTCGGTGAATCCCTCGTATGGGGCTTCCTGCCTCGTCTTGGCGGAATCTGTGGAACTCTTGAAGCGCCAGAAATGGGCCGAACAGGTCTTCCTCAGCGTTGCTCGCTAGCTCTGCCCATCCAAACCGTTGGCCGCCCCCTCTGGGGACTGTCCGACTCGGTTCGTCAACTCGCCCACTCACGGATAGGCGTCGCGCCGATGACGGACACGGCGGACCTCGATAATTTCATCGGAGGTGTAAACGAAGAAGAGCCGGTAATCGGCGATCCGAAGCTGGAGTGTTCGTCGTGTTCGAGAAACTCTTCCTCGGCGTCACAATTGGGTGCCGAGTTACGTTTGATGGCGAGTCAAACCGATGCGCCAGCCGTGTTGCCGCCGCCGATCTTTGACAAGATCCACTCGACGGAAAGACCAGGATGGCTCGCTTTTCTAAAGGCCCGCATGCTTGTCCCGAGATTCGCCGTGATAATGGCGTGTGTGTCGCGTTTGTCGCGATAACAGCGGGCTTCGTGGCGCTACGCGCACAGGGTCGGATGCATCCGTTGTGGTTTGAGTTTGAGCTGCAGCCTCCGGCCGGAGCGGCTTCCGAGGCACATTATCGGCCCGATCATGTCGTTCAGGCGGGCTACGACGATCAATTTGGCTGGGTAGGACCGGCGGATAGCCAACCCGTGATGCAGGCCTTTGGAACCCATCTTGCCGTGTTTTCGATCAAGGATGGACGGGTGGAACTGGCGATCCGATCCCGCCGCTTTGCTCCCAACGATCCCGCCATGTACAAAGTTAAGGCGAGTCTCGGAGATTTGGAAAACCACAGGCTCACATATACGCCCGGCAAGGCGCTCGAGATCCCAGTGGAGGGTGGCGGCACGCTTACCCTGCGCGGCGAGATCGCCGACACCCAGCCGAAGCTATCCAACGGGCTGCCCGTTGAGCCGAAACCGGACCAGATTGTGCTCAACAGCCCGATAGTGATCAGGGATAAAACTGTCTTGGCGGACATGCAAGGCGGAGGCGTGCTGGCCGAAGACGGAATGGCAGCGGTCGTAATGGCGAAGGGAATGGGAAGGCTCGTTATTAATCTTCAACCGTTTGCCGGCGCCATTCGAGCGGAAGCGGACTGGGGCAAAATCGGGTTCACGTTGAACGGCCAGAGCTACACGGTGTTTTCCGCGTCGCCCATTTGCGGAGGGGATCAACCTCACGCCGTGTGGGTCGCGATCGAACCGGACGATGCGGCCAGTCCTTGGTCTATTGGCACTCTGCGGCTCGCGCCGTCCCCCTAGCGGGCGAAGGGATTGACGATGGGAACACCACAGTGCTCGAAGTCGTCCACGTTGCGCGTAGCGACCGTAGCCTGGCGCGAACGGCAGATCGATGCGATCATGGCATCGATCTGTGAAATGGGGCGGCCCATCGCCTCGCGAGTGGCGACGATCTTCGGGTTCATGCGGGCGGTGACCTTCGGAAAAGACCTCGGTATCGAGGACGATCACTTCGCGAATCCGAGGGGACGACGGACTCGCTGACGCGCAGGGATGGTCAGATCCACGCCACCGAGCGGGTCGATATGCCGCCGCATCGACTCCGCTAGATTCAGGCTCCGCGGCTTCTCCTCGTTGAGCGCTGCCCGGATGCGAAGCCGCGACTTCACGGAATCAACCAGCTTCCGAATTATTATGATACTGCCCGTACATCACTGCTGTCATTGCTATCGTGAAAGGCACTTGGGCCACCTGATGCAGGACTTCCGCTATGGTATTCGCCAACTGCGCCGCTCACCCGGCTTTTTCTCAATCGCCGCGCTTTTGATCGCGGTTGGGATAGCGGCCACAACACAGATCTTTACGCTCGTCGACGCCATCCTGCTCCGCCCGCTCCCGGTACGCGATCCTCAGAATCTGGTTCAACTTTTTGTCATCCATTCCAAGCGCCCGCTCGATCCCTATTTCGACTATCGCTTCTACAAACAGCTCTCCCGCGAATCGTCCACACTTTTCAAAACCGTCGGTCAAATCGACACCACTCGCGCTTTGGAACGCGGCGAGCATGCCGAACGGATTCACGCTGCGGCCGTTACGGAAAACTTCTTCAGCGACCTCGGCGTAGCGCCGCTGCTCGGCCGGGTTCTGAACCGCGGCGATAATCACCTCATCGTGCTTTCGTACGATTATTGGTCCCGCGGCTTTGCCCGCGATCCGAGAGTGCTTGGCCAGTCGGTGCGCATCCAAGGCCACGCCTACACTATCGTCGGCGTCACGCCTCGAGAATTTACCGGAACCAACATGGATAGCAGCCCGGACCTGTGGATGCCGTTTGCCAACCAGCTTGATTTCGCCCGGATGCCGAATCCCAATCTTGATAATTATGTGATCGAAATCATTGCCCGCCTTCGCCTGGGTGTAACGGAAAGACAAGCGGAGCGGGAAACCGCCGTGCTCTGGGACAGGTACATGAAGAGCGATCCCAGCATCCCCGCACTCAGCTCGGACAGGTTCGAAGTGCAGTCGATTGCCCACGGCGTCTCGCCGCTGCGCGAACAGTCGAAGACAGCCCTCCTGTTGCTGCTCGCGGGAACAGCGTTGCTCTTGCTGATGGTGTGCGCCAATGTCGGAGGGCTGCTCCTGTCCCGTGCCACCGCACGCGAGCGTGAGACCGCCGTTCGCATCGCCCTGGGAGCAAGCCGTGCAAGAATTCTGCGTCAATGGCTGATCGAAAGTCTGATTCTGACAGTCACTGGCGGGATCGCCGGCGTCGTGATCGCGTCTGCCAGCCTGCCGCTGCTGATGCGCTGGATGCCACCCGCCCACGGGATCGGATTTGACCCTGGTGAGAACAGAACGCTGGCGCTGCACCTGACACTGGATTTCAGAGTGCTGGCGTTCTCCTTCGCTCTATGCGCACTGACTACACTGCTCTGCGCGCTCGCTCCGGCCTGGCGATCCTCGCACTCTGACATCAATATCGCCCTGAAGAGCGCCATGAGTGACAAACGAAACCGCCTTTTTCAATCGGCGCTCTGCGGATTCCAAATAGCGCTTTGCACGACGCTGCTGCTTTCCGCCGTCTTGATCATTCGCAGCCTTTACAACCTGCGTGCCACGGACGCCGGTTTCGACCAGGATCATGTGACCATCTTTTCCGTCGATCCACGCGTTCGGGGGTATGACGGCCCCAAGACTTGGGCTCTCGAACAACGGCTGGTCGACGGTGTGAAACGGTTTCCCGGAGTTGATGGCGCGGCGCTGGCAGGCCGGGCCTTGATGCGCGGCATTGGACTGGGCATGTCAGTCGTCTTTCCAGGCCAGGCAGGGGACGGGATTGTCAACACCAGCACGAATTCCGTAAGTCCCGATTATTTCGGTGTTATGGGCATCCAGTTTCTGGCTGGCCGTAATTTTAGCGCGTCCGAAAATGCCGAAGAAGGCCAATTCAAAAGGGTGGTGGTTAACGCTGCATTTGTCCGCAAGTTTCTGAACGGCCTTAATCCGCTGGGACAGCAATTCGGAACGGGCCGGCGATTTATCAAGCCTCAGTTCGAAATTATCGGCGTAGTTAGTGACACTAAGTATCGCTCCTTGCGTGAAGTTCCTCCGCCGATTTTATATACATATGATTTCGGCCCGAAAGCCTACCCGGACACGTTCATCTTACACGTGCGCTCTTACGGCGATCCTCACGCAGTCATCCAGCCGGTTCGCGAACTCCTGAAGTCGATCGATCCCGAAGTACCGCTATACCAGGTGGCCACGCTGTCAGAAGAAGTGGACCGCTCCCTCTGGCAAGAGAGATTGTTAGTTGTACTTACTTCCTGCTTCGGCGCATTCGCCTTGTTACTCTCAGCCATCGGGCTCTATGGAATCCTGGCTTATTTCGTCGCGCAGCGGCGACGCGAAATCGGATTGCGCATGGCGCTGGGAGCGAACTCCGGCCATGTGATTCGATTAGTCGCCGCCCGCATAATTCCGGCCTTGGCGCTGGGAGCCGCGGCGGGACTGGCTCTGTCGTGGTTCGCAAGCGCCTGGGTCGGGAGCGTGCTCTACGGAGTGAAACCCTACGATCCCTGGTCCACCAGCGCAGCGCTGTTACTGGTCTTCATGGTGGGGATTGCAGGAGCGATGGCCCCAACTTTTCGAGCGATTCGCGTGGACCCATCGTCGACGTTGCGCCAGGAATAGCGGCTTGTCAGTTTCAGAGAGGATGACTTGAGCCAGTCTGACCCCCGAAGACCTGGATCTTTAGACAAGGTAGATCTGTATAATCTTGCTATCGGTTTAGTCTCTAACGACATTGGCGCAATAGAGAAATGCGTTGAGTTCATACTCGAAGACACGAAGGGGCTTTGGCATGGGCGGGCGCGCGCAATGATGTGCCGCCGCTTGAAGCATTGCGAAATAAGCGCGGCGCAACGCCAACAACTCGTCACCTGTATCACGGATCGACTTGCGGCGGGGAACTTTTCCGAGCAGTTTTACGATCAATTGCGGCTCGCGATACATCTCGACTCAAAGCGAGCATTCGAAGTTGCACGGACATGTCTCATCAGCACCTCAAAGGAGTACGTCCGCAGGTTCGCAAAATGGGTTATCGACCATGACGAATAAACCTCCGTGGAGGTGGGGACTACCGCATCCGTGAGCTCGGCCTGATTGACGAAGCCGGTTGGAACGTGCACCTCTGTATTATCTCGCGATGCGAAGACGGGCTGTCGCTCCCAGACCTCGAACAAATCGAATCGGAGGCTGGGAGGAAAGGGTCTTCCGGAACAACCCTCCCTGAATCTTCCCCCAATCCTCAATCGGTCATGCCGATCTGAAATAATGACATTGAGGTGCCGACTATGCCGCCGCGGAACACTCCTATCGACTTCATCGCGTACAACGCCGATGGGACGGTCGTTTTACTGGCAGAAGCGAAGATCCGGCACGGAACTTCGGAGACGTGGGCCGCAAAACTTCGACGGAACATGCTCGCTCATGGTGTGCTCCCTCGCGCGGAGTATTTTCTGATTGCGACGCCCGAGCGGATGTACGGTTGGAAGCAAGAAAATCTCTCCGAGAACGATGTTCCGCCGCAGTTCATCGTTGATGCGCGAAAAGCCCTCGCGCCATATTTTGCAAAGTTCCATCAAGACCCGGCGAACATCGGTCCCGAGGCATTTGACCTGTTGATTCTCTCATGGCTGAACGAAATTGCCAGAAATCCAGCACACGGGGCCGAACTCGATGCTTCGCTGAGGTCTCTGTCCGATTCTGGCCTGCTTTCATCGTTGTCGCGAGCGCAGATTGAAATGAACACAGCAGGTGAATGTCTACGTTGAATCCAACTTTGTGCGAGAGCACGCGTTGGAGCAAGAAGAGTGTGACACCTGTGCCGAGCTTATTCGACCTCGCCTCCGCTAACCGGTTGAAGCTCGTAATACCGGCCTTTTCGCTTGCCGAACCACATTACGCCATCTTCGGAAAAGCCAAAACGCGCTCGCGGCTCGGAGAAGACCTGCGGGCACAACTCGGCGAACTCGGAAGATCGAAACCGCACCGTGAGATACCGGCTACCTTCAAGCACTCACTGTCGGCGTTAGGCGCGGCTACAATTAGGGCATCATTGAACGGACTCTTCGGTCGCGCTAGGGACACCGCTGACCCGTTCGAACGTGGGAGTCGATCTTGTATGCACCTAATCGGCGCTTTGGTGATACCATAAACCCCTAAACCATTGTGGCTGAAGCATTCCCCCAACTAAGGCTACAAGAACTCGAAGCCGGAATGCCGGCCCTGACGCCCCGATGCGGCGGCGTTATGGCCGAGGCAGCGGCAGTCTGTTTCGAGGACCGATCGCACGCACCCGGCGTGGTTATGGGCGTTCGAGGCGTTGATGCCAAACAATTCGCAATCCATTGGCCAGCCGTGACAGACCAGCAGCGGCGCACCTACAACGACCTTCCCTGGGCTACGGAGATGGGCGCCTATGGCATTGCGATCTTGATAGTTAAAGCTGTTACCGGGAAGAAGGCGATCGAGCGTTCGAAGAAGGGCCCAGGGTTCGATTATTGGGTCGGCGAAACAGACGACGATGAACTGATCTTCTCGAACAAAGCTCGCCTCGAAGTTTCGGGCATCTTAAATGGAACCGATAGCGAAATCGCGGCACGGTTGAAAAACAAGAGGGCCCAGGTTCAGGTCAGCAACCATCTTGACGTTCCCGCCTACGTTGCGATTATTGAGTTTGGGCAACCCCAAGCACACTTGGAGATGAAGTGAGCACTATAAAAGAACTTCATCGCGATGCAATGGAACGCACTGACCTCGCGCTCGCAGCTCAACGGGCAGGAGACTCCCAGAAAGGGCAATCGCTGTTACGGGCTGCATACGAGCTTGAATCTCAAGCCGCATATCTCGCGGCTCAAAAGAATGATTCTGAACCGACGCGGTCCGTTCTTCATCGAAGCGCCGCATCACTTGCCCTCGATTGCGGCTTGAACCGCGAGGCGGAGCGCTTAGTTTGCGAGGCGCTCCGCGGAGATCCCCCTGACGCCATCGC
>JBEKUT010000413.1:0-6523 GCA_049514735.1 Bryobacteraceae bacterium
GGAGCCGATCACTTCGAATTTCTAACCCTCTGGCCCGCGGGCGATGCGTGGCTGGCTGCCCTCGTGTGCTTCGGAATCGCCACGTTGCTGTCCTCGCGAGTGGATGTGAACCAGTTTTCGATGCACAATTTCTACAAAAACCGGCTGGTTCGTTGTTACTTGGGCGCTGCCTATCGGCATCGCAAGCCAAATCGTTTCACGGGTTTCGACCCGAAAGACGATTTTGCTCTAGCAGAACTTTCGCCGATTAATCCGAAGCGGCCCTACGATGGGCCATACCCAATTATTAACGCCACACTGAATCTCGTAAGTGGAGAAGAACTGGCATGGCAGGAACGCAAGGGAGAAGCCTTTTCGTTCACGCCTCAGTTCAGTGGGTTTGCGGCGACTCCCACCGAAGAGAGCGTCGGGCCGCACACTCGGACAGGCGTCAGTCTTCACGGTTATCGCCCGACCGAAAAGTATGCGTTTCCGAATGGCGGAATTCACGTCGGACAGGCTGTTGCGATTTCCGGCGCTGCGGTCAGTCCGAACTGGGGCTATCACACGGCTCCCGCCACGGCGTTCCTTCTGACCGTCTTCAACGTTCGGCTGGGCTCGTGGATCGGAAATCCTCGCGACCAGAAATGTTGGACAAGATCGGGTCCCGGTTTCGGCCTCGGCTATCTGTTAGTGGAACTGGCCGGCGGCGCGGACGGCAAGAGCAACTATGTTTATCTTTCCGACGGCGGACACTTCGAGAACCTCGGCATCTATGAACTGGTCCGGCGAAAATGCCGTTACATTGTCGCGTGCGACGGAGGCCAGGATTCTGGCTTCGTTTTCGAAGATCTGGGCAATGCGATCCGCAAGTGCCGTGCCGACTTTGGAGTTGAAATCGACATCGGCCTGGACTCAATTCGTCCTAAAGCGGACGGCACAACAGACGCCCGGCGGCCGCTCAACGGAACCCATTGTGCCGTAGGCTCCATCGATTATCCCGGTGCTCCGCGCGGCACACTGATTTATCTTAAAGCCAGCCTTACCGGAGATGAACCGGCTGACGTCTTGGAATATGCGGCCCTTCATCCCGAGTTTCCACATCAAACTACCGCCGATCAGTTTTTCAACGAATCGCAATTCGAAAGCTATCGCCGGCTCGGTTACCACATCGGCGCGTCTGTCTTCAAGGACGCGGCGATGCGGCGTCTCAAGAAACCGGACGCCACTAGCGGCACGCTCGATTCGGACCGAGCCCGCTTCTTTTCGGACTTGCGGCAGCGTTGGCGCGCCTCCAGCCCCAATACGGCAGCCTCTTTCACACGTCACGCCGAGGCTCTGGAGAAATTAATGCTCCGGTTACGCAACGATCCCGATCTCGAATTTCTCGATACGCAAATGACTCCGGAATGGGGACGCTTAATGACCGGGGCCGCCGATGTCAAAAGTGAGCCGCCGGCAGTGTCGTTAGGACTTCCCTCGAGGGTCGCGCAGCGGCGAGCCGGCTTCCATTTCTGCAACGCGCTCTTTCAACTGATGGAGGATGTCTACCTGGACTTGAACCTCGAAACCGAGCACGCTCACCCCGACAACTCCGGCTGGATGAATTTGTTCGACCACTGGTCCTGGTCCGCCATGTTCCGTGCGGCATGGATGATCAGTGCAAGTTGCTACGGGGCGCGTTTCCGCTCCTTCTGTGAAGATCGCTTGCATCTCGATCTCAGCTTGATCGGGAGGATTGAAATCGGGCGCGCCGATTCCATTGCCGATGAACGATTGACCTACCGCGAGCAGGACTTGTTAAAGGATCAAGTCTCCTCAAAGGATCAAGTCTTCGACTGGAGGACGGATCGCTTGTTCCGGCTCGAGATCGTTATCAAGCGTCCCGATCCGCCCAATGCGGACATGATCGAATTGACAGTTGGAGTGGCTGTCGTTTCGCCTGATGATCGGCTGGTTTACTTCCGCATCCAGGAACATCTGCGAAACATGGGCTTGGCGCGAAGGATGTTGGACGCCATGGTCGTGGACGGCAAGTGCCTTGTAGATCGCAAACCGGCTTGGCGCGGCGGACTGGCCCAGCTTGACGAACCGGTGACGGACGAGAACAAGGAACGCGTGGAACGCATGTTGGACTCCGCTCACATCCGGCGCGCGAATGCGAAAGGAGACAAGTTATGAATCTCGTATTTGCCAGCGGATTTCTTGTGCCGCAGGAGTTCGCCGATCATGGTTATTTTCGGGACCTGCGATCCAGTTATCCACAAGCGTTGTTCGCAACCGTCAACGTCCTGGGGAGCATTGCCGATCGTGCCGGTGAACTGGCCGCTGCGATCGCCAAACAATTTCCTGCCGGCGACATCCACATCGTCGCCCACAGCATGGGCGGGCTCGATTCCCGCTACTTGATCGCTAAAAATCTAAATAATCTGACCAGCCGTATTCGCTCGCTCTCGACGATCTCGACGCCGCATTGGGGCAGTCCCGTCGCGGACCTGTTAGCGGGCCAGGCCGCCCCACCGCTGCTCAGCGTTTTGGCTGAAAAGGCACTCGCGCTATTGTTTGCGAAGTTTCCCGCGCTACAGAACAGTTCCGGCGCCGTGTCCGATCTGACAACCCGGTCAGCGCAACAATTCAATCAAGACTTCCCAGCCGACCCCGGCGTCTCTTATTATCCGTACGCCGCAAACGGACACGGATCAACCCTGCTGATCCCCGCCAATCTATTCATTGGGCTCATAGGTGGGACGCCGCTAGAAAAGGAAAACGACGGTGTCGTAAGCGTCGCATCCGCCACCTGGCCTGGACCGCTCATTGAACCTCCTTGGAACACCGATCACTTCGGAGAGATCGGCTACGACCTTGACCGGCCGGGCTTCCAGACAACTTTCCCCTACAAGGTGGCGATCAACCGCGTAATAACTCACGCTACGTCTTGAGCCGAATTAAATTCAAGGCGTCGCTAAAATAGCCGCCGCCGCTTTCTCGCCGGCCATATAGATCGCGCTGACGATAAAGAAGCCCGGGATGCGCGGGAATATGGAAGCGTCTACCACGCGCAGGCCCCGCGTCCCCAGCACCTTGAAGTCGCTGCTCAGGACCGTGCCGATCGGACAGGTACACGACGCGTGATGTCCCCACGCGTTGTCGCGTACAAACTGCCGCAGGTCGTCGTCGCTTTGCACTTTGTCTCCCGGCAACTCCTCTTCCGCGATCAGACCTTGCTGCTTTAATTCGGCGGTCATGGTGCGGACAAACTTGATGCCGTCCACCACTGCATTGATGTCTTCGCCGTTCTTATCGTCGCCCTCTTCGAAATAGTGGAAATTGATAGCCGCTGGATCGCGGGGATCGATGCTGCGCAGCGTCACTTCGCCCGCGCGATTCACGGTGTGCGCCTTCAGGATCGCCCAAGTGAGATAGTTGAGATGCTGTGGGAAAAGCGCCGAATAGCCCGGGAAATAACCTCGGAACAGACCGAGCAGCGCGAAGCAGAACAAGTCCGGCAGGGGCTGCGTCGAGATGGAGCGCTTGATAACCGCGAGCACCGCGCCATTCGTCGTGTACACGCCGCTCCGGCTATCCGACCATTGCTGGTATTGCGGGTCTCCCGCGGCGAACTTCGCCCCTTTCAGCACCTCCCAGGCGTCGAAGTTCATCCTGTTGACAACGCCGACCTCGTACCGGTCCTGCAGGTTCTTGCCGACCGGCAAATCTAGTCGCACGGGGATGTGGTGCTCGCTCAAATGCTGCGCGGGTCCTATTCCCGACAGCATCAGCAACTGCGGCGTGTTGAATGCGCCGCCGGACAGAATAACTTCTCGCGATGCATGAATCTCCTGGCGCACTCCCGCATCGACACTGGGCTTCGCGCAGGCCCGATAGAGTCGCGGGCCCTTCAGGTATTCAACACCCGTAGCGCGGTTCCCTTCGAACAACACTCGCGTCGCCAATGCATCGGTCTCAATTCGCAAGCCGTATTTGGCCTGTGCTTCCAATACCCGTTCCCGCGCGCCGTTGCGCTGGTGATTGCGGGTCGCGAGCGGTGGATAGCGGAGGCCGATTCCGTTATCCACCACGGACCGCCAGTCGTTCGGATCGAGCTGACTCTCGAAGAACCACTTCACTCGATCGATTGGATATCCGATCTTAAGAAACGCATCCAGGGCTGATTCCAGAATTGTCTTAACCAGGGACGAATCGCCCAGCGCCGATTCCGGAATGGCCTTTTCCGTCTGAAGCCAACCATTCCAACCGTGCTTCGACGGATTCAATCCGATCAATCCCAAGTCGCGGTCCAACGGGCGGTATTGGCAATTCTCCAGCAGTTCGAAGTACTGGCGCATGTTCGAAGAATTCCACGAGGCATCGCCGGTCAGCGCCGCGATATTGTCCCAATCGGCATTGTGCGGGTACACCGTGATCATGGCGTTGTGAGCGGTACATCCGCCCAGCGTCCCAGCCCGCGGATAGAGCACGCCGTCGCGCTCCGCGACGAATTTGTCATCTCGTTTCTGTTGCGCCAAATCGCTGTAATGCCGGACGAACATGTCCCATTTCATGGCCGTGTTTTCGCTCGATAGCGCGTGGAACACGGGCACGTCGTAATCGTCGGGGAGGCGATTGTTCTCGTCGATGGCATCGCCTCCGGAGAGCAGCCGTGGATCGCCGCCCGCCTCGAGAAGTACAACTTTCTTACCGGCTTCGGCGAGCCGCGCCGCGACCGTCCCGCCACCCGCGCCCGAACCGACTACTACGTATTCACAGTCGGCCTGCACATTTGTCGCTGGATTCATGCTTCCACCTCGCCGCCTCAGAACGTCTTCAAATACTCAATCAACGCCCGCTTCTGATCGTCATTCAAAGCGCGGTCCTTCTCTTCTTCCAGATAGCTGGTTCCGAAATAATGGCCGCGATTCACGATGAAGTCCGGGCACTTGCTGAGGTCCAGCAAAGGATCGACGAGGTTAGCAAACACCTTGGTTGCGGCTTCTTCGCGTACTTCGTCGGAGCCTTGGGGTATGGCCAGCAGATCGTGCTGAAGCTTGAGGAGCAACGCGAGCACCTTCTTCCCGCGCTCGGCCTGATTTACCCAGTCAGTCTGTTCGCCCAGGATATCCAGGTTCGCCAGCAGATTCACCGGCGTCCCTTTTGGGATGGGCCCGATCTCGATCATCCCATTGTGCAAGAGGAACGGAAGGAATCGGCCTAAGGGACCTGCCAGTCCCTGGAGCTGATCCGGAAGGTAGCCTTTAGCGACCCGTAGATAGCTCATCTGCGTAGTTCTTGCAATTTCACTTGGCTGACGCAGACCATTCGCAGCGAGCGGTACTTTGTTGCCGATCACCGAGTCATGCACGCGCTTTTCGGGCCACAGCATTTGCTCGATGGAGTTGTCGAACGATGCCAGCCGCTCCGCGACGCCAGGGTTCGGATTGTATTGGTCGCCGGTATCGTTCGGGTCAATCGCATCCATCTTGCCCACTGCATTATTCAACAGGAACGGCGCGGTGGACCAGAGACTCACCAGCGATGCAGGGCGCGTAAATCCACGGCCGCCGCCGGGCATCGCGTAAGTCTTGGCTTGGCCGGTGAAGGGCTGGTACCACGTGACATTACCGACCGAGGGCAATTGCTTGTACGTCTCTGAAGAGAAGTTATCCCAGATGTTGTCGCGGATTGCATTGGTCGCAAGCGGGCTGCAGGCATTGGTTTGAAGCAATGTCACTGGGACGCGGAACTCGCTCGATAAATAATTATTGTCGAGGAACTTCTCGTCCATCACCAGCTTCTCCATCTGGCTCATAAAATCCGTTGTCTTGGTCCACGCCCAGTAGCTGTCCCAGCATTTCAAGTAGTCGGGACCGGAGCACACGCCCGGATCGCGAACCGTGCTGGGAATAGGAGGAAGCTTGCTCGAGTGACAACGGGCACAATAATCGGCGAAGATTTTCTTCCCTTGTGCCAGCTTGCTTGGGTCGGGCTTATGTTTGTCGCCGCCCGGCGCGTCCTTAAGTCTCTGTGGATCGGTAGCCTTGAGGAAGAACAACGCCATATTGACCGTTTGCTGTTCCGTGGCCAGCCAGTAACTGGAATTCTTGCGCGCGTCTTCGATCTTAATGGGTGAGGTGGGCTTGCCGCCAACGAGAGCGTTAAAATGCAACAGCCATTCTTCGCTAAAGAGCCCGATGTTAAGATAGACGCGGTTGAGTGCGCCCAAGCCGCCCACGGAATCCGAGCCGTCCTTAAGCACACGCGGCGACCACACCGTATCCGGCGCTTGAAAGAGCTTGGTGAGCCAGCCATACTGAGTGTCGTCGGGTTTTACGAATTCGTTGAATTGTTTGTTGATCAGACCGCCTCCTGCGAGCGTCTCCTTACCCGCTAGAAGCGCCCGCTCCAGCCGCGGCTTGAGATAGTAAATCGCATTCATCGTCCGGGGATTGTCGATATTGTCGGTGGAAACCAGGGAAGTGTCGAGCGTTCCCGGCTTGGATGCGTGGAACAACTGGAAGATATAGCTGCTTTGATCGCCGTCCCAATC
>JBEKUT010000414.1:0-8319 GCA_049514735.1 Bryobacteraceae bacterium
AGCCGGTATTCGTCCCAGGTCACTTCATGCGCCTGCATCCAGAACGCGTCGAGCTTTACGTTCCGTCCACCCATATTGAACGTGCCCGCCGCGATCGGGACCATGTCGTAAGAAACCGTAGTGTTCGGAATAGTAACTTGATAACCAGCGGCCTTCGAAGCCTGCTTGGCCGCTATCCTTTCGCGAATCGCCTTTACCGCCGCCTGCTCATCGGCGCCGAAGGCGAAGGGCGCGACAACAACGACGAACCAGCAACTACGAACCAACAACGCCCTTCTAAACAAACTTCGTGATCCCCGGCTGGGCTCTCGGCGGCACCGCCAGACTCCCGTTCCAATCGATATGTTCCGGAATCAGCTTCTCCTGCGAATTGAGCGCCATGTCCCAGGTGATCTGCTGACCCGTATACGCGGCCATCCGACCCATCATCGCGAGCATGGTGCTGGTCGCCAATCGCTTGCCATCGTTCTGGGCCTGATTCTTTCGAATCGCCGCGAACAGCACATCGTGCTCGCGCTGATACATGTCGTATTTCTGGCCTGTCCAAGTCCAGTTGGTCTTGCCTTCGATACGCGGCGTCGGTCCGCGTCCGATGGTGCAAGTGCCCTCCGTCCCGAGCATATAATCCGCGTTCTCGTTGTAGCAGCCGTCATTCTGCCGATTCGCGACGAAAGCGCGCACGCCGTTCGGATAAATATAGTTCACTTCGAAATGGTCGAAGATGTTGCCGCCCTCGGCGGGCACGGTGCGGCCGCCTACGCCGGCGCAGCTCACGGGCGGCTCGTCGTGCATCGCCCACGCGATTTTGTCCACGCTGTGGACGGCCTGCTCGACCAGACTGTCGCCGCACAGCCACACGAAGTTGTACCAATTGCGGATCTGCCATTCGGTGTCGCTCATGCCCGCGGGGCGCGTGCTGGCGGGCGGGATGGGTTTTACGGGACTTGTGTAATAGGTGGCGTAGTAGGCGACCAGCTTGCCGATCGCGCCGTCCTCCACCTGTTTGAACGTGTCCACGATCATCTCGTTATAACGCCAGCAAAAGCCCGCGACCAGCGAGAGATTCTTCTGCTTCGCCTTTTCCACGGTTTCAAGCACGGAGCGAATACCCGGCGCATCCGTCGAGACGGGCTTCTCGCAAAACACGTGCTTGCCCGCGTCGATGCAGGCGGCAAGATGCCGCGGCCGGAATCCGGGAGGCGTGGCGAGCAGCACCACATCGACGCCGCTATCGATCACCTGCTTGTACGCATCGAGTCCGAGGAACCGCTTCGGATCTTCCACTTTCACGCGCCCGGAAATCTTCTTGATCTTCTTCAGCGTGGTCAACGAGTTTTCAATCTGCGACGCGTCGATATCGGCCACCGCTACAAGCTCGGAATAATCGTCGGCCGTGAGCGCCTGCGATGCCGCGCCGGTGCCGCGTCCGCCGCAACCGACGAGTCCAACTTTGATGGCGTTTGTGATGGTCTGCGCGGAAATGATGGCCGGGAATCCGGTCACGAGAGCAGCTCCGGCGACTTTCAGGAAGTCGCGCCGCTCCGTCTTGCTGGGTTGTTCAATCATGGCTGCTGCCATTCTCTCACGACCCTTAGCCGCGTGTTATTAGGACGCTTCGGCGACCGCCGCAACCGCGCTCGATTGCACCGAACTGCTGCTCCTAAAGAGCGCGGCTACCAACATGAAAATCAGGAAGGCGCCCAACGCCGAACTGACCCAGAAGCCTTTCCAATTGCGAGTAGTGGTCGTGAAGAAATCGACCGCCACGCCGGATAGTAGCGATCCCGTGAACATGCCGACGCCGTACGTCAGAAAAGTCAGGAATCCCTGGGCGGTGCCGCGGAGGTTCGCCGGTGCGACCTGGTCGGTATAGATCTGGCCGGTCATGAAGAAGAAATCGAAGCAGACGCCGTGAAGCAGGATCGCGAGATAGAACATCCACATGCCGCTGCCCGCATTGCCGAGAGCCAACAATGTGTATCGCACCGACCAGGCCAGCAGGCCCGTCAGCAGAATGGTCTTGAGCTTGAAGTTGCGATAGACCAGCGGCATCAACAGCATCATGACTACTTCCGACGCCTGTCCCAGCGACATCTTCCCAGCCGCATTCTGAACGCCGACGTCGTTGAGATAGGCGTTCGTGAAGGAGAAGTAGAACGTCAGCGGAATGCACGCCAGTAGAGACGCAATCAGGAACACCAGAAACGACCGCTCCTTCAGCAGCACCAGCGCGTCGAGCCCCAGGATGCTTCGCCACGACGTGCCGGGCCGGTGGCCCGCTGGCGGCGTATGAGGAAGCGTCAGGCAGAACAGGCTCATCCCGACCGAACAACCTGAGGCGATCAGGAATTGTTTGGGCGACTTCTCCACGCCGAGGAATCCGATGATCAGCGCGATGGCGATCCAGCCGATGGTCGCGAAAACACGAATCAACGGGAACTGGTTTGCCGCGTTCGTCACGTGCCGGAGTGTCAGAGAGTTGGTCAGCGGCAGGGTAGGGAAAAAGCAGAGGCAATAGGCCAGCATCAGCCAATACACGGCGGTGAAAGAAGTCGACTGCGCGATGAAATAGAGCAGAACGGCGCCGATTAAGTGCAGCAGCGCCAGCATTCGCTCCGTCGCAAAGTAACGGTCGACGATGAAGCCGACGAAGAACGGTGAGATCATCGACGCGAGGGCGGTGGTGCCGAACACCGCGCCGGTTTCGGTCCCTGAAAACTTCAGCGTCGCAGTCAGCCAGGTGCCGATGGTGACATACCATGCTCCCCAGACAAAATAGTTGAGGAACATCATGGCACTCAGACGAATGCCGACGGAAGTTCGCATTGTCTAACGATTCTAGCGGAACTCTTCCTGCAGGCGGTCGAGTTCGGCGGAACCGGGGCACAGCGCTTCGAAGGGCAGACGCGAGAGCGGGACTTCGGTCGTGTTGTTCACGTCGTGGACGTCTCCCGAACCCTCGTCGATATAGAGCAGTCCGGTTGGCACGCAGCCGGTACACACGTGCTCCTGAAGATAAGCGAAAACCTTGGTGCGGTCGCGCGGATCGTAATCTTCGGGGACCTTGGTGAAATGCACCACGCTGCCGTCGTGCATCGTAACAGCCGTAGCGCCTTCAACGGCGATGGCGGCATGAATCGATTCGACTGGCAGCACTACGTCGGATTCCGTCACCTTCACCATGTTTTTGCGCGTGTTCAGGTAGCTCTTGGTCGATCCGTCGTGATCGTTGAACGTCACGCACGGTGAGATCACGTCGATAATCGCGAGCCCGCGATGGGAAATACCGGCCTTCAGAATCGGAATGAGCTGCTCCTTGTCTCCCGAAAAGCCGCGCGCGATGAACGTTGCGCCCAGCGTCAGGGCGAGGCTAACCGGATCGATGGGGCTGAAGCGGTTCGACTCCCCACGCTTGCTTTTCGACCCCACGTCGGCCGACGCCGAAAACTGGCCCTTGGTCAAGCCATACACGCCGTTATTCTCAATGACGTAGAGCATGTTGAGGTTGCGGCGGATGGCGTGGACCATATGACCGATGCCAATGGACAACGAATCGCCGTCGCCCGAGATGCCAATGCAAATCAGCTCCCGGTTCGCGGCATTTGCGCCCGTCGCGATCGCGGGCATTCTTCCATGAGCGGAATTGAAGCCATGCGCGCCCCGCACGAAGTACGTGGGGGTCTTCGATGAGCATCCAATTCCGCTAAATTTGCCGACCATGTGCGGCTGCAGGGCCAACTCCCAAACCGCCCGGATGATCGCAGCGGTCACGGAATCGTGACCGCATCCGGCGCACAGAGTCGACATCGCGCCTTCATAGTCGCGGATAGTCAACCCGAGAACGTTACGCTCCAGACTGGGGTGCGTAGCCGCGGGCTTTACAATTGACGGCACAAAATTACTCCTCCACCTCGCTCAAAATCGAATCGATAACGTGCTGCGTGCTTAACGGGAAGCCACCGTAGACCAATACGGATCGCAGCTTTTCCTTGGGCGCGCTTGTCTCCAGAGTAAGCAGGCCCTTTAATTGTGCATCACGGTTTTGTTCTATAACCACCGTGAAATCGTGCGCGTTGAGAAAATCGTCTACCGTTTTGCTGAACGGAAAACCTCGCACACGCATATAGTCTGTCATAATACCCCGTTCCGCAAGCCGTTCGAGGCCCTCGCGTACCGCGGGATCGCATCCGCCGAGCGTAACCACGCCGATGCGGGCGCCCGGGCGCGTATGAATTTCGGGAGCGGGAACATGGTCCGCCGCGGCTTTATGCTTACGCAGCAGGCGATCCATCACTTCCTTATATTCGGACGGCGTCTCGGTGTAGTTCCCGAGTTTGTCGTGCCCCGAACCGCGCGTGAAATACGATCCCTTCTCGCTGATTCCCGGCAGCGTCCGCGCCGCGACGTGGTTTTCGTCTTCGGGCGAATACCGGAAGAACTTCGGCAACTGCTCCAGTTCTTCGGCGTCCAGAACACGGCCGCGATTTGGACGGTACGAATCGTCCCACTTCAAACGCGGCACCACCCAATCGTTCATTCCGATATCGAGATCCGACATCAGAAACACCGGCGTCTGGAAATATTCGGCCAAGTCGAACGCCTTCACGGCGAATTCAAAGCACTCAGCCGGATTCGACGGGAACAGCAGAATATGTTTCGTATCGCCATGCGATGCATAAGCGCAGAGCATCAGATCGGATTGCTGCGTACGCGTCGGCATGCCGGTGGATGGACCGGTGCGCTGCACGTCGATGATGACGGCGGGAACTTCGGCGTAGTAGCCGAAACCGATCAGCTCGTTCATGAGCGAGATGCCGGGGCCGGCCGTGGATGTGAAAGCGCGGGCGCCGGCCCACGATGCTCCCAGCACCATGCCGATGGCCGCGAGTTCGTCCTCGGCCTGCAAGATCGCAAAATTGTTGCGGCCCGTATCGGGGTCCTTGCGATATTTCTCGCAGAACGCCTTGAAGGCATCCATCACGGACGTCGCGGGCGTGATGGGATACCACGCCGCGACAGTGGCGCCGGCATAAATGCAGCCGAGCGCGGTCGCCGTATTGCCGTCGATCAGAATCTTGTCGTCGTTCGCGTGCATCGGCTCGACGTGAAACGGGAGCGGGCACTCGAGTTGTGTTTTCGCGTAATCGTAACCCAGACGCAGCGCGCGCCGGTTCGATTCGAGCATGGCTTTCTTGTGGCCATACTGCTCCGCGACCAACTCCTCAATGACGTCGACGTTGATGTCGAGCAAAGCCACGATAGAGCCGGCATACGCGATGTTCTTCATCAAAATACGTTCGCGCGGTTCACGAAAAGCTTCGTTGCAAAGCTGCGCGAGCGGAACGCCGAGGAAGTGGACATCTTCACGATGCAGCTCCCGGTCGAGAGGCCAACTGGAATCGTATAGGACGTAACCGCCGGAGCGGACTTCTTCTATATCGCGGCCGTAGGTCTGGCCGTTCATCGCGACCATCAAATCGTAATTGAGCGAGCGGGCGGCATAGCCGTCCTTATTCACCCGAATTTCGTACCAGGTGGGCAGGCCCTGAATATTGGATGGAAATAAATTCTTCCCGCAAACCGGGATGCCCATGCGAAACATCGCCTGCATCAGCAGACTGTTGGCACTGGCCGACCCCGTCCCGTTTACATTTGCGAGCTTGAGCGCGAAGTCGTTTACGCGCTCTGAAGTTGCAGACATGGCGCACTCCCAGCATAAGGAATTTCAAGATCGAATTTCTGCATGTCCCAGGCGTAGGTGGGACAGCGTTCGGCGCACAGGCCGCAGTGGACGCAGACATCTTCGTCCTTAACCATGATGCGGCCGGTTTGTTTCAGCGGCGCCGACGCATAAATGGCCTGATCGTGGTTGACGGCCGGAGCGGAAAGGCGTTTGCGCAGATCCTCTTCGTCGCCGTCGCGGGCGATGGTGAGGCATTGCACCGGACACACATCGATGCAGGCGTCGCACTCGATGCATTTCGGCGCTATGAAGACCGTCTCAATATCGCAGTTGAGGCAGCGTTGTACTTCATTGGCGGTTTGCTCAGCCGTGAAGCCGAGTTCCACCTCGATGTTCAGATTCGTGAAGCGCTCGACTAAGTCCACATGCGTCATCTTCTGGCGCGTCGACGGATTGTAGTCGTTGTGATAACTCCACTCACTCAGCCCCATCTTCTGGCTGATCAGGTTCGTTCCCTGCGGTGGCCGCTCCTGAACCGGAATGCCCTGGCAATAGTTGTGAATCGAGATGGCTGCCTGATGAGCATGCTCCACCGCCCAGATAATGTTCTTGGGACCGAAGGCCGCATCGCCGCCGAAGAACACATTGGGACGCGTCGATTGCAGCGTTTTCTCATCCACCTTGGGCATGTCCCATTTGCCGAACTCGATCCCGGTATCGCGTTCGATCCACGGAAACGCATTGTCCTGGCCGATGGCGAGGATCACGTCGTCGCACGGGAGCATCACGGTATCGACGATCGTCGAGCGCTTCGCGTCCGCATCCCACTCGACACGCTCAGCGTTTCGGAGCGTGATTAATCACGATCTCGATGCCCTCTTCCTCGGCATCTTCCAACTCCCACGGCGAAGCTTTGAAATACTGTCGCGGCCGGCGCGCCATCACTCTAATATCCTTGCCGCCCAGGCGGCGCGAGGAGCGGCAGCAATCCATCGCCGTATTTCCGACGCCAATGATCAATACGCGTTCGCCGATGGAATGGATGTGCTCGAACGCGAGCGACTGCAGCCAGTCGATTCCAATATGGATGTTGTCCGCGGCTTCCTGACGGCCGGGCAGGTCGAGATCTTTGCCGCGCGGCGCCCCGCTGCCGACGAAGACCGCGTCCCAACCTTCATCGAGCAGCGCCTTCATGCTGTTGACCGGCGAGTTGTAGCGGACATCGACGCCCATGTCGACGATCATGCCGATCTCGTCATCGAGCACGCCGGCCGGTAGACGGAACGACGGAATGTTGCTGCGCATCAACCCGCCGGGCTTGTCGAACTTTTCGAAGAGGGTGACCTGGTAACCGTGCGGCATCAGGTCGTTAGCGACGCCGAGCGAGGACGGTCCAGCCCCGATGCAAGCCACGCGTTTGCCGTTCTTTTGCGTGGGGATGGGCGGGAGCAAATCCGTAACGTCGCCGCGCAGGTCGGCCGCGACCCGCTTCAGGCGGCAGATCGCGACAGGTTTGCCATCGAGACGTCCGCGGCGGCAGGCGGGCTCACAAGGCCGGTCGCAGGTGCGGCCGAGAACACCGGGAAAAATGTTGGACTTCCGGTTGACCATGTAGGCGTCGGTGTAGCGCCCCTGCGCGATGAGCCGGATGTACTCCGGCACGTTCGTGTGCGCGGGACAGGCCCATTGGCAATCGACGACCTTATGGAAATAGTCCGGATTCCGGATATCGGTTGGCTTCACGAATACATTCCTTCTAATAACTTCGGGCGCGAGAGCGGTCCGCTGTAGATCGAGGCTATCTCTTTTCTTGTCTTTATTATACTAGGGGCGAGGCGTTGTTAGTTGTTGGTTCGTAGTTCGTAGTTCGCGCGCTTCGGCTGACTCGTGTCTGCGTTCCGCTCATCTTTCCCCTTTGTTTTCTTTTATCGGGCTGGGTTCGTTGTTTGGCGGGCGGGTTGAGAACCGTCCTGTGGCTCTATATTAAAAAGGCGCAATGGGGAATCGGCGAAGTTAGGCTGGAAAAGACTTGAAGGAGACAGTGATGAGTACAGTTCTGGTGACGGGCGGGTCGGGATTCATTGGCAGCCATTCGATTCTGCAGCTTCTGGCCGCGGGCCATCAGGTGCGTACCACGGTGCGGAGCCTGAAGCGCGAGGGCGACGTGCGCGCCATGTTGAAAGAAGGCGGGGCGGAGCCGGGCGATCAGGTGTCGTTCTTCGCGGCCGATCTGGAAAATGACGCGGGGTGGGCGGAGGCCGTCGGCGGCTGCGAGTACGTGTTGCATGTCGCGTCGCCTTTCCCTGCGAGCATCCCCAAGCACGAGGACGAGCTGATTGTGCCCGCGCGCGAGGGCGCTCTCCGCGTGCTGCGGGCCGCTCGCGAGGCCGGCGTCAAGCGCGTGGTGCTGACGTCCTCGTTCGCGGCGATCGGCTATGGTCAGACACCGCCGACCGCACCGTTCAATGAGACGAACTGGACGGACCCCAATGGCGAAGGCGTGCTCCCTTATGCAAAATCGAAGACGCTGGCCGAACGCGCGGCGTGGGACTTCATCGCCAAGGAAGGTCGCGGGCTGGAGCTTGCCGTGGTCAATCCCGTGGGCGTCTTCGGCCCGGTGCTGGGTCCCGATTATT
>JBEKUT010000415.1:0-6518 GCA_049514735.1 Bryobacteraceae bacterium
AGACAAGATCGACAACGCCCTTCATAACTTCCTGATGCAGTATCGCTACGCCAATGCCACGAACCAGGTGGATGCAGCAGACACATCCCGCAACGCCGTCGACCAGCCGTACCCCGACACCCGCATGCTGGTGGATGCAATCATGGCTCAGACACCGGAAGAGTACCGCTATCTGGTGGACGACGGATTCAACCGCATCGTGCTTTACGACAATAAGGCGATCTCGGCCACCTCGCGGAAGACCCCGGACGGTAAGTACAAGGTCACCCTCAACGTTCAAGCGCGAAAGTGCGGGCCGACGGGAACGGAGTCGAGTCCCCCATGCCGCTGGCCGACTACGTCGATATAGGCGTCTTCACGGGCTCCAAGGACGATGAAAAGCCTCTCTACATGAAGCGGGAAAAACTCACGCAGGAACACCAGACGTTCACGATCGTTTTGGATCGGCAGCCCACGCGAGCCGGCATCGATCCCTACAACAAACTGATCGACCGCATCGCCGGCATCGTGCCACGCTCGACCGTGTAGAATGACCTGAATGGAGAGAATGCACCGCACGCGCATCTTGTGGCTCGTTTGTGGCTTGATCGCCGCCGCGATTTTGACCCGAACTGCCCTCGCCGACGAAATTTCCGGGCGGGCCCATAAGCTCCACTTCAGTTCCATCGTGCTGGACACGCACGACGACACTACGCAGCGCTTCTTTTCTAAGGACTACGATCTGGGCAAGCAGAACCGCGACGGGCACGTCGACATTCCTCGCATGCGTGAAGGCGGCATGAACGCCATCTTCTTCTCTATCTGGATCGATGGGCGCATCGTGGGACCGCCCGCCGTAGAAAAAGCTCTCGACCAGATCGACGCAGTACGCGAAAACGTCAAGAAATACTCGCAGGACATAGTGCTCGCGCGCACCGCAGACGATGTTCGCCGCGCACACGCACAGGGTAAGATCGCCGCGTTGATGGGCGTTGAAGGTGGCCACATGATCGGCAACGATATCCGCATCGTGCGCATCTTCGCCGATCTGGGTGTGCGCTACATGACCCTCACGCACTTCTACAACGATGAGTGGGCGGATTCCTCCACCGACAAGCCCACTCATAATGGACTAACAGACTTCGGCAAAGACATCGTTCGCGAAATGAACCGTCAGGGTATTGTCGTGGACATTTCTCACGTCAGCGATAAGACGTTCTACGATGCACTTGAGGTGAGCAAAGCGCCGCTTCTGGCCTCGCACTCGTCGTGCCGCGCCCTTTGCAATCACGTGCGCGACATGAGTGATGACATGATCAAGGCGTTGGCGGCCAAGGGCGGCGTCATTCAGATTAATTACGAAAAGAGCTTCATCGACCAGGATTATAAAGACGCCTACGACAAACAAACGGGCGGGGTCGTCGAGCATATGAGTGAAGTCACCAAGAACTGCAATAACGATGAGGCTTGCATCTCGCGCGAGATGTCTGCAATGCAACAGAAGTTGACGGCGGAAGGAAAATTGCCGCATGTGAGTTGGGAAAGAATCGTCGACCATATCGATCACGCCGCCAAACTGGTGGGCTCCGGCCATGTCGGCCTGGGTTCCGATTTTGATGGCGCGGATATGCCCGAGGGCATGGAAGATTGCTCAAAGCTGCCGAAAATTACCGAAGCGCTTCTGCGCAAAGGATATTCCGAAAGCGATGTGCGAAAAATTCTGGGCGAAAACACTCTGCGCGTCATGGAGCAGGCCGAGCGCGTCAGCAGGGAACTGCAGGCGCAGCGCTAACCGCTGTTTGCCGCCAAAATCACATCGCCGACGCCGGAGGCCGTTGCGAACGTCGAGGTCTTGCGTTACCAACTTTGTGTCAGCGGCAGATCGGACGATGACTTGGCGACAAATCAAGTCGATGCTCCGGAATATGTGGCTCCGTGTCGCGTTGCGGTGAGTTCACTGAATGCCCGCCCCTCTCCGGACGATCATTTCGCTCCGGCAATCTCTTGATCTCTGACAAATACTATGCGGCCTCGCGCCCGCAGTATCGATGGAGACCGCTAATGGATGCGGTTATCGCCAGGGATATGCTCGCGAAGAAACTCGATGCCATTGCCCATCGGCATTCCGGCGTCTAGCGCGGAACAGCCGCGTTCTCGAGCTACGGCCGCACGAGCGGCAACGCCATCGTATAAGAACTTGGCGCTAGTGATGGCAAGCATGCCACCGTTGGATACGGCGTTCTCGCTGGCCGGATGCCATTTGGAGAACCACATCGACCTCGAGCAATAACCCGGCGCGGATCATATAGACTTTGCCGTCGCCACCCTCCTCGTCCGCGTCCCGTAATAGCGCAGCGTACCCGCCACGTTATTTCGTTCCATATATTCTTCAGCGCTACGGCTGCTAGCGCTGCCCCGGCTCCAAGCAGATTATGCCCACAGCCATGGCCTGCCTCGCCAGCCACTACTGGGCTGCGGTCTGGAGCGGCGGCTTGCGAGAGGCCTGGGAGCGCGTCAAATTCGCGCAGGATTCCGATGACCAGCTCTCCCTGGCCATGCGGAAATGCATGTTCTTCTGCAGGAAGGTTCGCAAGAAATCGAAAACGCCCATT
This sequence comes from Bryobacteraceae bacterium, assembly GCA_049514735.1. Classification (GTDB taxonomy): domain Bacteria; phylum Acidobacteriota; class Terriglobia; order Bryobacterales; family Bryobacteraceae; genus JAICMB01. The sequence goes on from JBEKUT010000415.1 coordinate 2,592, forward strand.
TGAAGAACTGCTCTTGACTCGCTGCTACCAATGTGGGAATTCCTGCCGCAGCAGAATTGCGGCCGCTGGATGCGTCTTTGCAGGAATGACTCCATGGAGAACCCCTCTGTGCTTACTTTTCGACCACGAGAGTGTGCCATCGATATCGCGTCGCCGCCTGCGCGTTTCCTGCCTCGCCTGATGGCACGGGTACTAGCTTTACCGAGAAATGGGTACAACCCAGAACCGGAACAGTAGACTTATCTTAATGAAGAAAATTGGCTTCCTCTCATTCGGCCATTGGACACCTTCACCGCAGTCACGAACGCGGTCCGCGGCTGACGCGCTTCTGCAGTCGATTGACCTCGCCGTGGAGGCCGAGCGCCTGGGTATGGACGGAGCCTACTTCCGCGTTCATCACTTCGCGCGGCAACTGGCATCACCGTTCCCACTGCTCGCGGCCGCCGGTGCTAAGACGCGAAGGATTGAAATTGGCACCGCAGTGATCGACATGCGGTATGAGAACCCTGACTATATGGCGGAGGATGCTGGCGCCGCGGATCTCATCGCCGGCGGGCGCCTGCAGTTAGGAATCAGCCGCGGTTCCCCCGAGCAGGTGATCGATGGCTGGCGTTATTTTGGCCACCGTCCGATGGAAGGCGAGGACGATGCAGGCATGGGCCGCCGGCACGCCGAAGAATTTCTCGAACTGCTGCGCGGCAAGGGCTTCGCTCAGCCGAACCCGCGTCCCATGTTTCCCAATCCGCCAGGTCTGCTGCGTCTTGAGCCGTACTCCGAAGGATTGCGCGATCGTATCTGGTGGGGGGCCGCTAGCAATGCCACAGCCGCCTGGGCGGCCAAGCTCGGAATGAACCTGCAAAGCTCAACCCTCAAATTCGACGAGACCGGTGAGCCGTTCCACATCCAACAAGCCGCCCAGATTCGCGCGTTTCGCGCAGCCTGGAAGGAGGCTGGCCACGCTCGCACTCCGCGCGTTTCGGTCAGCCGCAGTATTTTCGCGTTGATCGACGACCGTGATCGCGCTTATTTCGGACGAGGAGGCCAGGATGAGGACAAGATCGCCTTCCTGGACGAAACCACACGGGCCATCTTCGGCCGCAGCTACGCTGCTGAGCCGGATGTTCTGATCGAACAGTTGAGGAAAGACGAGGCGATCGCGGAGGCCGACACGCTATTGCTGACCGTCCCAAACCAACTAGGCGTTGCCTACAATGCGCATGTCATGGAGGCAATTCTGACTCTTGTCGCCCCAGTTCTCGGTTGGCGCTAAATCGCCGCCTGCGGCTCTCAACGGAGGCATAGTCACGAAGGATAGGACGGTTTTGTTAGCGGGTACTCTAAAACACGAGCACAACAAAACGATGTAGACGCTCTATTTCCCGCTCACACTGCGTCGATTTTGCTCGCGCGGTCGCGCCGCTCGCCTATCAATTCGCCTTACGGCTCCAAACGGGAGCCCCCGGCTTCTTGGTCACCTTGCTGAGAATGTCCTGAAAGTTATCTTGCACACGCCCCCAAAAGTTGCATTTACTTGCGGCACACGAAAAAATCTTCCCATCTGTGTCTCGAAGTAGCCTCGCCATGCCCTTTATTAATGTGGACACTCTTTGCGGGAAGCTTGCCCGAATTGGAAACTTCACGTCGAGGCCATCTGTGGTGGCTATCCGGGCTCCAGAGAGTACTAGCTAAGCTAGGGGTGAGCGTTGATGAATCCCGGTCCGATTCCCGGAGTTCTCAATCTCGCTGAGGCAGCCAGATTCGTGAGATGCTCTCGTTCCCATCTCTCCAACGTGCTCAACGGCAAGGTGCGGGATGTCCCACACCTTCCTTTCGTCCGCATCGGACGGAGAGTGTTGTTTCGCCAAGAATCCCTTGAACGCAGGCTCCGCCAGATCGAAGGTGAGGAAACGAAAGTCGGGTGATTTTGGCCAGGAGCAGTTGGTGGTAACATCCGAATCAGGCCAGAAAACAGCGCCGGAGACGCCGGAAAGGAAAAACGTGCGTCGAAAGCGTTTTCAACGCGGCTGTCTGCGAAAGATCAAACACGGCCGCTTATGGGTATGGATTGGAAAATATTACGAGGATAGAAGGGGGCGATCAAAAGTCCTTGGGCATTGTGCGCACATGGCGGAAGGTGCTGCCTGGGCCAGGCTCCAGGAGTTTCTGAACCCGATCAACGAAACTGCCGGATTTCGGCAGACGTTACCGATGGACTTTAAGCAATACGTCATGAATGTGTTCCTGCCGCAGCGTCGCCGCAAGAAATGGAAGGACTCCACAGACAGAACTACTGCAGAACGTATCCAAGCGTATTTGGTTCCGGCCTTCGACGGTCGGCAATTGCGCGATCTGACGCGAGATCAGTTGCAGCGATTCCTCGATGGCAAGAGCAAAGGGCTATCGAAGAGCGTTGTGAGTCATCTACGTTGGGATTTGAATGCCGTTTTCAAGATGGCGGCTAATGATGGCCTCATTCAAGGCAATCCGGCGGGTTCGCTGGTGACGCCGAAGGAGGCGAAGACTTTCGAGAAGCGCACTATGACCAAGGAGGAAATCCATTTGGCGTTGTCGGTCTTGGATCTCCGGGAACGGATTGTCTTTTTGCTCGCCGTTCTGGTTGGAATGCGCCCCGGTGAGATCTTTGCACTCCGATGGGGGCGCGTTGGGCCTGACATGGTCAACATCTTGGAACGGGTATACCGGAGGTTACCGAGCGATCCCAAGACGGAACGTGGCAAACGAGTGGCTGCGGTTCCTCCAGATTTGGCCGCTGATATCGAGCGATGGCGCGAGGTTGCCGTCGACCTCGGTTCGGAGGCGTTGGTGTTTCCGTCGGAGCGCGGGACGTTCTTGTCGCGCGACAATTTTTTGCGGCGGAACATTCATAACAAGCTGGAGAAGATTGAGCTGGGGTGGGTAAACTTCCAGGTGTTGCGGAGAACCCAGGCCAGTTTGGGCCACAAAGAGGGTGTCGATCCGAAGGCCGCAGCGGACCAGCGGGGACATGCCATCGGTGTTGCCATCGACACGTATACGTTGACCGATTTAGAAACCAAGCAGCAAGCAGTGACAACGCTCGAAGAAGCGCTGCAATTGAAAGAAGCAGCGCCCGATCCGGGTTTTCGAGGTAAACAAGGTAAGGTGGCTTAAGGGTGAAATCCGTAAACCCTTGAAAAGATGGAGCGGGAGACGGGGTTCGAACCCGCGACGTCCAGCTTGGGAAGCTGGCATTCTACCACTGAATTACTCCCGCGCTCCTTTAGATTCAATGGCTTTCGGCTACAGCTTTCAGCCTGAACACTGCTTGTGCACTATTGTACCAACAATTCCAGTTCGTTGACGATGACGGCCCGCCCCGCCGCCCCGCCCAGCGATTCCTTAAAGCACTGGGGCCGCGCCTGATAAACGGCTGAAATGCCGCCAGTTGTGGCGAGTGCGAGAAACAAGGGAAGTTGTAATCCTCGCCAGACGGCGAGAACCGGTGAAGAAAAGGGTTTAAGGCTTGACTTTTGGTGAGCGAGGGAATGGGGCAGCGGGGCGTTTTGGGCGGACACCGGGCGTGCCGCGAGTGGAGCGGCGTGACTCACGCGGCGACCATCAACTGGTATTCGGTGAAACAGCGCTGAACCGGTAAGCCATTCGCCTGGCGAACTGGCGAAACGTATCGCACTTTCCGGCGATATGGCTGCGGATTTGACGGTAATAGAAGACCAGCGATAGCGTGTAGGCGAGAAACCGGATCATCGTCAGGATGACCAGCGCCGTAGCCTGATGTACGGCAGGGTGTTTCAGATGGCAGTCGGTGGTGATGGTTTGAAAAACCTCGGTATCGATTCGCCACCGGCTGCGGCTGAGCTGATGGATGAACAGCGGCGAGATGGAACCGAGTTCGAAATTGGTGGCGTAGAAGTTGGTGCTCCGCTGGGT
>JBEKUT010000416.1:0-6507 GCA_049514735.1 Bryobacteraceae bacterium
GACGACGTCTATGTCTCGCCCTCGCAAATCCGCCGTTTCGATTTGCGCACCGGCGATACCATCTCCGGTCAGATCCGGCCTCCCAAAGAAGGCGAACGCTACTTCGCTCTCATCAAAGTCGACGCCATCAACTTTGAACCGCCGGAGGAAGCGCGCAACAAGATTTTCTTCGACAACCTCACGCCACTCTATCCCAATGAACGGCTGAAGCTCGAAACGACGCGCGACAATTATTCCGGGCGCGTGATGGATCTGCTCACGCCCATCGGCAAAGGCCAGCGCGGCCTCATCGTCGCGGCGCCCCGCACCGGCAAGACCATGCTGCTGCAGAGCATCGCGAATTCCATCACGACCAATCATCCCGAAATTGCATTGATCGTTTTGCTGATCGACGAGCGTCCCGAAGAAGTCACCGACATGCAGCGCTCCGTGCGCGGCGAAGTGATCAGTTCGACGTTCGATGAACCCGCCTCGCGTCACGTCCAGGTCGCGGAAATGGTGATCGAGAAGGCCAAACGCCTGGTCGAGCACAAACGCGACGTTGTAATTCTGCTCGACTCCATCACGCGTCTCGCGCGCGCCTACAATACCGTCGTTCCGCCCTCGGGCAAGGTGCTCTCGGGCGGCGTGGATTCAAACGCGTTGCAGCGTCCCAAGCGCTTCTTCGGCGCGGCGCGCAACATCGAGGAAGGTGGCTCGCTGACCATCGTCGCTTCGGCTTTGATCGACACCGGCAGCCGCATGGACGACGTGATTTTCGAAGAGTTCAAGGGCACCGGCAACATGGAAATCCATCTCGACCGGAAGCTCATGGACAAGCGCGTCTTCCCGGCCATCGACATTACCAAGAGCGGCACCCGCAAGGAAGAGCTCCTCGTTCCGAAAGAGGAACTCAATCGCATCTTCGTGCTGCGCCGTGTTCTGAACCCGCTGTCTCCCGTGGAGAGCCTGGAGTTGCTGCTCGACCGTCTCGGCAAAGCCCGCACCAACGGCGAGTTCCTGAACTCCATGAGCACCTAGCGAATAACTCGCCGCCGATGAACTCGGATAAACGCGGATGCACCTCATAATGAATAGAGCGGCACTATTCAGGAGGAATTGCATCGATGGAACTGCCCCCCTTTCTCCTCGATCGATGGATTGAGCAGAAGAACCACGCCAACCCGCCGATCGAGTTCGATCTCGCGTCGAGCACCGGCCCCGTCTGGACGTTGCGCGAACTGCTCGCGCTGTCACCCGAAAACGAGCTCGAGCAACTGCTCGATACTCGTATCTCGTACACCAGCGCAGCTGGAACCATCGCGTTGCGCACGGCCATCGCGGAACTGGAAGGAGTTGAAGCGGACGACGTACAGGTTGTGACCGGCGCGTCGGAGGCGCTGCTGATTTTGTTCTTCCTGGCGGCCGAACCAGGCGCCAATGTGCTGCTTCCCAATCCGGCCTTTCCCGCTAACTCGGCTTTAGCAGAGTCTCTCGGAATCGAAGTTCGATACTACAATCTCCGCGCGGAAAATCAATTCCGCGTGGATCCCGAAGAGATTCGCCGCCTCGCCGACAGCAACACGCGCTTGCTGCTGGTGAATTCGCCGCACAATCCGACGGGCTCCGTAATGAGCGGCGAAGAGATGGAGAGCCTGCACGATTTCTGCTTCGAACGCGGCATCCAATTTGTCTCGGATGAGGTGTACCATCCGATTTATCATGGACCCGCAATGCGGTCCGCGGCGCGGCTTCCGCATGCGACTGTAATCGGCGATTTTTCGAAAGCGCTTTGCCTGAGCGGGCTGCGCATCGGCTGGATTGTCGATCGCAATCGCACGCGGCGCGAGCGCTATCACAACGCGCGCAATTATTTTACGATTACTGCGAACGTGTTTGGAGAGGGGCTGGCTGCGCTCGCTCTGCAACACAGCCACAAGATTTATGCTCGCGCCCGCGATGTTGCAACACGAAATCTCGCGCTGCTCGATCGACTTTTCGCGGAACATGCGGGCTATCTGCACTGCCTACGGCCTGGCGGAGGGATGACGGCGTTTCCGTGGCTCGCTGACGGCACGGACACTCGCGAGTTCTGCAAGAGACTGGCCAAGCGCGGAGTTCTGATCGTCCCGGGCGATTGTTTCGGACAGCCGTCGCATTTCCGTCTAGGATTTGCGGCCAGCGGCGACCGCTTTTCGCAAGCCATCGAGCGCTTCGCCGAGTTCCTTCACGCGGAATCCCGCCAGCGCTTGCCGGCTTCCGCCGGATAAATGAACTCCCTTCACGGACTGATAAATTGGCAAACCGTTTTCAGCGTGCTCTCGATTCTGGTGGTCGATCTTACGCTGAGCGGTGACAACGCCGTCGTAATCGCCGCCGCCGCCAAGCCGCTCCCGCAGCCCATGAGGAACCGCGCGCTCGTTGCCGGGGCCGCTTGCGCCGTCATTGCACTCGTGCTCGCCGCCTTCTTCGCCACGATGTTGCTCCATGTCGAGTTCCTTCAGATCGTCGGTGGACTCGCAATTTTGTGGATCGCCGTGGGGCTGTTTCGGGAAGAACCACCGCTGGAATCTTCGGCGAAGCACCTTGCGAGCTTTTGGAAAGCGATGTGGTTCATTGTGGTCGCGGATGTGACCATGTCCACCGACAACATCCTCGCGGTTGCGGCCATTGCGCACGGCAGCATCGAGCTCCTGTTATTTGGGCTCGGACTGAGCATACCGCTGGTAGTTTTCGCAAGCGGCATGCTTGCCAAATTAATGGACAAATATCCTGTCATCGTGTTCGTAGGAGCGGCGCTGCTGGGCAGAGTGGCCGGCCAGATGATCATGACCGATGCTTTCACGGTGCAGACGCTGGCCCCCAGCAACGCTGTTCGCTATACGGTGGAAGCCGCCGGAACAATTGGCGTAGTGATCGCCGGACTGTGGATGAAGAGGCGCCGCGTCCCATAAACGGACAGTTGAATCCACACAATGGGAAGAAGAGTGCTCCCACATCGCGTCTACTGCACGCAGTAAACGAGTTCACGTCTGGAAGTGCAGTTGCAAGTCTTTGAACCTCAGCCGGAAACCCGCGCCAGTTGGAATCGCGCCCAAAATGAAATACTTTCGAAATGCCATCACGCTGGCCCTGATTGTCGCGACCCCGAACGTCTTCGCGCAATCCGAGGTCAGCATCATAACGCCAAAGGCGCTGCCAGTCGCGGGCCCGTTGCTTCGTCCCTTCCATCTCGAAAGGCGCTACGTGCCGCCCGCGAAGTTGACCAACACCCCGCGTCTGGAAGCGTTGGTTCGAGGCGGTAATCTCTATTTATCCGCGCAGGACGTGATCGCGCTGGTGCTCGAAAACAACCTCGATATTGCCATTCAGCGCTACGGTCCATTTCTCGCGCGTGAAGTGCTGCGCCGCGCGCAAGGTGGCGGCATTCTTCGCAGTATCGATGCGCCGGTTTTGCCGGGTCCGCAGAGCGTTAGTTTGACCGGAGTCAGCACCGGCGGCAGTGGACTCGCCGCGGGCGCCAGCGTCGGTGCGATCGGGAGCATCGTGACGCAGGCCGGTCCGGCGCCTCCAAGCCTCGATCCCTTTATCTTCGCGTCGGCCAGCTACGGGCATCTCACCAGCCCGCAGACGAATCTGCTATTGAACCAAACAAACGCGTTGACTAACGACTATCGCCAGTACGTTTTTCAGTACGGTCAAAACTTCGCCACCGGCACGAACTATGCATTGACGTTTGTGAGTTATCGCAGCTTGGTGAACAGCCCTTCGGTCAACCTGAATCCCTCCACCACCGGTTATCTCGATCTGCAAATCAACCAGCCATTGCTCAACGGATTCGGGGTCGCGGTGAATGGCCGCGATATCAAGGTCGCCAAGAACAGTTTGAAGTATACCGACCTGCAATTGAAACGGCAGGTGATCGAAACAGTTTCCGCGGCTTTGAATCTTTATTGGGATCTGGTAAGTTTTAACGAAGACTCGCGCATCAAGCAACAGGCTCTGGCGACCTCTCAGAAGCTGTATGAGGATAACCAGTACAAGGTCAAACTCGGGACGCTATCGGCGATCGAAGTGACACGAGCGGCCGCTTCCGTTTCGGCCAGCAAAGAAGATTTGCTGATCGCGCAAACCAACGTCGCGCAGCAGGAGACCGTGCTGAAAAACGCGCTGAGCCGCAACGGAGTGGAGAGCGCGTGGCTCGACGAAGTCCACGTGGTGCCGCTCGACCGCATCGATGTTCCGAAGACAGAGGATCTGAAACCGGTGGCCGATTTGATTCAGGCCGCTCTGCGGAGCCGCCCCGAATTGGAGCAATCGAGAATCAGCTTTCAAAGCCAGCAGATCATGCTCAAGGGGACCAAGAACAACCTGCTGCCGTCTTTCAACGCATTCATCGATGTGACGAACAACGCGTTGACAGGGCCGTTCAACGCAAATTACAACGGTCCGTTCCCCGCCGAGCCGTATTTCGTGGGCGGCTATGGAAATTTCCTCAGCCAGATCCTCCGCCGCAATTTCCCGAACTACTCGGCCGGTTTTTCGTTGAACATCCCGTTTCGGAATCGCCAGGCGCAAGCGGATTACGTCACGGATGAACTCAATTTACGGCAGAGCGAACTGCAACTGCAACGCGCCTCCAACCAGGTGCGCGTGGATGTCAAGAACGCTGTGATCGGATTGCAGCAGGCCCGCGCCCGTTACGAAACGGCAGTGAATACCAGGGTGCTGGCCGAAGAAAACCTGGAAGCCGAACAGAAGCGTTTCCAATACGGAGCCGTGCCCGACACGACGCTTGTGATTCAGGCGCAAAACGATCTCACCGGCGACCAGACTGCCGAGATCCAGGCGATGGCGAACTACACGCACGCCAAGATCGCTTTCGATCAGTCGGTTGGCCAGACCCTCGAAGTGAATCACATTTCGATGGCGGAAGCGGAATCGGGCCAAGTCTCCAGACCGTCCAGCATTCCCGAATCGGTTCTACAGGAGAAAAAGTGATGCGCGGCCGAAGAGTCCTTCAACCCGTTGCGGCCTGCGTCTGCGCCCTTTTTCAGTTGACCGCGCAACAACAATCGCCCATCTACGTGCAGAAACCGCAGGCGCCCATTTTGATCCGTCCCTACCTTGCGCCTTTTGTTCCACCTATTCGGCTGGCGAATTCCAGCCGGCTCCATTCTTTGCTGCGTGCCGGAAAGCTGTATCTCACGGTGCAAGACACGATCGCGCTGGCGATCGAGAACAATCTCGATCTTGAAGTTGCCCGCTATGGTCCGGTGCTGGCGCAGTGGGCCGTGGAACGGCAGCAAGCGGGAGGCGCACTGCGCGGCGCGACCAGCAACAGCTCACAGGTCGGGAGCGTCGCGAGCGGCCAGGGCGTCACGGGAAGCATCCAAAGCGCCGGGCTTGGCAATAACGGATCGGGCGGCAGCACCGGCAATAGCGGCACATCGGTGGTGCAGCAGATCGGGCCGGTGGCTCCGAACTATGACCCCACCCTCCAGAACTCGACCACCTTTTCGCACATTACCACGCCCTACTCCAATCTTCAGGTGGCAGAGATCAATCCGGTGGTCGACACCACGCACGATTATTCGACGAAACTGCAGCAGGGCATTGAGACCGGCGGCACGTACTACATCCGCCAAGATGAGCATTACCTGAACGAGAACGCACCCAGCGACAATCTCAATCCGTCGGAAGCTCCACTCGTTTTCTTGTACGCACAACATTACCTCTTGCAGGGTTTCGGAACCGGACTGAACACACGTTACATTCGCATCGCGAAGAAGAACGAGATCGCTTCGCAAGAAACGTTCCGATCGCAATTGCTCGATCTGGTCGCAAATGTGTTGAACCTTTACTACGATGTCGTGAGTGGCAACGACGAACTGAAGGCGCGCCAAACCGCGGTTGACATCGCGCGGAAGTTTTACGACGATACGAAAAACGAGATTGGCATCGGGGTGCTGGCTCAAATCGAACTTCCCCGCGCCGAGGTTGAAGTATCCGGCCGGCGACAGGATCTGCTCATCGCGCAGGCCGATCTGCGGCAGCGCGAGACGCTGCTCAAACAGGCCCTGGTGCGAACTCCGGACGCCATGGTGGATGAAGCGGAAATCGTACCTCTTGACCGCATTGAGGTGCCCAAGACCGACGATCTGCCATCGTTTCGCGAACTGGTGGCGACCGCGATGGCAAAGCGCCCCGACGTCGTGGTTTCAAAGATACGCGATGAGACCGCGGTGATCAATGCGCTTGGCACGGAGAACGCTCTGCTTCCCACCGCAATTGCGTATGGAACCACTTGGAACGCCGGCGTTGCCGGCACGCCGCAACTGTCGAACGGAAATCCTCCGCCGAATCCATATCTCGTGGGAGGGCTCGGCACGGCCTTCGGACAAGTGCTTCGCCGCAACTTCCCGAATGAGAAATACGGCGTTCAGATTGCAGCTCCGTTGAAGAATCGCCAGGCGCAGGGCGACTACGGCATCGACCAATTGCAGTTGCGGCAAAACGACGTTAGCG
>JBEKUT010000417.1:0-6476 GCA_049514735.1 Bryobacteraceae bacterium
GAACTGGTTCTCACGATAGAGGGCAGCCGGGATTCCGGTAAAAGGATTTGCAGCGAAGGTGGTGAATCCGGGCGTGTTGAGCTGCAGATATTCGAACGCATCGCCGTGAAACTCATTGGTGCCGGACTTCGTGGAATAAGAAGCGATGCCGCCGCCCACGTATTCGAATTCGGCATCGAAGTTCTGCAATGCCTGCTTCACTTCGGAAACGGAGTCGATATTAGGGTTGATGACGATAATTCCCAGAATGGGATCCTGGTTGGTGGTTCCATCCAGTTCGTATCCCATGGCCGAGAACAACTGGCCATCGACGACCATCTGAACGCTACCCTGGGGGTTTTCGTCGGAGGCGTGTTGCCAGCCGAGCTTGGCCGATCCAGGCTGCAGCAGTTCCATGGACTGCATGTTTCGTCCGATGTTGGGGAGATCGGTAATCTGCTGCGCGGTGAAGGTCTGCGCAACGTCGGCGCGGTCGGCTTGCAGCAGCGGCGCGGCGGCCGTTACTTCCACTTCGGTGCTGACATTACCAACCGTGAGCTTGACGTCGAAGCGGGCCGCTTCGTCAACACGCACCGGGATGGCGTCGGAGGTGACCTTTTGAAAGCCTGCGGACTCGGCCGTCACCTTGTATCTGTCGGGGATTAATTGGCCTTTCGTGTAGTTGCCAGACGAATCGGTGGTGACGTCGAATGACGTGCCCTTGTCGATGTCCGAGATGGTGACTTTTACGTTGGCAACCGCGGCGCCGGATGGATCGGTAACTGTGCCGTAGATACTGCCAAAAACCTGTTGCGAGAATGCGAATGGGGCGGTCAACAACACCGCGAGAGCCAGGACGAGCATTCGCCTGGACAGACTAGACATAATCTCTCTCCTTTTGACCTGGTTTAACTTTGGGTGGAATGGGTGGCGGTCGATCCGCAGGCTGTGACGTGGAGCCATTTCGAACCTATCTTTCCCCAATACGCTTCCCCGCCCAATGCCGGGAACCGGACTCGATGGTTTGGGTGGGGACTCCGCCGGGTAACGGCGAAGCGTCAAAACGAGGGGCGTTGTTGCCAAGAACGTCGAGACCCTTCGACATCCTCTGGAAACCACTGGCTTCAATGGTCATGTATCTTCTCCTGGGAAGAACCAGACAAACCTACGACACTGGATGGTGTGCCTGGGGAAACCTCAATAATCTGGGGTCTAGTGTGTTCCTACTATCCGCGCGTACGCAAGTTATTAGCGCGTTTGATACTGTTACTGGATTTAAAACGAGCGCTTGCAAAAGGTTCCAGACCTTGTTACTTTGATGTCAATGTCGGTTACTGGGGTCTCGGGAACCGAAACAGAAGCAAAACTGCGGCAGGTCGAGCGCCTGATCTCAAGCGAATTGCTTCATGGATCGGAATCCCTGTGCAAGCTATTACGCTATCTCGCGGAGCAGGCAATCGGTCATCCTGGCGCTGGGGTGAAAGAATACCAGATCGCGACGGAGGTCTTTAAGCGGCCATCGAACTTCGATCCTCGCATGGATTCCACGGTCCGCGTGCAGACCGGACGGCTGCGTTCGAAACTCGCCGAATACTACGCCCACGCCGGAGAAGAAGATCAGTGGGCGATCGATATTCCGAAGGGATCCTACGCGCTGACTTTCCATCCGCGCCCGGTGGCCGTACCCGCCGCCGAGCCGGTGACGCCCACGCCGGTCCCGGAGCCGGTCCCTGCTAAAGAGAAGGATGCGAAGTCGTGGATTGCGGCAGTGGCGATTCTTTCGATCCTTTTGGCCGCTTGCCTGCTAGCCCTGATCGCGCAATCGAACCGGGCGAGCGTGCGGACCGGTTCTCCCGCCGCCGTGCCGCCGGAGCTGGCCGCGTTTTGGAGCCGCTTTATCGAAAGCCCGCAAGAGCCGCTGGTCGTATACAGCAATGCCGAGTTTGTAGGCCGCCCAGAAACCGGAATGCATTATTTCAACCCTCAGACCGACAAGGGGCTGCCGATAATGGATCACTACACCGGCGTCGGCGAGGTGCTGGCGATTCACGAGCTGGACCGCGTCTTTGCTCTGCTGCACCACGGCTTGCTCGTAAAGCGGGGCCGTTTGCTATCCATGGACGACGCCAAGAATAACGACCTGATCTTTGTCGGTTCGCCTTCGGAGAATCTCTCGCTGCGAGAAATCCCGACTACGCAGGATTTTGTGTTCAAACGCCTGGAGGAGGGTCCGCGTAAGGGCGATCTCGCGATTTTCAATTTGCGTCCCGCGCCCGGTGAGCCGGCCTATTTTTTGTCCACCGCGCAACTCCCGCTAACGGAAGATTATGCCGTCGTGGGCTTGATGCCGGGCCTGAATCCGGCGCGCTGGGCGCTAGTGCTAGCAGGTTTGACCACGTTTGGGACGCATGCGGCGGTCGAGTTTGTTTGCCGGCCGAATACCTTGCAGGATCTGTTGAAGAGAACGAAGGGGGTTTCGACGGCGGCTGTCATGCCGTTTGAAGCGGTGCTCCATGTCAAGATCAGCGGCGGTGTTCCGGTGCATAGTGAATTGGTGGCGTTGCGGGTGCGGAAGTAACGCCGATTGATTTGCTGCCCGTGAGGGTTGTCGCGGGCCTGGGATTATCTACGCTCGCGTTCGGAGCCGGCCCAGGCGTGGTGCAGACCGGGCGCACAGTTTGTTCCCATTCCGCCGCCAGTCCCGCCTGCCGATAGCAGTCTCTGGCACGCTCGAAATTTGAGCGCGCGGCGCGCCCTGCGGGCGTGATGAAAGGTGCCCACCGAAGTATGTCCCGATACGAAAAAGCCGGCGAGGGTTTCGGCGACGCCTTTTAGTAGGCTCCTCCGGTGTCACTCAGATCCTTCGGGGATCGATCTCCGCTACGGCGGTCACACTCATCGGAAAGAACTGCTCGCAGTTCCCCACGGTCGACCCGGAGCCATTCTCGAATTATCCGCTACGCTGCTGTCACGCTGTACATCTCGCCGGTCTGAGGCGGAGCCCCGTTAGGAGTTGCTACAATTCATTCGAAGTTTACATGGCGGCCAGAGAGCCGCGAGTTCGGAGGGCAACTGCATCTTAATATCCAGGAGTGATGATGAATGCCGTGCCCAATATGCGAAAGTCTTCATCGTGAACACAGCCAGGAGTGCGAGACGGAAGCGCGAGCGATAATCAAGCAGCAGCTAACTTTTTCGTTCGGCGCGATGGGAACTGCAATGGCGCTCGATCCTGCCTTGGACGAGACCATACTGCTGAGCAGGAAGCGCCGCTTGAAGCTCGCGACGCGGATGAGCGAGCACAAAGCCGGCCATCACGCCGCCTGACGCGCGGTAAACTACTTTTCATTTTCCACACGAGCCAAGCCGATTCGCGCCCTCATGTGGAGAAGGTCGATTGCGAGCGTGTTGCGCTACATCTGCGCCGCCAGCGGACATTCCAACGGTCCCGGCGAACCGCAGCACTCTTGGTTTCAGACAATCCTCTGACGAAGATCCTCTGCCTTCAGCCGGCACTGCTCGGCTTCGCGCCGGTAAGATTGAGCTTCCGGTACCGTTGCGCTCCGTTCCGAGCCACCGAGTAGAGAGAAGGCGCGCCCAGGGTAGGTCGATCAGCTTCCATTGTGTCCGCCCTTTCGAGCCCCGTGGCAAAGAGCCGCCAGACCGTGCTGACGTTTCCTTCTCCCCTCTAAAATTCCGTACGGCGGGTTTTCCCCAGTACGGCTTCAAACTGGATTCCTCCGCCACTACCTTCGCCGACCCCTAACTGCGAGGCGGCTTATAAGTGGCCAATCGCCCTCCACCGTACCCCTGTGGCCCTTGCGGGCAAGTGAGCGGGGTCATTAGTCAGGGCGTTCCAGTCCAGAGGCCCTTCGCTCTCCAACCGGTTGTTCTGTCCGGCCAGATCAGACGCTACTATGGCCTCATGTGCGCCTCTCCGCGATTCCCGCCGATTTATGTATTAGACGACGGGCCTTGGCTTCCGAAACCCTCGGAGTCCCGGAGAGGGTCCCCAATTTAATCTGCCTATCGATTCTCTTCGTGCCGCCTTCCGTACCCCGGCGGACCGAGCGACTGCACCCGACTGTTGCTTCATCGCTCGCCCTGGCCTTCGCCACAGTCACACTGGCTCGGCATCCCACACCGGACCTATCGGTTTCTTGCCCGGCTTCCTAACGAGGCTGCAAAGTTCGCTTGATGCTGCGGCCCGAAAAGTTTGCTCGCCCTTCACCGACCGGGCTTTTACGTTCGAGCTTTCACCTCCCAGAGTCACCTCCAAGAGGTGTCGAATATGACTACGCGGGCAAACAGTCAATTCCCGCGACCGGACTTTCACCGGATAGATAAGCAGCCGTATGGGCTGCGAGTGACCGGCAGGGAGCGGTCGCCTGTAGAACCGTTACAGGCGCGCATGTGACCGATTCTTCAACGGAGTCGCATGGCCCTGCGGGCCACCAAAGGGTGATGAAGAATTTCGACCGTAACCGAGCCGTGACCGGCAGGGAGCGGTTGTGCCATTTAGACATGTTCTTCAACGAAGCGGCCTTCTGCGCGCATTCCAGAACGGCGCGCGTGAGCAAGCGGACATCCGCCAAGAGTTATGGCGTTACGTTTAGCTGCGACTCGGTTCTCTTGGCGGCCGTGGTTCCGAAAAAGCCCATCGAACCGCGCGAGTGAGCGGCTGGGTTCTACGTCGCGGCCAGTTCCAGCTCGATCTTCGGCACAAGTTCTGTCTCCACCGAGTAAGCCAGTACCGGATCGACGCGGCCTTTGACCTGCACCGCGCCCATATTTTTGAACCGGAACGATCCGCGGAGCGCGTTGTGCGTGTATTCGCTGATCAAGATGCCCACGCCGAGTTCTTTGGTAGCCGACTCCAGCCGCGAGGCTAGGTTTACAGTGTCGCCAATGGCCGTATACTCCATCCTCCGTGACGATCCGATGTTACCCACGATGGCCGGACCGGAATTGATACCGATTCCGATCCGCAGATTCAGGCCCTCCGGCTTCCACTTTTCAGCCACGCTGCGGAGCTCGCTCTGCATTTCGATGGCGGCCTTGAGAGCGTTCTCCTCTTGGTACACGTCATCCTCCGGCGCGCCGAAAATCACCATCATCCCGTCACCGATAAATTTATCGAGGGTGCCCTTGTTACGAAAAACAACCTCCACCATTTTCTCGAAGTATTCATTCAGCAATTGCACTACCTTCTCGGGCGAGAGGCTTTCGGAAATGGTGGTGAAGCCCCGAATGTCGCAGAACAATACGCTGATGCGCCGGCGGTCGCCCCGGAGCTTATCCACTGGAGAATCGAGAATGGAATCCATCACCTGATGCGATACGTAGCGCGCGAAGGCGGTCTTGACGCGATCCCGCTCGCCAAGCCCCGCTGCCATGTCGTTGATGGCTTTTGCCACGGTCCCAAATTCATCGCGCGAAGAGATTTCCAGGCGAGTATCGAAATTGCCCTTCCCGATGGCTTCCACAGCGGTGTGCAAGTCGTGTAGCGGCTTGCTCACCCGGCGGCTTATAAAGAAGACCACCGGTATGGTGATTCCGGCCGCCAGCAGCAAGGCGAGCATGGCGCCTACAGCGATCGGCCGTAGCCGCGATTCCACCCAGTTCACCGACGAGGCCACCACTACTGCTCCGACGATCTTCCCATCTTGATCGCGAACTGGCGCGTGCGCCCGCAGGAAGGTACCGAACTCGTCCTGAATAAACGAATCTTCTACCTTCGCTTCGTCGATATTAATGGCTTCCCGGGTGCCCGCGCGATAGACTTCACCGAGGCGGCCGTGGTTTTCCAGCCGCTCCTCGGAATCGACGCCGAAGAGCAGGACACCCGGATCCTGACTCGATCGCGCAACCGTGAATATGCGCTCCAAATAGGTGTCTTTGCGGCGATTGGCGTTGCGTACTTTGCGCAGCATTGCGCAGAGCTCGGCATATGCCGGCGCTTGGGCGTCGGCGGATGTTTGTACGGCTTTCAACTTCGCGGCGTCGATCATGGCGGCGGCCGAGACCGTTACCGAGAGCAGTTTCGCGCGGTAGAAATCATATAGGGATTGGCGCGCCAGGTAGTACAGCAATCCAAGCGAGATCCCGTTGGTCAACAGCCCGACCACAAGGAACGTGAGCAGAAGTTTGGTGCGAAATTTCACTTGCACTGCTATCGGCCGAACTGCCATGCAGGATTAGCCAGTGAGTTGCCGGGAAGCATCGTTAACCAACGGCGTCATAAGTGGAACCGAATCTTAACGAGGCTACGCCTTACACCGGCAAGATGTACGGTGTGATAGGAGTGCCCATGGGCCTGCGGCCCACCCAAGGTGATGAAGAACAACGACCGTAACCGAGCCGCGCCCGTCAGGAAGCGGAAATAGCCCGTGATTTTCTCGACATGTTCTTCAACGGAGTGTCCATGGCCCTGCGGGCCACCAAAGGTGATGAAGAATCTCGACCGTAACCGAGCCGTGACCGGCAGGGAGCGGTCG
>JBEKUT010000418.1:0-6457 GCA_049514735.1 Bryobacteraceae bacterium
ACGCGCCATGGGTGAAGTCGACGGTATTCGACGCGTCCGCTTCACCACCTCCCACCCACGCGATTTCGTGAAGGAGATCATCGACGCCATCGACGAGAACCCGGTGCTCTGCAATCACGTCCACCTGCCGGTGCAGTCGGGATCCAGCACCATACTCGAGAAAATGCAACGGCTCTACACCCGCGACGAGTACATGCGCCGCATCGAATGGATGAAACGGGCGCGCCGCAACATCTCAATTACGACCGACATCATTGTTGGCTTTCCCGGAGAAACAGAAGACGACTTCCAGCAGACGCTCGATCTGCTCGAAGAAGTGGAATACGATTCGCTATTCGGTTTCAAGTACTCCAAACGTCCCAACACGTCCGCCCTAGTACTAAACCACCACCTCGATGAAGACGAAAAGGTCCGCCGTCTTGCTATTCTTCAGGAAAAACAGCGCGCTATTCAAATAAGGCGTAATGGCGAGCTGGTCGGGAGCATCGAAGAAACGATGGTGGAAGGGTACAACAAGGCGACCGGACAATGGATCGGGCGCACGTCTCAGAATCGCACTCTGAATTTCACGCACGCGGCGTTTCCGAATCCGGAAGCGAAGCCGGATTTTAACGGCAAGTACCTACCAGTACGTGTTACGCGCGCCGGACCAAATTCCCTCGCGGGAGAAGCAGTACAGTAGAGGTAACGAGAGGGGGCAGCATGGAAGTCGAAATGAAAATCCGGGGGCTCATGATGGACCCCGTCACCAATATGCCGATCGTCGTC
This sequence comes from Bryobacteraceae bacterium, assembly GCA_049514735.1. GTDB lineage: Bacteria > Acidobacteriota > Terriglobia > Bryobacterales > Bryobacteraceae > JAICMB01. The sequence continues at coordinate 769 of JBEKUT010000418.1, forward strand.
CTGAAGGACGTCGGAGGCAGCTCGATCTTGCCGATCTGGGTCGGCATCTACGAGGCCAATGCCATTGCCCTCGAGATCGAGAAGGTTTCGACCCCCCGCCCCATGACCCACGATCTGATTAAAACGCTTTTGCTCGGTCTGGGGACCGGCATGCGCAAGGTCGTGGTTAGCGAGTTGAAGGACGACACGTTTTACGCTGTGATCTGGCTCGAAAAAGAAGGCGAACTGATCAGCGTGGATTCCCGGCCCAGCGATGCGCTGGCTCTGGCGTTGCGTTTGGATTGCCCCATTTTTGTCGACGATGCCGTTTTGAAAAATTCGAATCGCGCCAGCGCCATCACGGATAAGATGAACAGTAACGAGGAACTGCGCCGCTGGCTGGAAGGCCTGGGCGACGAAGACCTCGGCCGCTACAAGATGTAAGCTGGCCAGTTACTCGTTTTTCCGAGCCGTGACCGGGAGGGTCTTTGAAATAATCGGCACCCGGCGCTCCTTAACCGTCGCGGCTCTGCAACTCTGTCCATTTCAGAGGTTTACTGAGCCGCGCGCGTCAGCGAGCGAACGACCTCCGAAATTATTTCAAGTCCCGGGAGGGCGCGGTCAGCAACAGCTTCACACTCCTGTCCGCGTCGCGGCATAAGGCCAATTCATTAGCACTAAGACCTCTCGATTTCCCGCCGATAAGAAATCCGAGTGCAATGGAAACGTCAATCGCACCTCTGTTAATCGGCTTCAGCGACCGCAAAAGCTCCGCTAAAGATGAGCTGAAGATGTACGCTGAATCCGACCCCAAGGCCTTTCGAGAAGAATCGCTGCCGTTGATCCTGAGCGAAGAAACCGAGCTGGGCGCCCGCCGCTACCTGGTAAACCTGCTCTTCAAGTACGCGGGAATGTTCGAATACCTGATCGATCCGGCGCGCTGTAATCCGGAACAAGCCTGCAGCCTGGCCAAGACCGTGGTGGGACTGGGAGTGCCCCTCGACACAGCGCTTGAATCCGCCCTGTCAAATTCGGTTAGGGACGCGGCGGCAGGGGCGCGTCTCGTACGGGTGCTGGAATTACTTTCCACGCTGTCGCTGGGCAAGCACATCGTGCGGTATCAGGAACAGTTGATCGTTCATGCGGATCTGAATGTGCGGGCGAAGACGGCGTTTGAAGTCGGCAAGTTCAGTAAGAGTCCCTCTTGGGTGACGCGCATGCTGATGAACGGCGATCCGAAGGTGCAAGCAAGCGCGGTAGAGGCGCTGTGGGGCTTCGGGGATGAAAACGTCAAGCCGGTACTGCTGATCGCGGCGCGGTCGCCATACCCGGGAGTGGCGGCGAACGGTTTGCTCGGATTGTATCGGCGCGGCGCGCTCGATAGCATTCCACAATTGCTGCGGATGGCCGTGCATCCCGAGGACGCGCACCGCGCGGAAGCCATTTGGGCGATCGGAGAAACGGGCGATCCGCGATTCCTACCCTATCTGACGCGCGAATACGCCAAGGCGGAGCCCAAAGAGAAACAGCGCTTCATACGCGCTTTATCGCGCATCCGCAAGCAGATTCCAACGCCGAGTGAAACCGTCGAGGTGCGGACGGCGGTGCTCGAAGCGCGCCGCATGGAAGATTCGTCGCGGCGCATGGTGGTGGCGTTATGGTCGAACGGCGGCGATATTTCGTCCCTTACTCCGACGCAGTTTGGAATGTGGGAAAACGAAGAACTGGTGACGGACTATTCGGCGCGCTGCATCGCCAGCCCGCCGAAATTGATCCTGGGATTCGCGCTCCCGCGCTTCACCTCGAAGTCCGATCCGTATGCGCAAGCGGTGGAACGCGGGCTCAGTGCCTGCGCCGATCTGAAACGCGCGCGCGACATGTGGCGCGTGGAGCGGTACCTTCTCGAAACCAGCTCCGAAGCGGCTCAGGAGGTGCCTTCCCTGTTCAGCAAAGACGAGCGCTCCAAGCTGACGCTGCACATGAAGGACAATCGCGGATTTGTGCGGGACACGGACCTGATCCGGAAACTGTTTACCGACTGCGGGCCGCGCGAAACGGCCCTGCGCGATGTGACCAAATCCATCGAGAAACTTGTCGACGTAGCTTCCAGCGCGGCGGGGCTGCGGCACCTTTTCGTTTTCTTCGATCCCGCCGCAGCCGACGAGAACAAGGTCCAGAGATTCACCGATACTCTGCGCGGCGAGCCGCTCACGCTGCATGGGTTCGGCAGAGAGTCCGACCATGACGACAAGCCCCTCCGGGAACTGTGCGCTGTAACCAATGGCGGTAGCTATGAATGCGTTCCGCTGGAACGTTTACCGGACCTGATCACGGAAACCTATCTCGGGCTGATTGACCGTTATGAGATCGTCTACAAACCGGAAACCCCTGCACCGGAGGTCGGGAAATGCGAGCTGCGTATCTGGACGCCCTATGGCTGCTCGGAGGCCCAGGTCCAGTTCGCTTAATCCAGTTCGCTTAATCACTCGTGCCGCAGCGCCGACATCGGATCGATTCTTGAGGCGCGCCACGCCGGAGCGTACCCGGCCAAAAGCGCGCAGGCGATCAATATCGCCACTGAGAAACTCAGCGCCAACGGATCGTTGGGCTGCAGGCCAAACAGGAACGATTTGATAAACGCCGTTGTTTCCCAGACCCCCGCGAATCCGATCAGGAGTCCGAGCGCGGCAAGAACCAGCACTTCGCGCAGCACCATCCAGATAATGCGGCGGCGGACCGCCCCTAGCGCCATGCGGATGCCGATCTCGCTGGTTCTGCGCGCCACCGCATAGGCCATGCTTCCGTAGAGTCCGACGCACGCCATAATCAGCGCGAGCGCTCCGAAACATGTACACAGGCTTGCGAAGGTGCGTTCCTGAACGATAGTTCCTTCGATGCGGCGCGCCTGCGTGGTTATTTCCCCCACCGGTACTTGCGGCCCGGCAACGTGTACCACCTGCCGCACGGCGTTCGAAAGCGCCAGCGGATCTCCGGCGGTGCGGAGCTCGAAGAACATGTCATGCGTAGGGACGGTGTTGGACTCCTGCAAATACGAAGTGTAAGTCACCGGCGGGATTTCCCGTTTCAGAGAGCTGTAGCGGGCGTTTTTCGCGATGCCTACAATCTCGACATCGTGGGCGTTCTTCGATCCTCCAAACGTGAAGTGCCGCCCGATCGGATTCACATTAGGGAAATATTTTTTCGCGAAAACCTCATTAACCACCGCCGCGTTCTTGGCCCCATCAACATCCTGTTCGTTAATCGGCCGTCCCAGCAGAATCGGAATCTGCATGGTCTCAAAGAAGAAGGGACCTACCTGCGCATAGGCCGTGCTAGGGCCTCTTTTTCCTTCCGGCGGCTTTGGTATTCCCGGAATACTGACGCCGGTACTGTCAGTCCAATTTGACACCAGTGGAAGGTTACTTAGCGTCGCAGAGCGCACACCCGGAATAGCAAGGAACCGTTGGCGCAGATCGGCGTGAAAAACTTTCGAGGCCGCGCCTTTGTATCCCGCTTTCCCGGCGTCGAGGTTGAAGAGAAGAATATTCTCGCTATTGAAGCCGAGATTGACGGAGTGCAATTTAGCGAGTGAGCGGACAAACAAACCGGCGCCTACTACCAGCAAAAGAGAGATGGCGATCTGCGAGACTACCAGGACATGGCTGAGTCCGAAGCGCAGGCCAAACCTGCGGCGTCTTACTCTCACGACGCTTGAACGTGTTTCTTTGAGCGCCGGCGTGACGTCGGTCTTAGTGGCTTGAATCGCGGGCGCAAGACCAAAGAGAAGGCCGGTCGCAAGCGCGACAAACAGAGTGAACGAAAGTACGCGCCAGTCGATGCCGGCGTCAACAGCCATGCCGTCGCTTCCCTCGGTCAGCAGGAGCGCCAGGAAACGAATTCCCAATGCGGCCACGCCAATACCGCACAGGCCGCCCATCAAAGCGAGCATGACGCTCTCCGTCAGGAGCTGCCGCGCTAACCGCAAGCGGCCCGCGCCCAGACTGAGGCGGACGGCCATTTCACGTCTGCGGCCCGCCGCCCGCGCCAGCAGCAGGTTCGCGATATTCGCGCAGGCAATAACGAGAATCAGAGCGACCATGGCCATTAGAACCCACAGCGTCTTCGAGTAGGTTCGCCGCAGAGAATCGAATCCCGAACCGCCTTCTTGGAGCCATAGCGCAGGGAGATTTTTCCGCTCCCGATCCTTGGTGGCCGTGCTCTCGACGAAGCCGTGAAACATTCCCGCCAGTTGTGTCTGCGCCTGCTGCAGAGTGACGCCGGGCTTCAGCCTTCCCATCAGCTCAATCCAATAGAAGGTTCCCTCGTGCAACGGCTTCGGCCATTCGAACCGTGAATCGGTGAGTCCCATGTCTGCAATCGGCAGGAATATGGAGGGCTTATCGCCGGGCGATACGCCGAAAAACTCGGGAGCGCAAACCCCCGCGATGGTGAAGGCGGCTCCGTTGATCTGGATCGCCTTCCCCACAATTGCAGGATTTGCTCCAAATCGCGCGCGCCAATAATCATAGGTAATAACGGCGATAGGCGCGGCTCCAGCGCGGTCGTCCTCGCGTCCAATCAGACGCCCGGCGGCTGGCGGAACGCCGAGCCCTGAAAAGTAATTTCCGGTGACATATTGGCCGGCGTCGAGCTCGGCCTGCCCGTCGATCACAAGATTGAGACGTCCGGCGCCGGCATGGCCAAAGAGACTAGATAAGACCCGGTTGTTGTCGCGGAGAAGTTCGAACGCGGGGTAAGGATAATTGGGACTGGCGACGCCGCCGCTTGGGTCCTCGTAATCCTCGCCCCACAGGTCCTGCACAATTGGCGGATCAGCCTTGGCGTGCCAGTTGAGAATTACCAGTTCCCCGGGATGGCTCACCGGCAGCGCGCGCAGCATGATGGCGTCCATGAAGCTGTATATCGCGGTATTAGCGCCGATCCCAAGCGCCAGCGAAAGCACGGCCATGCCGGTGAACAGCTTGTTCCCGGCCATGGCGCGCAGGCCGTAACGCACGTCCTGCATGAATTGCTCCAGCAATGTCCAGGTCCACATGGCGCGCGTGTCCTCTTTTAATAAAGTGACGTTTCCGAAATCGCGGCGCGCCGCCCATGCGGCACGGTCGCTCGCGATTCCGTCAGCCTGAAGCTGTTCGGCCTCTTCCTCGAGATGAAAGCGAATCTCTTCGCTGAGATCGTCTTCCTTGCCGCGCCGCCGGAACTGCCAACTCAACTTTTGAAAAAAGGCATTCATTGCGCCTCCTCTCCCGCCGGATTGAGGATCAATCCCATGGCGCGGGAAAATGTGTCCCACTTCGATTGTTCGGCCGCGAGCTGTTTCCGTCCCTTTGGCGTGAGCCGGTAATACCTGGCCCGCTTGCCTTTATCCGACAGTTCCCAGGACGCTCCGATCCAGCCCTTTGCCTCCAGCCGATGCAGAGCCGGATACAACGACCCGGTCTCGACCTGCAACAGGTCTTCGGAGGTCCGCTGAATATGTTTCGCGATCGCGTGGCCATGGGTCGGCCCTAAAAGCAGAGTGCGAAGAATCAGGAGATCGAGCGTGCCCTGGAGGATCTCGACGCGCGGCTTGGAGTTCATTATGTAGACACTCTACCATTTATTATGTAGTCTGTCTACGAGTAGTTTTGGAATCGCAATGCCGTTTCCGGTTGCTCCATTCTGAGCCGTGACCGGCAGGGAGCGGTCC
>JBEKUT010000419.1:0-6454 GCA_049514735.1 Bryobacteraceae bacterium
GTGCGACTAGCACCTACTACTACTTTAATCCGGCGGCGTTCGCTGCGCCCGCCCAAGGCACTTACGGAAATGAAAAGCGCAATCAGTTTTACGGGCCTTCAACCCGCCAGATCGACTTTTCGGTATTTAAGAATATCCCGATCACCGAGCGTGTGAAGCTTCAGATACGAGCTGAAATTTTCAACATTTTCAATTTTGTGAATTATTCCGGGCCGGCGAACAACGTCCAAGGCAGCAATTTGGGACAGGTCGGTTCAACGTACGACGTGAATTTCGGCGCGCCTGGCATTGGCCCTGGCGCTCCGCGCAATGTGCAGTTGTCGGCGAAGGTGATCTTCTAACGGGATGCTAGAAGACGAGCGCCGATAAAAAACGTATCAACGCGGTAAGACTAAGGGCGAGGGATCGGAAGCACCGGTCTCTCGCTTTTTTGTTGGACTATAAGTCCTCTAAGCACGCTACGCCACAATGAAGCAAAATGTCCGAGCGCCTGCCCTACCTCGCCACCCAATCCTCCGCGCCCCTACGAGACCCTTCTCAAGCTGCCGGTGGCCGTCCTGCTCGACAATGTCCGCAGCATGTACAATGTCGGCTCATTCTTCCGGACCATGGATGCTGCAGGCTGCCAGAAGCTCTATCTCTGCGGCATCACGGCACGTCCGCCCATGCGAGCCATTAGCAAAACCGCGCTCGGTTCCGAAGAAACCGTCCCCTGGGAGCATCAGGCGGTCCCGTCGCCCTGGCCTGTACCCTTCGAACCCGCACCTTCGAACTGGCAGCGATAGAAACCACGCCGCACGCCGTTGATCTCTTCGACTGGCAGCCGCGTTTTCCCGTGTGCCTGCTGTTCGGACACGAAGTGGACGGCCTCGCCCCGCGCCTGCTCGAATACTGCGACACCCACGTCCGCATCCCCATGCTCGGCCGCAAGCACTCGCTCAATGTAGCCACCGCCGGCGGCGTCGTCATTTATGAACTGCTACGCAAATACCGCAGGATGAATGAAGCCGCCATCGGGATTTCGTCAGTTCCTTGGTCATACGGTGGATGCGAATCTCAAGCGAGCTTTACGCGGCCATGTTAAAGCGCCTGGGGACGGCGCAAGTGCGGTTGCCCAAGAAAGGGCGTCAGAAGTATTTGCGCATCGCCTGCGTCACCGTTGCGCCCCGTTCCGAGCCGTGACCGGAAGGGAGTGCCCATGGGCCTGCGGCCCACCCAAGGTGATGAAGAACAACGACCGTAACCGAGCCGCGCCCGGCAGGGAGCGGTCGCCCCAATCATACATGTTCTTCAGGGGAGCGGTCCTCTGCGCATTCCAAGAACGGCGCGTGTGAGCAAGCGGGCATCCGCCAAGAGCTATGGCTTTACGTTTATCCACCAAAACATCCACCAATGCGATACATCCGAACAAAACCGGAAAGACTGGGGCATCTTTTCGCCGCAAGGTGAGCTATCGTGCGCACATTATCCGCAACTTTCCGCAACTGAAGACTTCAAGATCGAGAAATCGGCAATTTGCCCTTGACGAATCTCGGCCTGAGACTAGTATAATCGTCTGTGTCCCGGATAGGAGGGCGTTCCCGGCGGAAAGTCCGGCGCGCATTTATGGACGCGCCACACTGCTTTGGGAGATAGTTATGGGCGTCTTGCTTGCACATTCATTCTTTCTTAAGAACGATCCAAAGCAAAGCGAGAAGATGCGTCCCTATCCTCCTCTCGGCACACTTTACGCGGCCAGTTTTCTGCGGGAAAAAGGGTATAAGATCGCCCTTTTCGATGCCATGCTCGCGGGAGGAATACACGAATTCGAAGCGGCGCTTGAGGCGGCGGGTCCGCGTTTTCTAATTGTGTACGAGGACCAGTTTAATTTTCTAAACAAGATGTGCCTCCTCCATAGCCGCGCGGCGGCCTGCCATATGGCTCGTCTGGGCCGCGAGCGAGGCTGCACCGTCATCGCCGCCGGATCGGACGTCAGCGACCACCCCGAAATCTATCTGCGGCACGGAGCCGATTTCGGAATCGTTGGTGAGTCCGAACACGCGCTGAGCGAATTGCTCGACGCTCTTTCGTCACTTCATTCCGCGCCTCTTGATAGCATCGCCGGACTTGCAGTGCCCGATGACACGTGTCCCGGAGGCGTCCGCCGCAACATGGCTCGAAATCCGGAGCGGCGCCCCGATGTCTTCCCTTTCCCTGCCTGGGACCTTCTCGATACCGAGCGTTATCGCCAGGCCTGGCTGCACGCGCACGGTTATTTCAGCGTCAACATGGTCAGCACGCGCGGCTGCCCATTTCATTGCAATTGGTGCGCAAAGCCTATCTGGGGCCAGCGTTACGCAATGCGGTCTCCGGCGAATGTCGCCGAGGAAATGGCATTAATAAAAGCAACGATCAGACCCGATCACATCTGGTTTGCCGACGACATTTTCGGGCTGCAGCCCAAATGGGTGGTGGAATTCGCTGCGGAGGTGAAAGCACGCAACGCCTCCGTGCCTTTCATGATTCAATCGCGTGCGGACCTGCTGACGGACAAGGCGGTGCAAGCTTTGGCTCAGGCCGGTTGCACGGAAGTATGGATGGGCGCGGAAAGCGGCAGTCAAAAAATACTGGATGCCATGGATAAGGGCATTCGAGTGGAACAGGTTATCGGCGCGCGTGAACGTCTGAGAGCGGCCGGAATTCAGGCCGCTTATTTCGTGCAGTTCGGATATCCCGGCGAAACGTTCGACGATATTCTGGCGACGGCGGCATTGATCCGCGAAACTCAGCCGGACGAGATTGGCGTTAGTGTCAGCAATCCTCTGCCGGGCACCAAGTTTTACCGCATGGTTGGTGCGCAACTCGGTGAAAAGGACCATTGGCAGGATAGTAACGATCTCGCCATGATGTTCGAGGGAACCTACACTACGCCGTTTTACCGCATGCTCTATCAGCTTGTGCATCGTGAGTTGGAGTTAATGAGCCGCTCCGCTCCGAAAGAGGATCTTGAAGAAGTGGGGCGGCAGTGGATCGAACTGGGCCAAGTAGAATCGAGTTACCGCAGCAGCAGTCCCACATTTGTGCAAAAGTATTATCCAAGCGTCTCGGCGCCCGATCTGAGCCGCCGCTGGAACTGATATGACCGACATTCTGCTGACTCACGGCTATTTTCTTTTCGAAGACGAAAAGGAACTTCAGATCATGAAGCCGTACGCGACGCTCGGCTTGCTCTATGTTTCGGCGTATCTCAAGAAGGCCGGGTTCTCGGCTGAGGTGTTCGATTCTACATTCTCGCCACGGCAGGATCTGTATGCGCGATTCCGGACCGGCCGCGGCGTCGTTGGAATTTACACCAACCTCATCACTCGGGCATCTGTGATCGACATCATACGCGAGGCGCATGCCAATGGCTGGACCGTCGTGTTGGGCGGCCCCGAATGCGCCAATTATCCCGCGCAATATATCGAACAGGGCGCCGACGTTGTGGTTATCGGTGAAGGCGAAGCCACGATGGCGGAGTTGATTCCCGCTCTGGCCGAACGCGGTCCTCATCGTCTGCATGGGATCGCGGGCGTAGTATTTAACGATGAAGCGGGCCAGTTGATTACTAACTTGGAACGCGCCCAAATTCAGAATATCGACTCTATTCCATGGCCCGATCGCGAGAGCATCGACCAGCAGCGTTACGTCGATGTGTGGCGCAAGCATCACGGCATGGGAAGCGTCAATCTTATTACGGCTCGCGGTTGCCCTTATCGATGTAACTGGTGTTCGCATGCAGTTTTCGGATTTACGCACCGGCGCAGGAGCTACATAGATTGCGCCAATGAGCTGGAGCATATTCTCGAAACATGGAAACCGGACCAGGTCTGGTACGCCGACGATGTGTTCACCATTCACCACGGTTGGCTGTTCAACTATGCGGCCGAACTGAAGCGGCGCAACCTGCATGTGCCCTTCGAAACCATCTCCCGTGCCGATCGCATGATGAAGGATGAAATATTAAAGACGCTCGCCGAAATGGGATGTTATCGCATCTGGATCGGTTCCGAAAGCGGCAGCCAGCGGATTCTCGATCGCATGGAGCGGGGCGTTAAAGTCGAACAGGTGGAGTGGGCCACTCATGCTGCGCATCGCTACGGAATACAGGTGGGAATGTTCCTGATGTGGGGCTACGAAGGCGAAACGATCGAGGATATTGAGGCCACCGTCGAACTTGTGAAGCGATGCAATCCGGACATTTTTCTGACGACGGTTTCTTATCCGATCATGAATACCGGTTACTTCCACAAAGTCTCCGGCCTAGTGACTTTGAAGGGGGGTTGGGCATCCTCAACGGATCGCGATTACTCGCTCGCAAACAGGCCGCCCCGGTCGTATTATGACAACGCCGACAAGTGGCTCAAGAAGGAAGTGGCGGCATCGCGGCTCGGCTCCATGGATGCCGCAATGGCTGGCCAGCTTCGCGCAGAGGCCGCCAGTGCGCGCGCTGCCATGGCCGGTTTTGACGAGAGAGGCCTCGGTTGAAGACGGCGCTATCGTCCTCCCCACAAACGGCTGGCGACTGGCGGTTTGTATGCCCCAATTGCCACGCTCCTTTGGATGCCGTGCGCGTCATTACCTGCACGAATTGCGGCCTCATTTATGAGAAGCATAACGGCATCTTGAGTCTGTTAACGCCGGAGCGCCGCGAATATTTTTCTCAATTCCTCCGGGAGTACACTTACATTCGGCTCGCCGAAGGACGCGGAGCCCAGCCTGCTTCTTACTTCTTGCGCTTGCCTCTTTGCGATCCGTCGCATCCCATCGCATGGCAATGGCGGATACGAAGCTGCACCGTGAAAGCCTTCGATCGATCTGTTGCGGGCACTATGCTTGCGGGCTCGAAAGTGCTTGATCTGGGCGCGGGGTGCGGATGGTTCAGCAACCATTTGGCTCACCTTGGCCACCATCCGTGCGCGATCGACCTGACCGTGGATGAGCAGGACGGCCTCGGCGCTGCACATCATTATTCTCCGGAGTGGCCTTTGGTCCAAGCCGAATTCGACGTTCTTCCGTTTCCCGATCAAGCGGTGGATATGGTCGTCTACAACGCCAGCCTTCACTACAGTACGAACTATGCAAGAACGCTCGGCGAAGCCTTGCGCGTACTCCGTCCAACCGGGCGCATCGTCGTTTTGGAGTCTCCCGTTTATAAGCGCGATGAGAGCGGCGCCAGAATGGCCGCCGAGCGCCATGCACATTTCGAAAAGCGGTTTGGAACGCGTTCCGACAGTGTTCCGAGTGTCGAATATTTGACCTGGGACATGGTCCAAAATTTAGCCGGCGAGCTTGGACTGAAATGGAAGGTGGTGCGTCCGTGGTATGGCTTCAAATGGGCGTTGCGTCCGTGGATGGCCCGCCTGAAGCGAAAACGCGAGCCAAGCAGCTTCCCCATTCTGATCGCTGAGCGAAAGGAATTGTCCGGACGATGACGCCGGTCGCGGGCGTTCCCGTGAACCTGACGAGCGAAGGATGGGATGCGGACGAGAATCGGGAAATTCGCTCTATCGCAGCGGAATTAGATAAAGTCGTCACTCCGCGCCGCCGCGTTATTGAGCAGCCTGTTATCGAACTTGCGCTATCGGATGCACTGCGTTTCTCCGGCGGCATGCAGAGTACGTTTCGAGCGCTCATCATCCGCCAGTTACTCGATAAGTTCGGCTTTGACGAGCATCGCGTGTTTCAGTGGCGGCTGGAACATAAATTGATCCATGCTCTGTTGCTCAATCATTACGCACCCGGTTGCATGCCAGTGACGCGTGGCCTGCAACGTTTCGTGTCACGATTAAATACCGATCCGCGCAGTTCCATTGATGACACTTATGTCATCAAGGAAGCGCTGGGCCACTCATCTGGCGAGCGCGGCGTGATGGATCGAACGAATGAAGCCCTCGCCTCATTGTCGGCAGCGGGTGATGTCACAATTCCGGCGCGGCTCTGGGACGAGCAATGGCTGATGCAGCGGCGCATTTCGATCGAGAAGGAATACCGCGTCCACAGCATTGAAGAAGACGTGATCCCCGATCTGACTTTTCACCGTTTCGGCTCGGGAAACATTCCCGGTGAGCGAGATGCGCCCAATGAATTTGTCGAGCGAATACTCAGCAAGTTACCCGATGCCATTGTGGGCGGCTCTTTGCTTGCTTGGGACATCGCGCTTACGCCGGATGCCGAGTTGGTCGTCATTGAAGTGAACTTCAGCGGTTACCATCCAGTGTGCGGCCGCGGCTTCCAGTGTTCCGGATATTATCAGGACGTGCCGTGGGGCGCTTCGATGATCGCGCGCCTCCTGCGCTTTGTCGAGGATATGGACGGCGTCTCCATCGACGTCCGAATCGATGTAGAGGAGCCTTCGCGCGAAAAAGATTTCTACGCCGAAGTGATTCGCTGGTGCGAAATGTTGCGCAATGGTGAGTATGAGTAGGCCATTCGC
>JBEKUT010000420.1:0-6660 GCA_049514735.1 Bryobacteraceae bacterium
GACCTCACCACTCACAGCTGCGTCGGTTCCGGAACCTGGAAGCTGAGCCGGGGCAAGAAGGTCGCGACACCGGACATCCTTTTTCGAGTAGTTTCCGCCGACCCGGCGGTTGGTCTAAAGCTCGCCATCAGCGGGTTTGGTATCTCCGTTCTGCCCCTATGGATGGCGAAACGCCCAGACGTTCGCAACGGTTTGATACCCGTTCTGCCCCAGTGGACCCCTGAACCGATCACCTTGTGCGCACTGTTCTCCGGTCCCTCGCGCCTGACACCTAAAGTCCAGGTTCTGCTGGACTTTCTCGACGAATACATCGGAACTGACCGGGACCCCAGGCTCGAACAGGATCTCGCGAAAGGGTACTTCACAGACCGAAGGCTTGCATCCAGGGCATCGCTGGATACTAAAAACCCGTCCGGCGGCGGGGATAACGCGCGGTAGACTGACCGGAGGCGCCGGAGCGCAAGACGCCGCCAAGACGCTGGCGACGTGACTGCGGAGCGGCCTCAGTCGTCCGGTTCGATCTGAGGTTGTTAGCCAGTTTCCAATTGAGGGTCTGACTTGTCCGATTGCCGGTGTTCTGTTACAGTTGCCGAGTTCGAGAGGTTCTTCGATTGGAAGCTCGGCGACGAGACTCGAGAACGGACAACATAATCCTGTATCGCACGATCATGCGTGACGAGGTGCAACCCCTCCTGGCCCCTCACGTCGCCAGCTTGGAGGTCCGCTACCTTGATTACCTCAATAAGGTGGCTCCTGAAAGCCGATTGTAAATAGAGGAGTTAGGCGTTCAAGGCGCTTGTTTCTGGTCAGGGAAGTCTTCTGTTTTGAGCGGCGTAACGATGAATTCAGTAGGACTTCCTAAGTCATTGAAAAGATGGAGCGGGAGACGGGGTTCGAACCCGCGGCGTCCAGCTTGGGAAAACGGATTTCGATTCCGTTAGGCCGGGTTCGCCGACAAAACCGGGGTTGCGGTTTTCGAAGCACAGCGGCTTCGCGTTTCTTGAGTACTGCTCGCTTCCGCTCCAGGCCGGAGCTTCGTGTTGACCTTCATGCTGACGCCGATTCCGAGGCCCCTCTGGCCGGAAGCAACCTTCGGATCGACACCTGCTTTTTTCGAGAGACTGGCGTTGGTTTTTCGCGGCACCTGAAATGATGTTCGTTGCCGTTCAGCGGCCCTGAGAGTTTCCGGACCGCATCATTCCGCTGAATGGACGCTGTTAACACGGAATTGGTAGAGCATGATTTCGACGTTCGCAACGTCAAGCTGCAGGCGAGCATCATCGGCGGTCTCGCACAACGTGCGAGATGAGCATTCAACGGCAGGCGCGCATTGGCCGCGGCCGTGACGATAGAGACGTCCACCAATTGAAGAACGTCTCCTGAGGTTGATGCTAGTCTGGTTATTCCACGTCGCGAACCATCACGGCAGGCGAGCGCTGTGCTTACGCTTCCGCTGCCATAGATTGCTATCCAGGTTCCGGGTTAAAGGTGACGCCGGTTAAACCAAAGGAACATCACGGAATGGAAAGGGAAGGTCCCCGTATCCTGTTAGTCGACGACGAAAAATCCATGCAGGATATTCTTAACGTCACTTTGCAGCCGGCCGGATACAGTCTTTATGCGGTTTCGACCGGTGAAGAGGCCCTGCGGACGTTTCAGTCTGCCCGGCCCGAACTGATCCTGCTCGACCTGTTCCTGCCGGACATGGACGGTAAAGACGTGTTGCGGCGCTTGCGCGAATGGACCTCCACGCCTATCGTTGTGATGTCCGTTCGTCATGAGGAATCCGAAAAAATCGCTTGCCTCGACGCGGGCGCCGACGACTACCTTACGAAGCCATTCACGATGGGTGAACTGCTGGCGCGGCTTCGGGCGGCTTTGCGGAGGGCTTTTGGCAGCGCCCGAATCGAAGTTTTCAAGTGCGGTGACCTCACAGTAGACTTCAACAGGCGGGAGGTGTTCGCCGGCGCCGAGCAAGTCAAATTGACAGCGACGGAGTACGATCTTCTGAAGGTCTTCGTTCGTCATGCCGGGCTGGTGAGGACGCACTACCAACTCATTCACGAACTCTGGGGCACCACACAATACCAGGATGCCGTTCACCTGTTGCGTGTCACAGTCAGCAATCTGCGCCGGAAAATTGCATGCGATTCCGGTCTGCGCTACATCGTGACGGAACCCGGCGTCGGCTACCGGCTTCGCACCGATGCGGACTGGATGCTACCGGAGAAATCCATTGAAACCGGCGAATATGAAACCGGCGAATAGCGATCCCGCGAGTTCAGATTCGAACGAGCTGGAGCGCTCGCTCACGTCGCTGCTTCGCCTCAGCGGCAGGCTGAATTCGATCTTCGATCTCGACAGTTTGCTGGATGCGTTGGCCGAAGAAGCGCTTGAAATCACCAATGCGGAGAGCGGATGCGCGGGTTTGCGTACGGCGAACGGAGTTTCGTGCGGCCACTTTCTGCAAGGGTCTGCCGTTGTGCCTTTCGTGTACGATTGCCAGCCCGGAACGGGATGGGCGGGTTGGGTCTTGACGCACGGGACTTACTATCTCACCAACGACGCTTTGAATGACAAGGTCGTCGTTCCGGAAATCCGCGAACGGTTCAATGTTACAGCCGGAATGAGCATCCCGATTGTCGACAGCGAGAAGGAAGTTATCGGCTTTTTTGAGGTGTATAACAAGAAATCCCACTCGGATTTTACTGCACAGGATTTGAAGAATAGCGTGGCGGCCGCGCAGATCGCCTCACTGGCCATCCAGAACAGCTTGACGTACAGGAAGCTGATGGCGTTCGCCGCGTTCAGCCGGTCTCTAACGCTGGCGAGCGGCCTCGAACAAATCCTGGAGGTTGCCGGCCAGCATCTGGAAAACAATTTCCATCGCGCCGCGGCAATCTTTCTGCCGGCGGATAAAACACTAATGCCGCAATTTCGAACTCCCGAATTTTTGTTAACCGACAAAGAACTGGAGGCGGCCACCTGGTGTTGGCAACATGGCCAGGAAGCCGGCGCCGAAACGGCCGTAGTATCGGACGCCTTGGCCCACTACCTGCCACTCACCGTGCGCGGCCAAGTTATCGGAGTGCTCGGACTCACATCCAGACCGGGGGCGTGGTTCTCTACGCAGCAGCAAGAGCTTCTGGCCGGATTCATGGGGCAATCCGCGTTAGCTATCGAGCGCGGACTTATGGAGCAGAGAGTGCGCCGTCTGCGTTTTCTGGACGAGTCGGACCGGCTTCAGAATGCGTTATTAGCGGCAGTCTCGCATGAGGTGCGCGCGCCTCTTGCGGCGATCACGGCGGCGGTAAGCGGCTTGTTGAATCCCGCCGCGCCACTCGACCGGGGGCACGAGCGCCAACTGTTGCAGACCGCTGAATATGAGGCCAAGCGGTTACATCGCCTGATGAATAACCTGTTAAATGTGACGCGCCTCCAGGCAGGCGTGTCACGTCTTAAACTTGAACCGCACGACTTGTTAGACGTGGCCGCCGCCGCGTTGGAGGAGCTCGGAACGTCTTCGCAGAAGCGGCACGTGTCAATCGAAATATCTCCGGATGTGCCTCTGGTTCCCATGGATTTCGAATTAATTACGCAGGTTTTAGTAAATGTGTTGAGTAATGCGTTTAAATTCTCTCCGGCCGGACAGCCGATCCGCTTGAGCGGCCGAATAATCGATGGCGAATTGGAAGTTACGGTGGCCGATCGGGGACGTGGCGTGCCAGAGGAAGATCTCGATCGGGTTTTCCAAAAGTTTCATCGGCTGGCCGAATCCAGTTCCGTCGATGGCCTCGGCCTTGGGCTCGCCATCTGCAAGGAATTCGTAGAAGCGCATCGCGGCCGTATTCGGCTGGAGAATAATCCAGGCGGCGGAACGATCGCGAGGTTAGTCCTGCCGCTGGAGGCATCGCCACACGTCATTTGAGTTTTGAGGATGCGGGTCACGGATCTCGCAATCATGAGATCCTCATCGGTGCGGATGACGCGCACCTTAACGTGGCCGGCGAAATCAGCGGCGCATTCTTCGCGTTGCGCCTACGAATCGATCCGACGCCGAGAAAGCCGAGTCCCGCGCAAATTCGAGATCGGATCGGCGGCGCATTTTCACGGATGCCAGCTGCGAAAACCAACGTATCCAATCCACCGAGCGCGGCGGCGAAGGAACCGATCCATTTCTTGGCCTGGTAGCAGAACAGGTCAACCGCCTCCGCCGCGTGGACATCGATGGCTTCACGGGCAGCAATTTGGCCACCGGCAGCATGGTACGGTGAAACGCGGTGTCAAAGCACGCCAGCTGGGGCAGTTTTGGATGCCGGTGCAGTAAAGCCTCAATTAGCGGGATCTCACGCGGCAGGGTAATCGGGATCGAACAGTGATGCGGGCAGTTCCCCGAGAAGCTTCGGCGCGATACGTTCCGGATCGGAATGCTTCATGCCTTGCACCACACGATGTCCACGGCTTTTACCGATGCGAAGATGGGCTGCGAATCGAACCAGTCCAGAGAAATGCCAAGGCCGTGCGGTGGTCGCTGGCAGTGAGAGGTAGCGGGGTTTGGGGCTTTCCGCGCGAATCGCTCACTGGCTAGATTCGTGCCGCTCAAACCGATGCGATCGATCTTCCCGCCGAGCCGCAAACGCATCGTTTCGCCGGCCTCGTAAACCGCGAACCCTATACTCGAGGAGCCGGCGTTGATCGTCAGGATACAAGGCAATGCCGATTTCATCCGCCGGCGTTCCGATCCATGATCCGCACTCCGGTGGGCCCGCCAACAAGGGCCTGCGACGCGATTCCGATAAATAGACCGTGCTCCACCACACCTACAATGGGGTCCAGGTCGGCTTGTAGCAGGCGCGGGGGACGCATAGAGGCAAACGTGCAGTCCAGAATGTAGTGGCCGCCATCGGTGACGAAGATCTGGCCATCCGGAAGCAAGCGGAGAGTTGGCTGAGCGCCCACCTGCTCCAACCTCTTCGCAGTTGTCTTCCAGCCAAATGGGACCACCTCAATCGGCAGGACGCCGCGGCCAAGTTGACTGACCACTTTTCTTTCGTCGGCGACGACGATCATCCGCGAACTCGCAACCGCCACAATCTTCTCCCGCAGCAGGTTTCCGCCACCTCCTTTGATTAGATTCAGTGTTCCGGCTTCGACCTCATCCGCGCCATCGATGGTCACGTCAATCGCGGCATAATCTTCCAGCGTGGAGAGGGGAATGTTGAGAAGGCGGGCTTGATCGGCTGTTTTCTGCGACGTCGGAATGGCGACAATCTTCAGCCCTTCCAGGACACGCTGTCCGATGGCCGCAACGGCAAGTGTCGCCGTTGTTCCCGAACCCAACCCGACCACCATTCCATCCTGCAATTGCGCCGCAGCCGAGACGGCTGCAGCTTCCTTGAACCTTTTTATAGCCGACGCATCCATTGGGTTCATCGGTGCACTCCTATTTCGGCGATCCCTTCCTGGGCGCCGGATTGTGCCAGCACCCACCTGAATTGAGGATCGCATCAGCCTCTTGAGGTCCCCAACTGCCGCGCCGGCAGGGGCGAGCGCGGTGGTGGCTCTTGAGAACCGGATCGACCACCGCCCAAGCAGACTCGACCGCGTCCTCACGTGTGAAGAGCGCTCCATCGCCGGCCATCGCATCGCTTAAGAGCCGCTCGTAGGGCGCTTCCTCTTCCGGCTGTTCTTCCAGCAGGTAGAGCTCTCGCTGCACTCCGACGAACTCCTTACCCGCGAGCTTGACGCGAGCTGCAATGGCGAGGGCCGCGTCGGGTGAGAGCCGGAAGCGCAGGTAGTTGGAGCGGCCGGTGGACGGTTCCGCGCCGGCGAAAAGTCTCTGCGGAGGCGGCTTCAGTTCCAGGAGTACCTCGGCCGCTGTTGCGGCCAGATATTTGCCAGAGCGCAGGTACCAAGGGACTCCGTCCCAGCGCCACGAGTCGATGAAAAGGCGCAGAGCGCAGAAAGTCTCGACGTCGGAGTTTTTCGCGACGCCCGGCTCTTTGCGGTAGCCGGCGTACTGACCGCGCACCAGGTCGTCGCGCGTCAGAGGGCGCATGGCTCTAAAGACCTTGGCTTTTTCTTTGTGGACCGCTCCAAAATCCCGGCCGGCCGGCGGCTCCATGGCAAGTAACGCGACCACCTGAAAGAGGTGGTTCTCGATCACGTCGCGGAGACATCCGGCGGTCTCGTAAAAACCGCCGCGGCCCTTCACGCCGAAATCTTCAGCCAGGGTGACCTGAACGCTGGCCACGTAATTCCGGTTCCAGATGGGCTCGAGGAAAGAATCGGCGAAGCGGAAATAGAGGATGTTCATGATCGCCTCTTTCCCGAGGAAATGGTCGATGCGAAAGATCGAATCTTCCGGGAACACGGTCCGCGCAACGTGGTTGAGCGCATGATCGGCCAGTTTCGCGTCGCCGAGTCCTTTGATTACCATTTCGAAGAGCGCTGGAGGAATGGCGAGATAGTGCCCCGGGTTCCGCGCTTTCCCCAGTTCTTGTTTCAGCGAAGCGAACGTGCACGGGTCATCATAATCTCCACCCACATACCTGAGCAGGGACAGAAGTTGCCTGAGCGCGCTCTTGTTATCGATCCCGCCCGCGCGCTCGATACTGTCCGTCACGCGTTTATGCAGACGCTCCGGACTCCACTTCGGAA
>JBEKUT010000421.1:0-6375 GCA_049514735.1 Bryobacteraceae bacterium
GGTCCGAGGTGAGAGAGGCCAACGACGAAACCATGCTAATCGCGGTCTCCTGGTCAACAGGGAGTTTCTTCGGCTCCGTCATTTCCCACTTTCCCGCCGGATTTTTCACGAGCTCGATTTCCTCGCCGGTCTTTTTTTTGAGATCGACCTTTGTGATATCGGCGTCGATCAGCGAAAGAATCTTCGGCGGAACATCGGTCCGCGCGGCGGGCTCCGCGGGCTTGTGGTGATTGGACCAGTACAGCCCTCCCACAAGCGCCAGCAGCAAGACAGCGGAAATGGTTAATCCACTCAGTTTCATTAGCGGCGTTTCCACCAGACCGTGATGCCACCGATGATGACCGCCAGCGGCAGGAACAACTGGCTGAACCAGGTGACCATGTTGATCTGCGAACGAGTCATCGTGATGCGGCGGTCTTCTTCCTGTTTCGGACGGATCGAGATGAGGTCCTCGTCCGAAGAAAGCCAGTTGATGGTGTTGAGCGCGAGGTCGCGGTTGCCATTGAAGCCGATGAAGCCGTTCTCGGCCCAGCGCGCGCTTCCCACCACAACGAAGCGTCCCTGCGAATTTTCTTTGCCGGTGTTGTACGAACCGGCGGCCGCAATGGTCAGCGGTCCCTTCTTGTTCTTCGGATCGTCCGGATTTACGGCCGGCGAACTGAGATTCGTCGTCGCCAGGCTGCTATCCGATGTCGCGATCAGTTTGTCGACGCTGGTCTTGTCGCCGTTCTTGATTTCCATGGAACGGGACAGCGGGAATCCCGTCGCGGTGCGCTTCATCTCGTTCACGATCGGCTGCGACGGATAACTGGTCACTAGCGCGACTTCCGGTCCGAGTCCGGCAAGTTGGCCGATAGGATTCAGGTCGAGCACGAGATCGCTGTCCATCGTCACGCCCCAACTCTTCAGAACGTCGTTGAGCGGAGTGTTGTCCGCAATATTCGTCTTCCCGATCTTGAGCGGTGGTTGCAACATGAAGAGGGCGCGTCCGCCGCCTTCGACGTACTTCTTGATGGCATCCACTTCGGGCTGCACATAATCGCTGGTGGGACCGGCGACTACAATAACGGTGCAATCGGACGGCACTTCCGCCTTCTGCAGAAGGTTGATTGATTTCGCTTCGTAGTTGTCTTTTCCGAGCAGATCTTTGAAGTTCGAGAGACCTGTACGGTCACTATCGTCGATCTGGGCTTCACCGCTGCCGGCTACGAAACAGACCGTACGAGTATTGTTTTTCAGGTCGCGAATGAAGGCGCCGGTGAGGCCTTCCTCGGTCATGCTCTTGGCTTCTTCTTTTTTCAAGCCGATTTGGACAACTGCAGTGCCGTAATTCTTGATGCCAGCTTCACGCGCGAGCGCGGGCTTCTTGTCGGGGTCCACGTAGGAAACATGAACCTTCGGCGACAGGTCTTTGTATTCGGTGAGGAGATCCTGCGGCGTGATTTGGCCGGTGCCGGGTTGGCTAAACTTGCTCGACTGGTCGAAATAGGTGATGGTGGCGTCCTGCTTCAGACCCTTCACGATCTTGGCAGTTTGCTCGGAGAGGCTATATCGTTTGTTCGAGGTTGCGTCGTAGGTCTTGTTGTAGCGCTGCGCGAGGATATTGGCGATCACCACAATGGTGAGGATCACCAGGATATAAACCGTCACATACGCCGTGTACTTCGTTTGTCTTGTTTTCAGCCAATTCGTATTCATCGATTACGTCCTCCAACGGAGACTTTCCATGGAGCGGGCCGTGAAGAACAGGCCTAGGAAAATCACTGTCACGTAGTAAATAGCGTCCTTGATATCCAGCACACCCCGCGAGAAGGACTCATAGTGCCAGACCACCGACATGTAGCGGAGCACAACGGCCCAAGTCGCGGTTTCATATCCGCTGGCCCATTCGAGAACCCACAGCAGCAGGCAAACGCCAAACGTACCCGCTCCGGCGACGATCTGGTTTTTCGTCAGCGTTGAGATGAATGTCCCGATGGCGAGCAATCCGCCGGCCTGCAGCAGCAAACCGAGATATCCGATGGCGAGCGGTTTCCAGTCGGGGTTGCCGTACTTGAAAAGGAACGCGAAATTAATTGCAGTGAGGGCCAGCATGGCGGCATATAGAATGACGGCCGCGAGCCATTTTCCGATAATCACTTCGATATCGCGAATCGGCGACGTCGCCAGCAATTCTATGGTTCCGGTGCGCTTCTCTTCGGCGAAGAGGCGCATGGTGATCATCGGAATGAAGAACAGTCCAATGACGCTGACGTTCGACAGAAGGGGCCGGATGATCTGCTCATTGAGATTCATCGGGAACGGCTGGCCGCGCATTTGCGCCTCCATTCCGACGTATACGAAATAACGCAGCGAGTTCCAGAAAAAGAACCCGAAGATTACCGCGAACATGGTCAGCAACAGGTATGCGACGGGCGATACGAAATAGCTGCCGAGTTCTTTGCGGGTGATAATCCAGACGTTTCTCATTTGCTTGCTTGCGCCTCCTCGGCGACGAGTTCCGCGGGGGCATCCGCGACTACTTCGACTTGTTCGGCGCCAGTGAGCTGCAGGAACACTTCTTCCAGCGTCATCGCGGCCGAGCGGAGTTCATTGAGGTCCCATCCGGATTCCACCACGGCGCGCGCTACGTCGGCGCGAACGGAGCGGTCCTTCAGACTCTCCACTTCGTAAGTGAAACGTTCGCCGGTGGACTGCTTGGGCACCACACGGCTCACTCCGGCCACCTGCTCCAGACGCCGCTGCACAGCCGCTCCATCGAGCACGCCATCGTGGCCGGCCACTTCGACCAGCACCGATTCTCCCCCGCGGGCGCGATTCTGCAGGTTGTGGACGGTATCGGTGGCAACCAGCTTGCCTTTGTTGATGATGACCACGTACTCGCAGGTCTGCTCCACTTCGGGCAGGATGTGGGTGCTGAGTAGGATGGTGTGTTCCCCGGCGAGATCGCGGATCAGGTCGCGAGTCTCGTTGATCTGCTTGGGATCGAGACCGGCGGTGGGTTCATCAAGGATCAGCACGTCGGGATTGTGTATGACGGCTTGCGCCAATCCTACGCGCTGGCGATAACCTTTCGACAGCTTGCTGATCAGCTTGGTGCGCACGTCGCTGACGTTGCAGCGCTCAATGACGTAATCGACGCGCTTGCGGACGTCGCCGCCGCGCAGGCCTTTCAGCTTGCCCACGAACGTAAGGTATTCGTGGACTTCCATTTCCGGGTAGAGCGGTGGAGTTTCGGGAAGATAGCCGATACGCTTCTTGACTTCCATCGGTTGCTCCAGGACGTCGAAGCCGGCCACCGTGGCGGAGCCATCGCTGGGCGGCAGAAAACACGTCAGTATGCGCATGGTGGTGGTCTTCCCAGCGCCGTTCGGTCCGAGAAAGCCTACAATCTGGCCTTTCTGGACTTCGAAGGAGATGTGGTCGACAGCGGTGTTATGCGCGTACCTTTTTGTAAGGCCTTTGACCGTAATCATAATGTTTTATTCGAGGAGACGAGATGTAAAACCAGAGAACCATTCCGCGTTTGAACAGTTCGTGAAGATACTGAACAACTATGGTAAAGCGGTCGAATCTGCGCTGTCAATCGCATCGGTGCGCAACTTCCGGCCTCTACCGGGGTTCGACGCAGCTCGCGGCCCTCAAGTTGCAATGGTTTGAACTCAAATGGTTTGCGACTCAAGAATGGTTTAGAACTCAATCGGCCGCCATTAGCGCCATGACGTGGAATCCGGCATCGACGTAAACCACGTTGCCGGTGACGCCCCTCGCGAGATCGCTGGCTAGAAAGACGGCGGTGTCGGCGACCTCGGCAGGATCGGTGTTGCGGCGCAACGGCGCGATGGCGGCTACTCCCAGCATCTTCGAAAATCCGCCGACGGCGCGGGCGGAAGCGGTCTTGACCGGACCGGCCGAAATGGCGTTGACGCGTATGTTCAAGGGTCCCAAATCGCTCGCGAGGTAGCGGACATTCGCCTCCAGGGCGGCTTTGGCAATCCCCATTACGTTGTAGTTTTGGACGACCCGGACGGCGCCGAGATAGGTCAGAGTGATTATCGAACCGCCGCCTGCGTCCTTGGACGCCATGAGCGGAGCCGTGGTGCGGGCGACGGCGAGGAGCGAGTAGGCGCTGACATCCTGCGCGAGCGCGTAACCGGCCCGCGAGGTTTCGACAAACGGCCGGCTGAGGTCCTCGCGATTCGCAAATGCGATGCTGTGGACCACCGCGTTCAGAACTGTATTTTGATCCTTGAGCGTGGCGGCGAGCTGATCCAATTCGGAATCCTGCGTCACGTCGCATTGGAGAACCTGGCTCACACCAAGCTCGACGCCGAGCTCTTCAACGGTCAGCTTTTGACGCTCGCCCTGGTAGGTGAGGATGACGTTAGCGCCCTCCCGAATGAAGGACTTTGCGATGGCGTACGCGAGGCTCCAGCGATTGGCCACACCAAGGATTAAGGCGGTTTTCCCGCTCAGGAGTTCTGGCATGAAACTCCTTATTGTAGCGGGTCAGGATTCCTGGACGGCTTGCTTGAACGGGATGCGGAGCGTGGTTTTCTTGGAACGTGCCATGCGGGCGGCGAGACCGCGGCCAAAGTGCAATAGCGGTCGTTCGAGGAGATAATAGCTGGCGGCCGAGACAGCTACTATCGCGACGATGTTCCAAGGCAGCTTCTGCCAGAAGAAGCGCGGGTAATTCCAGGCCGGGACCAGCAGAATCTCCTGCCACAGGTACATGCTGTAGGAGAAACGCCCCAGCCAGCGCATAGGAGCGGAATCCAGCATACGGCTGACGAACCATTCCGGATGGAGGCCAGTGCCCGCGAGAATGAACGGAATCAGCATGGGCACCCAGAGGCCCATTAGGAGTGAAAAGAACTTGATGCAAGCTACCAGCGCGACCACTAATCCGGTCCACAGCAGAGGGTTCA
Organism: Bryobacteraceae bacterium; assembly: GCA_049514735.1. Taxonomy (GTDB): domain Bacteria; phylum Acidobacteriota; class Terriglobia; order Bryobacterales; family Bryobacteraceae; genus JAICMB01. Next base: position 4,932 of record JBEKUT010000421.1, read on the forward strand.
TGGCGCGAGCCAGTTTTTGCCGCGTGACGGGGTCGTCGAGCAGCACTGCGACCGCACAACCCCAGAGAAGCGAATCGAGCCGGATGTCGGTTCGAAAATAGGGAAGCAATCCGGGCAGATTGCCGGCGCTGCGGTCCGCGATACGCCACAACCCGATGCCGATGGCGAACCATACCGCAAGATTCCAACTACGCTTGCGGCCTGCAAAAACCAGCAGCGCCGGCCACAGTAGATAAAAGTGCTCCTCTACCGAGAGCGACCAGAAGTGCTGCGTCCAGCGATCTCCCGCACCGATAGGAATGTAGTTCCGGAAGAACAGAAAGCTGGAGACAATTTCTAAGCGCGATCTTGTCATGCCCGCTAAAAGCACCGCGGTCATGTATAGAAGAAACGGCGGCAGGATGCGAAAGGCGCGGCGGATATAGAATCCCCGCAGACTGACCGCTCCCTCGTCGCGCCATTCCTGAAGAAGCAACCGCGTGATCAGGAGCCCGCTCAATCCGAAAAATACGTCGACGCCAAACGCGCCCCAGAGCGTCGGACTATTGGCCCAAAACTCGGGATCGGTCGGATACAAACATTGCGGAGCGTGGCACAAGATGACGAGGCCGATCGCGATGGCGCGCCAGCCGTCGAGAGTTGGAATGTTATTCTTGCGCATTATTTACGGAACAACAAGCTGTCTTTGTCCTGTGCGACCAGACGCCAACCCGGCTCCTTGCCGAGCAGTTCCACCAGCGGGATGCCGGGCGGAATCAAGACAGCATCCACATCGTATTTCTTGAGGACGTCTCTCCAGCCCGCGCCGGCGTCTCCGAGTTTTATGTATTCGCGGCCGACCTTTTCGCCGAAGAAATCGCTGCGGCCATCGATGAACACGCGCTGCTTGGGATAGTTCACCCAGAGCAGATAATCGCCCCACTGGTCGGACGTAAAGACTCGAGACGAGGCCAGTTCTTCGGCATGGGCACGGACCATTTTGCACGGAAAATATTTGGACGAAAGATCGCGAGGCCAGACCTGCGCGGGGCTGAAGAACACGATGGCGCAGACGGCCAAGGCTGCCCAGATGCTCAACGGTTTCAGTTTTGCGCTGGTTTGATCGGCGAGATCGGCGATCACGCCCAGGACCGATGTTCGCGACGATGCGGCGGTCAGTTCCTTCCATGCCTGACTCGACGCGATGCCAATCAGAGGGAGCGCGACGATCACAAACAAAGGAATATGGCGCGCCGAGATCAACGACGAATACGCGAAGAATGCGATCCAGAGGCATTCCGTCCACTGATGCTTCTTGAAGAAGGTGTACGCGAAAAACAGGGCCGCAAATAGCAGCGCCATGAAATACAGCATCGGCTCGGATGAGAAGACCGGCGACTGGTATTCGCTGATGTACCTGGTCATCCAGCTATCGCCTAAAACGTGCAGGATGTGGAGGTGTAGC
>JBEKUT010000422.1:0-6364 GCA_049514735.1 Bryobacteraceae bacterium
ACTACATGCGGTCGGGGTCGAGATTGAAGGTCTCCACCATGTATTCGTAATAGCGGCCGTCGAGCAGGAAGTCGAGGTAGATCTCGTGAACCAGGTTGATCAGCTTGCGGAGGGCGTATTCGTAGTCGCCGTCGAGCGCGGTGGCCGTGAGCGAAGCATTGCCGGCCCGGTTCGCGCAGCGAATGCGCGATTTGCGAATATCGATACGGCGATGTTCCGGAACCGCTTCCGAGTGCCGCGACACGACGTATTCCAGTAGCTCACGGTACATCGAAGAACTTACGGGAACTTCGGGCAACACAATGGGGATACGCATCGCTCCGCGTTTTTCATCGAGGATCAACTCGAACAAGCGGTCGCGATGCCACAGCATCTTGAAGCTGGCGCGTCCTTTGCCGGCAGGCCCTCGGCTGAAACCTCGGAACACACCTCGGGCGGCATAGTTCTCAAGGATTCCGGCCACTAGATCGGCGGCCGGAGTTGCAGTGCTCTTCAGTGCGCGAACGCTCCTACGCCAGGCTCTGCGTTCAGTGCTATTCCGGGAGGGTAATCCTTGCCGGACGTAAATTCCTTCAGCGCCTGCACGTTGATAAGGGTCGACGCCATTTCAGTGGACGCCGCCCTGTGACTGCGTTTCAGAGCGTCGCGAAGCTGTTCGGGGGTGCGCACATATTCGCCGCGCGCGCCGAGACCTTCGGCCATCTTGTCGTAGCGCAAATTCTCCTGGAAGAGATACATGTGCATGGATCTCGCCGACCCCACGGCGCTCGGCCACATGCCCCAGGAGTTGTTGTTGTAGATGACTGCAATGATCGGAATCTTGTATTTCGCGGCGGTATCCAGTTCGAACATGCTGTAGGCCACGCCGGCGTCGCTGGTGACCACCACAACGGGCGCTCCCTTGTAAGGCGCTTGCGGTCCGACGCCACGCTGCACGGCCGCGCTCGCGCCGATCATCATAGCGAGATCGGGTCCAATAGCGCCGTATTGATAGGCGCAGACAACACCTTGTCCAGGCCGATTGGCGCGCAACCAGCGGCCGGCGAATAGTCCCGTGGTCCAGCCCCCCGAAGCCGTGACGGTGGCCTTCGGATCGATGTCTCCCTTATACAGAAAATCGTGGACTTCCTTGGCCATCACGGCGGGATGGAGATGATCCGTCGTGGCGCTGTGCTTCAGACCCAGAGCGTAGTCGTCGAGATTTCTCTTTTCCCATTTCTGTCGCGCGGCCGCAAGCTCATTGACCCAGGGGTCGCGCTTCTTCTGCTGCAACGTGTTGGCGAGCGCTTCGAGGAAAAGCTTCTCGTCACTCACGATGCCGAGATCGAGCGGCCAGTTGCGTCCCAGATCTTCCTGCACCGGGTGCACGCGGATCGCTTTGATATCGGGACTGAAACGATATTCACCCGGAGTCGGCATGCAATATTGCCCGATGAAGAGGACGAGATCCGCGCTCATGAGCGCGTCCGGAGCTGCCGCGGCGGAGAGACGATGATCGTCGGGGAAATGGCCGCGCATGGGACCGGAGGTAACAACCGCGATATCCTGCCGCTCGGCGACCTGCAGCAGCTCTTCCCACGCCTTACGCTGGAAAACGCCCTGGCCCGCGACGATGATGGGACGCTCCGCTTTGGTGAGCAGATCGGCGGCCTGCTGCACCTCCTTGTTCGAAGGATTCGCGCGCGATTCGGTGCGGTATTTTTCCTTACCGAAGTAATCGGTGAGATTGGTGGACTCGGTAAAACGGGCGCGCGCCACTTCACCGGGAAAATCGAGATGGACGGGACCGGGAACGCCGGACTTGAGATTCCGGAACGCGTAAGCGCCGTATTCATGCACGCGGTTGGGCGCGATGAGACGCTTGCCGTACTTCTTCATGCCAGTGGTGGTCGGCTGCTGATAGCCCGTCTGGATGAAAGCTTCGCGATCGTCGCCGGCGATTTGCATGTTGCTCGCGAGTACCAGCAAGGGCGTGCGTGCAGCGGACGCGGCGGCGATGTTCATGATCATGTTCGTGAAGCCGGGGCCCTCGGTTCCGGAGCACGCGGTAACTTCACCAGTGACGCGCGAGAAGCCGTCCGCCGCGGCACACATGGAGCCTTCGCTGCGTCCACCGTAGGCGGGGACGCCCGCAGCCGCGATCGCATTGATAACGGTGTAATTGCCGGGGCAGCAGAACATCGCGGCCAGCTCTTCTTCCTTGCAAAGCTTGGCGAAGACCTCGGCACCGCTCATTCCGCGGCCTTCAAACGATCCCACTTTGGCGGCCTCGTTCAAGGTTCCGGGAATCTCTTTGGGGATGGTGATGCTGGGAATCGCGCCAGTGGTCCCGGCAAAGAGCTCGCCAGGGGTGATGACGGCGGCGGCTACCGCGCCAGCGATGGCCGGCGTGCTCAAGAACTTGCGGCGGGAAGGAGCGGTTTCGTTTTCGGTTTTCGACTCTTGCTTCATCTTGGCTTGATCGTCCATGATTCAGTCCTCATTTACTCTTGCCGGTTGGCTCGTTCGGTTCCTGCAGGGGTGGCCGCATCGATTCGGGCCACAAACTGTGAATAAAGTTGACCAGGTTCCACATGTCTTCATCCTGGCGAAGCTGCGTTTTGAAGGCGGGCATGCTGGAGTTCTGGCCGTCCCGGATGCTGCGGAAGATTTCGCCGTCGCTGGTCCCGTCTTTCCAGGTTTTCGGCTCGGTGAGGTCGGTGGCATCGGCAATCACGTCGACGGTAGCTTTGCCGTCGGGGCCGTGGCAACCGACACAGAAGCGCACAAAGGTTCCGCGTCCCAGAGCGATTGATTTTTTCGAGTACGGGACGGGATCTTTGAGCTTCTTTGCTTCGGCCGTGGTGAGAGGAGCGGAGTCGGGTTTGGCCGTTTCCTGCGAAGCGGCAACGGATGCGGCCAGGAGGATGAGAATGACGATTCGCAACAGGGAACCAGACTTCTTTCTATCTATTTGCCCGCGTGGGTCCGTTGGGTGAGGCTAGCAGGTTGCGGGGGGTTGTGTCAACTTGGAATAGGGCTCACCATATTGTCTCGATGCTCGACGATCGTATTCGTTCATCTCGGCTCAAAACCGGCACGCCGTACCAGTGGGCTGTCGCGGCAATAACGCGGTCCGGAAGATCGGGAATGTCCTGACGGGAGACTTCCGCCATCTTCAAGGCGATATTTTCATCGACGGCCACGTGCTGCAGCACGGCCTTGGGATTCGCGATGGCCGCAAGCAGATCGTTCAACGCATTTGCGGGGATGCGTCCCTTCTCAATCAAATAAACCATCTCGATCAGGCTGATGGCCGAAACCCCAATACGATCTCCTTTGGCACATGTGTCGTCAATGAAAGTAGAGGCGAGACTTCCGAGACGTGAGTCCGAGAAGAGATACCAGATCGCCGCGTGGGTATCGGCTACAGCAGTAATCATTAGAAATCGGAACGCGGAAAATTCTCGAACATCTCGGCTCGGTTCCGATCGATCTCCTCAGCCGGTGGCGCCGGGCCGTACTTGGCGAGAAGCCCGCGCAACGAGTGCGTTGGTTGTTGGTCAGGACTGAACTCGGGAGCTTCCGCCAGGATTTTGTCGAGCGCTTGACGAACCAAAGCGGCGGCGGACATGCCCTTAGAGTGGGCCAGAGCTTTGAGCCGGGCTTCTTCCTGCGGTTGTAGCGGCAAGGTTATGGTCATGGATGGGCCCTCCTCTATTATGCCCGGTGGCTGGCCGAAAACCCAACGTTCCGATCCAAAGGCTGTGCTCAACTTGGAAGAGGGCTCGCTGTGATCGGTTTCCTTGCAAACATCTTCAGGCAGGTTCACTGGATCGTGGGCATAACTGCTCCGGCGCCAGGGACGAACGACCGCAAGTTCGTCTTCATTTGGTTGGGTGTTATCGGATTCGTGATCCTTTGGGTGGGATTTGTTCTCTATCTGATGCTCTACGTGTTCTAGACCTGGATGTGTTGGATGCACCTCCGGGAAACCGATTGGAGGCACAAAGTGTAATCGCGCCGGGCAGCGTAGCATTCGTATTAGCGATCAATGGCGAATCTGCTTCCGATGGGAGGACGACGGAGTTTACGAGGTCGAGATTGTCGATTACCACTAGGTAAGGGAGGGAATGAAGATATGAGCATCACGCGTCCTGAAAGGGGCTGGAACATCACGCGTACTCCGGTTCACCCAGGCGAAATGCTCCGGGAAGAGTTTCTGAAGCCTTTGGGGATTTCGATCAACGGACTCGCCCTGGAACTGCATGTACCGGTCACACGGGTTAGCGAAATTGTCAACGAACGCCGCGGAATCACGGCGGATACGGCATTGCGTCTGGCGCGGCACTTTGGCACGAGCGCCGATTTCTGGATGAATATACAGAAGGAGTACGAATTAACTTTGACCCGGCAGCGGTCGTTGAAGGTCATAGAGAAGCAGGTCCGGCGGCGTATCGTTGCAGCGTAAGCGGTGAGATCTCGACCTGGAATCTGCTCATCCGGAGGCAGGTGGACGACGGGCTTATCGGAAATTGATCGGAGTGGTCCGATGAAGGAGTCACCTCCGGTAGACCTACTCATTGGGATCTACGCTCGTTCGCTCGGTCTTTTTTCAAGGCGTTATTATGAAGCGCGTGCAGAGTATGAAATGGTGGCATGCTGTTGAGAATCCTGGTGCACTGGAAAGCATGTATTCAGTGCTGCCTGAGCTTGCCGACGTCAGTATTCTCAGTGTGGCGATGCAGCGCGACGGCCCAACGGTCCTGATCAGACTTATACTGCCGGTCTTTCCAGACCAGCCGCCTGTGAGGTGGCGACATGGCTATAATGCCGCCATTCTGGAATTACGTCTCTTTGGAGTTTCCGGCTTGCTCATGAAGGGCTGGACGAACGACAACATCGGAACGGTGACGCTGGTCCGCGAAGCGGCATCGATTGAGCTAAAGATCTCCGGCCCAGGAGTCCTATTTTCAGCCAACGCTATCGCTGTCGATATTAGCCACGTCAAGGGATACCAACGCGACGATCCACACCAACAGCAGCCGATTGCCAAAACTTAACGGGTGATATAACGCATTCTCGGAAAGTTGAAGTGCGCTCGCCGCTAGATCCTACTTCTTCGCCCGCCCCCGGCCCTTCTTCTCCGGCGGAGGCTCGCTCACGCCGTCGCCGACAGCGGCCGCCGCGGTGGACTCCTCAGGTGCAACGCCGCCCGTAGCAGTCTCTGGCGCAACCGTCGCCAGCACTTCCTTGAAAAGCTCGGCCTTCTTCAAATCTTTCTTCGACGGCGGGGCCTGCTCGTGCCGGTAATCATGGTCGTGATAGCACGTGCGGCAGCGCACCTTCGCGGCTTCACCGTTCACAATGGACACGATGGCGTGATTTGTGACCCTGCGGCACTTAATGCAGTGGTCGTCTATGACGTCTCCCAGACGCATCTCGGACATTAGGATCTCCGAACTCTTTCGAAGTATATCAAATGGCCAGCGCGAGGAGCCCCGCTACGGCCGATCCCACAATGATCCACAACGAATCGATTTTCGTGAAGGCCATGGCGAGGAAGCTCGCGATCAGGATCGCCAGCGAGACTGGTCCCGAAACGGCGCCGCGCGCCAACGGAACGGCCGAGTAGAGCAGCAATCCGGAGCTGGCCAGCAGCATCATACGGATCACCGATTTTACGCGCGGGTGCTCCGCACGCTTGCCGATGAACCGCAGCATCGGGATGATCAGAAACGCTGGAGTGACCATGGCGAGCCATCCCGCGCAGGCTCCGGGCAACCCGGCGGCGTAATATCCCACGCCCACTACATACAGGCCGATGGGACCGGGGCCGAGGCGCGACGCAGCAATCGCGGTGTTGAGCTGGTTGTCGGTGAGAAGGCGATAATGCTCGACGAAATCGGCTCGAATCACGGGCAGGGACGCCAGGCCGCTGAAGGAAGTCAGCGTCGCCTTCAGCAGCAGCAGATAGACGAACAGCAGCTTCACAGGCGCGTCCAAAAGAGACCCGCAACTCCCGCAAGTCCGAGGATCGAAATAGGGGACAGATTAAAGAACTGCGCGAGCGCGAACGCAATGGCGATGACGAGCGCGGTTGATAACCAATTCCTGTTGGTGAGATGAACGCGGGCCAATGCCAGAGCGGCCGCCAGCATCGAGCCGACCGCCGCGGCGAGCGTTCCCGCAATGGCAGCGTGCGCCCAGCGGTTCCCGCCACTCGCTTCGCAAATCCGAGTTAGCCAGACCACCAGAATCGCCGATGGAATCGTGACGGCGGCCAACGCGACCACCGCTCCAGCCAGTCCGCGCATGAGCCACGCGGCGCCGGCGCAGAACGCGAGCATGTTCGTACCGGGCGTAATGCGTGCCAGGCCATATG
>JBEKUT010000423.1:0-6361 GCA_049514735.1 Bryobacteraceae bacterium
CCTTCTGAATCGCGGCCGTATCCACAGTCTTACCGTCGCCTTTGGCGCCGAAATCGTTAACGCAGAAATCGCCGGCGCAGACCGGAAGCGCCACCAGCAGACTCAGTATGCCGAACGATTTCATATCTCGATTACGAACCCGCCACCGCGTAGTATCCGAGTTCGGTTTGAACGTGCACTCCCTTGCGAGCCACCGTCACTCGCAATTTGTGATACTTGCCGTCCCACTTGTCAGTTGGCGGCTGAAATTCGATGCTGTAGTTGATGCGTGCGCCGGCTTCGATCTCGTTCAACGCGCGGTTGAGATCGATAGTCGGAAAAGCGTGGCCGCCGGTGGAACCGGTCAGAATATCGAGCGAATCCCGATTCAGAATTCCGGCTCCGATGTTAATGCCAGGGTCGGCCGTGTAGACGGTAGTTTCAGATTGAACGAACCTCGCGCCGATCTGCCGCAGGAGCGGGACGCAATCGAACCAGCTATGGTCCGCAAGGTGAATCGTGCTTGGAATACCGTACGTGATCCAAAGCAGTTCCCTGGGGCCCTGCAACGCGGCCATTTGCTCGCGCAAGTTGTCGAGGGCCTGATACGTGGCGCGGAAGCGCGCTTCCAGATAGATCGGTGAAGCAGAACGGAAGTCTTGCGGCCTCAACTGGCTGACTTTTTGCATCGCATCGTTCATCAAAGGTCCGATATCCTTCGTCCAAGAAGCGTCGGCGTCGTTTGGCGCGCCCAGCCTCGCCGGCAACGCGTGAACGGGATAGAGACTGCCATCCTCGGACAGCAGATATAGATAAAGAGGACCGCTGAATTCGACATGACCCACTGAGGTCTTTATGGCATTCCACACGGCGCCACGCGACGATTCGCCGGAGTTCATCAGGTCGAACAAGATCACCAATGGGCGCGGACCGTCGTTCTTATTCAGGCGCAGAGAAACGATCTGCTGCGGCGCACCGTTGTCAAAGACAGTGAAATCGGAAGCCGCTAGGTCCGGTACCGGCCTTCCGCCGGAATCCACGGCAACAACGTTGAGTTTAATCGCCCGCTGACTGACGCCGGTTTGCGCATAGACGATGCAACCAGCGGCCGTCAACAGAAGTCCAAACAATCGGACCTGTCGACATTTCATAAAAACACTCCCGATACTCTGACGCCAACGCGCCCGGCGCGTTCCTCTTATTAAGTCAATGTGCCATCATTCCTTTTGCAAAGTGTCAAGCGGCATTTTCGCAGGTTGTCGAAAGCTGCGCTCTGTCATGTCGTTGGGATCGGTGGAAACGGGCCCGCCGCGCCACAGCCAGCGCATCATTTCAGGAAAGATCATGCCGCCGAATTTCTGCCCATGCAGGTTCATGCTCCACGCGTAGTTCACGTCGTAACCCTTCTGCGTTAGCGCCTTCATGAGCCGCACGTTTTGATAGAACCAATCGTGATTCTGATCGTAAACTCCGTTGCGGATGCCGCGGTTATCGTTGCGCCCGTCGCACAGGAACACGCGAATGGGCTTCTTTTCGCTGGCCAGAACGCGCTCCGGATAAACGTAGCCGCCGTGCAAATCTACAAAACTGCCGACGTTGCTCAGCACTTTCCGAAAGTCGTTCGGACGCTCCCACGCCACCATGAACGCCGCGATCGCGCCGGAACTCGACCCGCCGATACCATGCTGTTCCGGGTCCTTCGAAATGTTGTATTCCTTGAAGAGCGCCGGCATCAGTTCTTCGGTGATAATGCGGGCGTATTTGTCGTCAGGTGTGTTGTATTCAATGCCGCGATTGGTGGTTCCATCGCCCCATCCAGTTTGCGGACTTGGTTCGGTTTGATCCGGCCGCCGGCCGGGATTGATGAACACTCCGATCATTACCGGAATCTCGCGGCGGTAGATGAGATTGTCCATGACGTTTTGCGCGCGAATGTCGCCGTTCTCATCCTTGAACGCTTGTCCGTCCTGAAAGATCATCAGGCTGGCGGGCACCGTTGGATCGTACTGCGCCGGAACGTAAACCCAATATGTGTGCTGCGTGCCAGGATAAATGTTGCAAGGTAGCGTGTATGGTCCGCGTATCTGACCCTTGGGGACGCCATCTTGCGGCATGGAGTCCGGACCTAGACGGTATTGCGAATTGGGATTCGGCCCCGGAGGCATCGGCGCGGATTGCGCGGTCGTCTGCTTGGGTGGCGCTGCTACTGGCGCGGGGCTTGCCGGGCGCGACTCCGGCGGCACCAGTCCGTTGGCGCGATAGTACGCGACCAGAAGACCGTAGTGTTCGGAAGCATGCTGCAACACCGATAGAAAAGGCTGCATGTTTTTCGCGGGGCCTTCAGGATTGGCCTTCAACGCGGCGTTCGCGTCCTCGATCGACTTCTTCAGCAGCGCCACGCAATCCGTCCGCGTCGTGTATTTGGCCGGGTCCTGTTCCTGGTCGTCCCATTTGACCTTTTCGCCCAGACCGGCCTTGGCGGCGTAGATATTGCCCGATGCGATGTGCACAATCACCGCCGCGAACGTGCGCATTTCCGGCCGCAGCTTGTAGTCGTATTTGTCGGCCGGGAAATCCTGGGCCATTTCCAGAATCTTGTTGTTGACGTAATTGAAATTTTTCTGGAGCGCTTCCGCTGCCGTGGGGGGCTTCTGTTGTCCCTGCGCAAGGACGGCTGCGGCCAGGACGAGGGCGTAGCCAAGTGGTCTTTTCATAATTGTTCGATTTTATCAAGACGAAAGCATGAATCGGGATCGCCGCTGTTGAGCGTGCCATGCGCAAATCCATGAACCGCCCCACATCGCCAGCGCGATAAATGCGCTGGACCATTCGTCGGGAAGGTTCGGATGGTGTGAGCGAAGCGCGATTACGGATCGGGGCAGATGGAGAGTGAAGAACCAGAGCATGAACATCATTCCCAGCAGCGTCGCGCCCAATCGGTCCATCCATCCGGTCAAGATGCTTAGCCCCACCGCGATGAAAGCCGCGCCTGTCAGATACGCCCAAAACAAGTGCCACGGGAGCCACGCCGGCACGAGACTGGCGATGATGTCGAGAACCAGAAAATGGTCGATGCCGAACACTATCGATGACACGCCGAAGAGGTACGGGCCGGATGCGGTCAACTTGTTGAAGCGGTCGCCGGGCAGTGTGTCGGCTAACGTCAGAGCCGCCCCGCACATTGCCAGCGTCTCAAACGCAACGGTCCGAACGCTCACGTTCAGTGGATTCGCGATGACCGCGGCGATCTCAAAGAGCACAACGTAGCACAGGAATAAAATCCCTAATAGAGCGGCAGTCAATCGCGCGCGGATATTGGTAACGATGCTCAGGCCAGCCGCTAACAGGGCGATGCCGGTGAGATAGGCCCAAAATGAATTACCTGGAAACCAGGGGACGCCGCGAACTTTCAGCCCGAGACGAGCGCAGATCAGGTCTTCGACAGCGGAGGCCATCATGGCAATGCCGAACAAGATCCGGCTTATGTGCAGCACCTTCGAATAATACCCATAACCGCGACATTCATGGAACTGTAAGAAAGCGGTTGCGATAATAACCCTGTGCCGGAACCGCTCATTGAAGCACGACAACTCGAGAAGTTCTACGGCGAACCGGGCGAGCATCGTATTCAGGTGATCGCGCCGCTGGATCTGAGCGTGTATCCAGGAGAGATACTGGCGCTGTTGGGTCCGTCGGGCTCGGGCAAGTCGACTCTGTTGCGCATGCTCACGGGGCTGGCCAAACCGTCCGCCGGCCAGGTGCTGTGGCACAACAAGCCGGTCACGGGAACGGGCGGCGCAAACGTCTCCATCGTATTCCAGAGCTTTGCGCTGTTCCCCTGGCTCACGGTGCTGGAGAACGTCGAAGCTCCGCTCAAGGCGCGCGGGGTACCGGCGGCCGAGCGCCGCTCGCGCAGCATACACACGCTGGACACTGTCGGGCTCGACGGCTTCGAGGCGGCTTATCCCAAAGAGCTCTCGGGCGGCATGAAGCAGCGGGTTGGGTTTGCGCGCGCGCTGGTTGTGGAGCCGGAGGTCCTGTTCATGGATGAACCATTCTCGGCCCTCGATGTTCTTACGGCCGAGAACCTCCGCGGCGAACTGCTGGAACTGTGGGAAGACCACAAGATGCCGACACGCGCGGTTTTTATCGTCACGCACAATATCGAAGAAGCCGTGTTTCTGGCGGACCGCATCATCGTGCTGGGCAAGAATCCCGGCCGCATCCGAACCGATTTTCATGTTGAACTCCTCCGGCCTCGCGATCGCAAGGCGCCACGCTTCACACATCTGGTCGATTATGTTTACCGCGTCCTGACGCGTCCGGATTCGGAGCCCGATCCGGGGGAGCTTTCGGCGGCCCAGCCGGCGGCGGCTGCGAAGTACCCGATGCTTCCCCACGCGCGGCCCGGCGGCATCGCCGGTCTGCTCGAAATTCTGCAGGACCACGGCGGCAAGGAAGACGTCTATCGTCTGGCGGACGACCTCGCGTTCGAGATCGACGACATGCTGCCGACAGTCGAAGCGGCCGCGCTGCTCGGCTTCGTGACGCTCATAGAGGGCGACGTCGAGATCACGCCGCAAGGCCGCGAATTTCTGGACGCCGATATTCTGCGCCGTAAGGAACTGTTCCGAAAAGCCGCGCTGGAGCACGTAGCGCTGCTGCGGCAGATCACCAAGGCGCTCTCCTCAAAGTCCGATCACAGGCTGCCGGACGAGTTCTTCCACGACATCCTCGACGAGCACTTCAGCGAAGAAGAGACCGTCAAGCAGCTCGAGACGGCCATCAACTGGGGCCGCTATGCCGAGCTCTTCGATCACGATGCCGAGGGCGAGCGGTTCTTCACTCCCGAAGAGCCCGCGAAGGCCGCGGAAGCATGACGATTCCGCGTCTTGGACGGCAGTTCATTCCCGAGCGAACATGGTCGTTTCTCCTTGACGCCACAGTTTTCGGCTGCGTTCTTGCCGTCTTGTACGGCATCGTCGTCGTCGGCCATTACTGGCTCGGCGCGATCACGCCGACAGTCGAGATCTCACGATCGCCCACGGCTCTGCCGCTTTATTCGTTCTACTCATTGGTCCGCATGACGGTGGCCTATTTGCTCAGCCTGTTGTTCGCGGTCGTGTACGGCTATATCGCGGCATATAACCTGCGCCTGCAGGGACTCATGCTGGCGACGCTCGATATTCTGCAGTCGATTCCGGTGCTGAGCTTCCTGCCCGGCGTGATGCTCGCGATGGTGTCGCTGTTTCCGACGCGGCAAATCGGTGTCGAGATCGGGTCGATTGTGCTGATCTTCACCGGCCAGGTCTGGAACATGGCGTTTAGCTTTTACGCGTCGCTGCAGGCGATTCCACGCGAGCTGCGGGAGGCTTCGCGCATCTATCGATTTGGAAAGCTGCAGCGCTTCTTTCAACTGGAATTGCCGTATGGAACCATCGGGCTGGTTTGGAACTCGATGGTCTCGGTTGCGGGCGGATGGTTCTTCCTGATGGCTTGCGAAATGTTCGTTCTCGGCAAGCGCGACTTCCGGCTGCCGGGATTGGGATCGTATCTGCAATCGGCGGCGAGCGCCGGAGATACGGCCGCGATTGCGTGGGGCCTGACGGCGATGATCACCGTGATCGTTCTTCTCGACCAGCTCGTCTGGCGGCCGGCGATTGCGTGGGCCGATAAGTTCAAGTTCGAGCAGGTGGAGAGCTCGTCGATGCCGTCGCCGGCGGTTCTGAATTTGTTGCGGCGCTCGCCATTGCTGGCGCGTCTCAGGGAAGCGACTATCGCTCCTTTTATGGAACGGTTGTATCTTAAGTCGCCGGAAAAGGCGGTTGATGTTCCCGATGAGAACGGGACTCCGGCGTGGAAAAAGGCGCTCGGTTTTTTGGGCGCGGCGGCCCTAATAATGGCGGCGGTGTACGGAGTAGTGGAAGCGTTCGCAACCTTGCGCGGGATCACATCGGCGGAAGTAGCGGTCACGGTGAAGAGCGCGGGCGCTACGTTCCTGAGGGTTGCGGCGGCGCTTGTCATCGGCTCGGCATGGACGATTCCGGCGGGCGTCGCGATCGGGCTGAATCCAAAACTGGCGCGCATTGCACAGCCTCTCGCGCAAGTGGCCGCTTCGGTTCCGGCCACGGCTTTGTTTCCCGTGGTGCTGCTGGCATTGATCGGCATTGGAGGCGGACTGAACACGGGCTCGGTTTTGCTGATGCTGTTGGGCACGCAGTGGTACATCCTGTTCAACGTGATTGCGGGCGCGATGGCGCTGCCATCGGACCTTCGCGAAGTTGCGCAGGTGTTCCGGTTTTCGAAAGTCGAACTGTGGAAGACGGTCATTTTGCCTGGCATATTTCCGTACCTCATTACTGGCCTGGTCACCGCGTCGGGT
>JBEKUT010000424.1:0-6341 GCA_049514735.1 Bryobacteraceae bacterium
CTTCGCTCCCCTCACGTCGCCCCCCTTGCTAAACAAGTAGTGCGCGCCCGCTTCTTCGCAAGCCACTGGATTCCCTCCTATTCTCCCGGCCAGCGGGAAAAAACAAAACACCCATGCGCATGCCTCCAGCGTGAGGCGCGGAAGTGCGCGGCCGGTTCACTCCTATTCCGGAATTATGAAGGCCTAACTCATGAACATCCCACTTACACCCATTCGTTTCCTCCGTTATGCGGAGGAACAATATGCGGATAACACTGCTATCGTCTGTGGAGATCGGCGGTTCACCTACGCGCAGTTCGCTACGCGTGTCAGTCGCCTGGCGGGCGCCCTGAAGACTCTAGGCGTAGAGCCGGGTGACCGGGTAGCATTCCTCAGCGCAAATTGCCACCGGCTACTGGAGGCATATTACGGCGTGCTAGAGGCCGGAGCAGTCCTGCTTCCTCTTAACATCCGGTTGGCCGCGCGCGAATTGGCTTATATCTTAAATAACTCAGGAGCTACGGTACTTTTCCTAGATCCCGCCTTTGTCCCCCTCATCGATTCCTTCCACAAGAATATTCCTGGCATCCGAAGTTTCTTCCTGCTCCATGGAACGGCGCATGCCAGTTGGCTATCTTCTGAAAACTACGAGGATCTGCTGGCCGAAGCGCAGCCTTATCGGGCCGATATCATGCAGATCGACGAGAACGAATTAGCGGAGCTCTTTTATACCAGCGGGACGTGCGCCTCACCCAAAGGAGTGATGCTGTCGCATCGCAATGTCTATCTCCACGCACTCGACGTGGCGCTGGCATTCAACATCACGGCCAAGGATTCCTGCCTCCACACCATCCCTTTGTTTCACGCGAATGGATGGGGCTCGGCGCATGTTCTTACGCTCATGGGAGGCAAGCATGTCATGATCGGAGCGTTTGACCCGGGCGAAGTGTTCCGGCTCATCGCGCGTGAGCGTATCACGTCCTGTTTCCTGGTCCCGGCCATGGCGCAGAGCTTGTTGCACTCGCCCGATCGCCACATCTGTGAACTGAGCAGCCTGAAATGGATCGCCATCGGAGCATCGGCTTCTTCTCCCACCCTGATGCGCCATGTCAAGGAGACTCTGGGCTGCGATTGCTTCTCCGGTTATGGCTTGACCGAAAGCGCGCCGGTGTTAGCGATCTCCCGCGAACGCCACGGCGTGCAGTGGAAAGGGGCCGAGCACTTTGCGCGCCAGGCAATGACTGGTTACGCCATTCCGGGCGTCGAGATCCGCATTGTGGATGCCGGCAATGCCGATGTCCCCCGCGACGGGAAAACAACCGGCGAGATCATCGCCCGCAGCGATGGCGTTATGGAGGGTTATTGGCGTCTGCCGGAGATGAGCGAGCAAACTTTGCGCGGCGGGTGGTTACGCACCGGCGACATGGCGACCATCGACTCTTATGGATATATCCACATCGTCGACCGCAAGAAGGACATTATCATAAGCGGCGGAGAAAATATCTCCTCACTCGAGTTGGAGAAGACGCTGATATTGCACAGCAGCGTCTACGATGCCGCCGTCATTCCCGTTCCCGACGAAAAATGGGGCGAAGTTCCCAAGGCGTTTGTAGTTGTGACCCCTGGTGAACATGTCGCCGAAGCGGCATTGATCGAGTTCTGCCGCGCGCACCTGTCCCATTTTAAAGTGCCGCGCTCGGTGGAATTCGTCGATTCCCTGCCCAAGAACGCAATGGGCAAAACTCTGAAAGCCGAACTTCGCAAGAAATACTGGAGCGACGCCGAGGCTCTTGCCCGCGAAGATGTGGCCGCGCTCGCGGCTCACGGCGATTAGTTCGAATTACTGTAACAGTCACTGATAGAACAAGGAAGGAAGTTACTTAGTCATGGCTATAGCTCATAATGCTATCGAGCAACTCACCCGGGCCGAGGAGGTTCCAAAGCCCGTCTGTCATCGCGGTATGACAAGAACGCTTCGCCGCGTGGCCATTCTGGGCGCCGGCACCATGGGAGTGCGCGTCGCCGCTCACTTTGCCAATGCCGGCGTGCCGTCGCTGCTGCTGAGCCGGGTGAATCCGAAGGAAAAGAACCGCAATGCCACGGGGCTGAAAGCAATTCAAACCGCGGTCAAGCAGAAGCCCGCCAGTTTCTTCTCCGACGATCTGGTGAAGCTTGTCAAACCCGGCAACTACGAAGACAACTTCAACGAGATTGCCGATTGCGATTGGGTTATCGAAACCGTTGCGGAAGATCTTCAAATCAAGCGCGACATCTGGCGCCGCGTGGAATCGGTCGCGAAACCGGACACGATTCTCTCCACCTGCACCAGCGGCGTTCCGCTGGCCAAGATCGTGGAAGGCTTCTCGGAGCAGTTCCGCAGGAACTTCCTTGGCACGCATGTATTCAATCCGCCGCGCTATCTGCATTTGATGGAAGTGATCCCCGGACCGGATACCGACCCGGAAGTGGTCGCTTTCGTTGAGGATTATTCCGCCCGCAGGCTCGGCAAGGGAGTGGTGCTTTGCAAAGACACTCCCGCCTTCGTAGCTAATCGGATCGGGGCATTCTTCGGGGCTACGGTCACCAAGATCACCTTGGAAGACGACTACACCATCGAAGAAGCCGACCTGCTCACAGGTCCGCTGATTGGCCTGCCGAACACCGGCACGTTCCGCCTGCTCGACGTTGTGGGAGTGGATATCTGGACCAATGTCTCCAGGAATCTCTACCATGCAGTCCCCGGCGATCCCTGGCGGGACCGTTTCCTCCCACCCGAATTCGAAACCAAAATGCTGGAGCGGAATTGGATCGGCGAGAAGACCGGCCAGGGCATGTACAAGAAGGTTGTCGTAGGCGAGGAGAAGGAAATCTGGGCGCTCGACTGGAAGACGCTGGAATACCATCTCGCTCAGAAGCCTACCTTCCTGTCGGTGGAGATGGCTAAGTCGATCGACGATTTTCCGGAGCGGATGCGCGCGCTGGTGAAAGCCGAGGACCGCGCTGGAAAATTCTTGTGGAAGCTCTTCAGCGACTACTTCCTGTATGCCGCGGAGATGATTCCCGAGATTTCCGACCGCGTCTTCGAAATCGATCGCGGCATGCGTTGGGGTTACGCCCATAAGTTCGGGCCTTTCGAGATGTGGGACGCGCTGGGATTCCAGGCAGTCGTGGCCCGCATGAAGAAAGAAGGCCGCGCCATCCCGCATAACATCGAAACGATGCTGGCCACGGGCGCGACTTCGTTCTACAACTACACAGCCAACGGCCAAGCGCAGTACTTCGATTTCCGCAAGAACGGCTATGAACCCATCAAAACTACTCCCGGCGCGCTGGTGATTGGGGACGCCAAGCGCTCCAACGGCGTTATCAAGAAAAATGCCGGCGCTTCGTTAGTCGATCTCGGCGACGGCGCATTGTGTGTGGAACTCCACAGCAAGATGAACTCGATTGGCGAGGACATCATTCACATGCTGCACGCAGGCATCGAAGAGACGAATAAGAACTTCGACGCCATGGTCATCGCCACCGACGGTGAAAACTTCAGCGTCGGCGCGAACCTGGTCCCGATTCTGCTCGCGGCCGAAGAAGGCGAGTGGGATGAACTGAACGAGGCTGTGGCGCGTTTCCAGAAGGTCAATATGGCCCTCAAATACGCAGCCAAGCCTGTCGTTTCCGCTCTATTCGGCCGCACCCTCGGAGGCGGCTGCGAGATCGGTCTCCACACCATTCCGCAGGCCTCCGCCGAGCTCTATATGGGGCAGGTTGAGATGGCTGTCGGTCTCATTCCAGCCGGCGGCGGCTGCAAAGAGCTCATCATTCGACTGAAAGAGGCGCGGCCGGTTTTCGAACTCGTCGGCTATGCCAAAGTTTCCACCAGCGCCGAAGAGGCGAAGAAACTCGGCTTCCTGGACCGCAGCGTTCGCATCACCATGAATCCGGAGCGGCTCATCGGCGATGCCAAGACGCTTGCGCTGACGCTCGCGTCCGATTATGTTCCCGGCGTTCCACGCACCGACATCAAGGTGGGTGGCGAGGCCGCCTACTCGTTGCTCAAGCTGGGCCTGTGGGGCTTCCAGCAAGGCAACTTCATCACCGAACACGATCAGGTTGTGGGCGAACGGCTGGCCTATGTTCTGGCCGGCGGCCGTCTTATCGGAGAGCAGTTGGTCTCCGAACAGTATCTATTGGATCTGGAGCGCGAAGCGTTCCTCAGCCTCTGCGGCCATCCCGCCACGCGGGCCCGTATGGCTTACATGCTGAAGACGGGCAAGCCCTTGCGCAATTAGCGGGCGCGTACTCTCAGAGATCGATCAAGGAGATTTCATATGGAAGCTGTAATTATCGATTGTCTTCGCACGCCCGTAGGCAAGGCGCCGAAAGGAACTCTACGCAACACGCGCCCCGACGATCTCGCCGCGGCCGTGATTCAGGGTCTGCTGAAAAGATTCCCGCAAATTTCGCCCGGCACCATTGACGACGTCATTCTCGGGTGCGCTTTCCCGGAGGGAGAAGCCGGCATGAACGTGGCGCGCGCCGTGGCCATGCGGGCGGGACTTCCCGATACGGTTCCCGCTTACACCATCAACCGTTTTTGCTCCTCCGGACTGCAGGCCATCGCGCTCGCGGCTGACCGCATCCGTTTAGGCGATGCCGATATCGTCCTCGCCGGCGGCATGGAGTCCATGAGCATGATCCCCATGGGCGGGAATAAGCTCGCTCCGAATCCCTGGATTGTCGACAATATGCCGCAGCTCTACATGGGCATGGGCATGACCGCCGAGTGCGTGCGCAAGAAGTATGGCGTCACGCGCGAGGAGGTGGACGAGTTTGCGCTGCACAGCCACCAGAAGGCGATCAATGCGCAAACCAGCGGCAGATTCGATGACGAAATTGTTCCCATCGAAGTCGAAAGCACGGTCTTCAACGGCCATCCCAAGAACATAAAGACATGGTTCAACAAGGATGAAGGGCCGCGCGCCGACACCTCGATGGAGGCTCTCGCGAAGCTCAAACCGGCGTTCCAAACCGGCGGCATCGTAACGGCAGGCAATTCCTCACAAACCAGCGACGGCGCGGCCATCGCGATTGTGATGTCGGAGAAAAAAGCCAAGGATCTCGGCCTCAAACCCGCTCTTCGCTTCGTTACCTTCGCGGTAGGCGGAGTTCCGCCGGAGTTTATGGGCATCGGACCTGTGGTCGCAATTCCGAAGGCGCTCCAGCACGCCGGCCTCAAACTCGACGACATCGGCGTTTTCGAGCTGAACGAAGCCTTCGCGGCGCAAGCGCTGGCCGTGATTAAGGAAGTTGGTCTCGATCCCGAAAAGGTTAATCCCAACGGCGGCGCCGTCGCTTTGGGTCACCCGCTCGGCTGCACCGGCGCCAAGTTAACGGCCACTATACTGCGCGAGATGAATCGCCGCCACGCGAAGTATGGCATGGTCTCCATGTGCATCGGAGGAGGCCAAGGCGCGGCTGGTATTTTCGAGAATCTGAACTAGATCATTCATAAGCCGTACCGCGTGGGGCACTTCAGCGCTTTGCGCCACACGCGGTACGGCAAACGAGGAAATAATGTCTACCGCTACTATTACTCCCATTAAACCTAAGGGCGGCTTTTTCCTGATCGAAAAGAGCCAGCCCTCCGAGATTTTCACGCCCGAAGATTTCACCGAGGAGCATCGCGATATCGCGCGCACTACCGATGACTTCTGGAACAAAGAAGTGGCGCCCAACCTCGATGCAATCCAGGTTCAGCAGCCTGGCTTGGCGGTTTCAATCCTGCGTAAGTCCGCCGAACTCGGACTCACCGCCGTCGACATGCCCGAGAAATACGGCGGCATGGGGATGGATCTCGCCTCCATGATGATTGTTGCCGAACATCTCGGCAAAGACGGTTCCTACGCCACCTGGCACGCGGCCCACTGCGGCATCGGCTCGCTTCCCGTGCTGCTGTTCGGGACCGAGGAGCAGAAACAGTATTACATCCCGAAGCTCGCTTCGGCTGAGATGGTCGCGGCATATTGCCTCACGGAGCCGCAGGCTGGGTCGGATGCGATGGCCGTCAAGACTCGCGCGGATCTCTCCGCGGACGGTCAATACTACATCCTGAACGGCCAGAAAATGTGGATCACCAACGGCGCGGCCGCGGATCTCTACACGATTTTTGCGAAGATCGGCGGCGACAAGCTAACCGCGTTTCTGGTGGAGCGCGCCTGGCCAGGCGTGCAACCGGGCGCTGAAGAGCACAAGATGGGCATCAAGGGCAGCTCCACTACAGCCATCTATCTGGACAACGTGAAAGTCCCCGTGAAGAATGTCCTGGGCGAGATCGGACGCGGTCACATTATCGCGTTCAACATCCT
>JBEKUT010000425.1:0-6740 GCA_049514735.1 Bryobacteraceae bacterium
GTAGCCAACAATTCGAACGCGCGCTATATCGTGGGCGGTTCGGGCACACTGCCGAACGGCGGACGCAATACGTTTCCGCTTCATCCCATCGACAACATCGACTTTTCTATAAAAAAGCGGTTCAATTTCACGGAGCGCTACTCCTTCGATGTTGGCGCCCAGATGTATAACCTTCTCAATCATCCGCAATGGACCGGCGGCATCGTTAACGATGTTGCCGTAAGTGGTTTTACTGGCGCT
The DNA here is from genome assembly GCA_049514735.1 of Bryobacteraceae bacterium. GTDB lineage: Bacteria > Acidobacteriota > Terriglobia > Bryobacterales > Bryobacteraceae > JAICMB01. The sequence continues at coordinate 241 of JBEKUT010000425.1, forward strand.
CGCAACGACCTGGTTCCCAGCGATCCCCTGTTCGGGCGTTTCGATCAGTTCTATAGCAGCAATTCCCGAAGCATACAGGTGTTCGCTCATATCAACTTCTAGTTTCCAGGTGGACATCGGTCCGCTTCTCGCAATGGTGGAAAGAGGGAGCCTTCGGGCTCCCTTTTTTTGTTCCGACCATCGCAATTAGATAGTCTGCCTTTTTGAGAAATGAATTTGATTGGGGAGCTGTTGGTAGGCGTATGATGGCTTGTGATCCCGCCCACGCCCGGCATGGCATCAATCAGGAGAGTGCGGCGACTGATATTCTGGCTCGCCACTGTTACTGCTATGCCCCAGTCACAACCCAACGTCGACCCCAACGCTCTGATCGCCTTGGCGGCGAAAAGAATTGAAGCGGGTGTGGACGGGCAACGGCGCTTCGCTTGTGACGCAAGCATCGCCAGGGAGTTTTACCACATCGTCGAGATAGGGCAAACGCGGTCTGTGCTGTGGAGAGATCGCTTACGTGTCGAAGTAGCTGTTTTCGATGGCCGGCAGTTTTTTTCGTGGCCTGGAACGGGGACCTTCCGCTTCGTAGGCCTGGAAGAGATGACGGGCGGCGGAGCGAGTGGCAGCGGAGATTTCGGACCGTTCGCAGCGAGTTTCTTAGCCGACAGCGATCCGGCTTCGGTGCAGTTTCGAGGCGTCGGCGAATGGGCCGGACGGCGCATCGCCGAGTACAGCTATGACGTGCCCCTGGTCGGCAGCCATTACGAGGTCAAGGCAGGTCCGGATCGCTTTGAGCGCACCGCGTATCGGGGCAGCATGTTCGTCGACGCGGAAACAGGAGATTTGCGCCGCCTGGTGATCCATGTGCCGTGGCCACCCGCAGGGTCCGGCGTTCTGCGGGCGGAGGTCGATACCAGTTATGAGTCACAAGGAAGCAGCGGAGGACTGTTCCCCAGCGCATCCACTTTGACGTTGACCTTGAACGGCGGCGGTGAGGCGATCAATCGAACGACGTATCGCGGGTGTCACGTGTTTTCGAGCGAATCGACGATCCGGTTTGAGACTTCTTCGGGTGCGGCGCGGCAGGCAGAGGAAGCAGTTGCTCCCTCGCGCGTCCCGGCGGGGCTCGAGGTTCGAAGCACTATGATCACGCCAATCGATTCGCGGACGGCTTCCGCGGGAGACCTCTTCGAAGCGCGGGTAGTGGATCCCGTGCGGCAGGATCGGCAAATCGTCGTGCCGAAAGGGGCTGTGCTGCATGGCCGCATTGTGGAACTGGAGCAGCGGTATTATCCGGGCGTATCGGTGCGCGTGATGCTGAAATTCGACTCCGTGGAGTTTGGCGGGAGATCGGTTCCGATCACGCTTGCGGCTCGCGCCACAATTCCCGCTCCGCTCTACGGCAATTCGCAGAGTAGCTCGAGGGCCGTGAGTCCGGTGACGCCGAGCGAACCGGAGGATCACGGGGAACACATTGCGGCTATCTGGGTTTTCGGAACGGATCGCATTCGTTTCGATACGCATACGTTGATGCGTTGGGAAACGCGGTGAGACGGTCAGCGAGGCTGGAGGACGGTCTGCAGGAATGCCTGGATCTGGTGGTTTGCGCGGGTGATCCCGTCCGCGGAGAACGCGTGTCCCTCGCCGGGGTAGATGCTGAAGTCGCAGCGAAAGTGCTTCATGGCGCAGAGCGCGGCTAGTTGGCGGGCGTTGCTGGCTGGGATGACCGAGTCGCGGGCCCCGTGGAGGATCAGCAGGGGCGGGAGGTTTTCGACGTCGCGGTAGGCATCCGGCATGCTGCCGCTCCAAACCACCACTCCTGCAAGGTGTGGTTCTTTCGAAGCGAACGCTAGGGCGACCGACCCGCCCAGGGAATAACCCACGATCGCAATTCGGCTTTGCGGGACACCTTCGAGTCCTTTCCGGGACACCGTATACTGCTGCCGTTCAAAAATGCGGGACAGGGTATACTGCTGCGTGTTAGCCCAGGTTTCGTAGTGCGACTGGGGGTCATTGGCGCTGCCGTGCGTTGCGTCGAGGTAGTGGGGCAGGTACACCGGGTAGCCCATACGGGCGATCTGGCGGGCCTCATCGGGGTAATTAAATGCGGGGGATCTAAGCCCTCCTGAACCGTAGAGTAGAATCACCGCGGCGCCATTTGAGTTGGGCTCGGGCGGATCGTACTCGTCAATCTTCACCCTTGCGCCGGCGTTCGCCAAAGCCGAAAGGGCGCAGGCAATAATGAAAAAAACCGGGACCCTTTGCGGGGATCCCGGTTTGCTGGGAGTCATCGACTGGTTTACGGATTCGACGTCTTGACGTATTGAATGTCCACCGTGGCCGTGGCCTGGTTCCCCTTGGAATCGGTCACAACCACGGTGAAAATGTAATCGCCGAACAGCTCACCCAATTGGACGACTGGCTCGGCTGAGGTCGGACTCAACACGGCCGCCCTGGTGTTCCGAGAAGTAGTCAGGAACGTCAGGGGCGTGTTCCCAGCCGGACTGGTCGACTGGCTCAGATTGATCTGAACCTGGCGAACCACCGTCTGGCAAATGTAATTGGAGCTGCTGCCGCCGGCGGCAACAACCGGGGCCGAGCAGGTCAGCCCGCTCAAACCGCTCACTATGATGGTGGGAGGCGTAGGCGTGGCCTGAGTCACGGTCACTGTGACACTCGCGGTCGCGGGAGGACCGCCGCTGCCGGTCGCGGTGCACTGATAGGTAGTGGTCGTTTGCGGATTCACCGTCACCTGTCCGCTCGCATTCAAAGCGGCGGTGCCGCTCACAAAGACGTTGCTCGCGTTCTTTGCGAGACAGGTCAAGATCACCGGGCTACCCGGACTCGGGCTTACCGGCGGATTAGCGGTGAATGACGTAATCGACGGCGGACTGGCCGGCGGCGTTGTCGCCGGAGTTACCGTAACCGTAGCCGTGGCGTTTACCGAGCCATAGCTATTGGTCGCCGTCAAAGTGTAGGTCTGGGTCTGTGGCGGGGTCACGTCCTGCGTCCCGATCAGCGGTACGCTGTTGATCCCCGGAGTAATTGTGACGGTGGTGGCGTTCTGGACCTGCCAGACCAGGGTGGATGTTGCACCCTGCGTAATCGTTGTCGGATTCGCCGTGAACCGGATAATCTGAGGCGCGGTTCCGGGCGTTACCTGGACTGAAACGCTGCACGTGGTGCTTCCACCGGCGTTGGCTGCCGTGATGGTGTAACTGGTGGTGGTGGTCGGCGAAACGACAAACGATCCGTTCGGCGAAACGCTGCCGACGCCGGGGGTCACAGTGACCGATGTAGCGTTCACCGTCGCGTAAACGATGGTGGCGGATTCACCCTGAATGATATTCATCGGCGTGGCCGTACAGGTCAGGATTTGCACCTGCGGGTTGGATACTGTGACCGTAGCCGTTGACGATTGGGTGCTGGTGCTGTTCATGGCCGTCAACGTATAGGTCGTGGTGGTGGTCGGCGAAACGCTGAGGGTACCGTTGGATGAGTTCACCGTGCCGATGCCGCTGATGGTGACCTTAGTGGCATTCAGTACACGGTAGGCCAACTGCGAGGCTTGGCCGGATTGAATACTGGTCGGGTTGGCGTTGAAGAACAGGATCTGGACGCCTGCCGCGGACGTCGTTGTTACGCGCACGCGGGCGGAAGCCGACAATCCCACCGTATTCGTAACGGTCAGGCGGAATTCGTAATCCTGTCCGGATGCAGCGCCGAAGGTCGTGATGGCCTGCGTCGGACTGGAGAGCGTTACCGCGGGTCCGGTTTCCTGGACCCAACTAAATGTAAGCGCGAGGCCGTTGGGATCGTGCGAATTGGAACCGTTCAGGGTGATGGTTCCCGCGGGCACGCCAATCTGGTTGGGACCGGCATCGGCGACTGGCGGGGACTCGCCTTTCATGATGTTCCGGCTGACCACTTCGTAGCGGATGCGAGGAACCTGCATGGGCACGGCGTATTTCGAATCGAGAAATTCTTTCGGCCGCAGCAGGTTGCCCCACTGGATGCCGAAGACGGCCCGTCCGCTGTTGCCGTGCGTCTGCAGCATGGTTTCGTTGACGCCGCCCTCGGCCGTGAGCGCGAAGCGCGCGGAGATGGGGAAAACAAAGCGCACCGTACCGCCAGCGCGGTCCCCGGTGGAGTAGGCGCGTAGATAGCCTATATTGCCTTCCAGATAATTGTTGCCCCACAGAGCAAACGTGGCGTTGATACCGGCCTGGTCCGTGATGCGCAGGGAGCGCTGGATGTAAAGGTTCGGCGCAAGGGAGCCGTCGGCGAGCACTGCGGCACGCGTATCCAGGACGGGGTTGTCGAGGAAGCCCTTGGTTCCGAAAATCCCGATCTTGCCCCAATTGAACAGGTAATCGAATACCGCGGCGCCCTCGCCGAGGGTCCCGCCGCTGCCGTACCCGGCCAGATTCACGTGCTTGAAGCTCGCGAACAATCCCCCTTGCAGGTGATCCGTAAAGCGATTCACGAGACCGAGGTCGGCCTGGCCTTCCTTCTGGTCGTGGAAGTAGAGATATTCAGCCTGCGCCTGCACGGCGAAATGATCCTTAAATGGCGCGAAGTAGCGCCCGGAGCCACTGAACGTAATGCGCCCCATGTCGTCGGCGCCGGCGTTCAGGCCCAATAGCGAGAAGCGCGGGTCGCGATTGGCTTCCAGCCGCTTGTCAACCACTTCGGAAGTCTGCTGCTCGTTGAGCGGCTTCGGCAGTCCATTGACTTTGGCTTCGAGAGCCTGTTCCTGCTGTTTGAGATCGCTGACTTCGCGCCGCAGCCCGGCGTTCTGATCGGCCAGGTCGCGCAACATCTTGGCGATGTCGTCGAGTTTATCGAGACGCTTGAGAATATCGTCGCAGCACTTTGACGGCCCCTCGGCCATGGGAGGAAGGACTTGGTTCATCCCACCCTCGCCGACCACTTTGCCGTTCTGGTCGGTAACCGTTAAAACGACGCGGCGGTTCATCCAACGCGCTACGTCGGTCTTGCTGTAATGATTCTTGTATCCGGGAACTTCAGGATTCGATTTACCTCGTGTAGTGGTTTCAATTTGGCCGGCGTTGGCCCCATAATGAACGAGAAATGCCTTCACGGCGTCGGCGCGCTGCTGGCCAAGTTTCTCGTTGGATCTCTGCGATCCGAGGTTGTCCGTGTTGCCTTCCACCTTGACGTGAAACCCGCTGTTATTCTTGAGCAGGTCGGCCAGGCGGAGCAGGCTGGGAAATCCATCGGAGAGGACCGCGGAGTTGAATTCAAAGTTAATTTCTTCCCAATCGTTGGGCGACGCGTGGGTACCGATTCCCTGTGCGCCGATGCATGCCGCAAATAGAATGGGGAGAGCAATTAACGTCGTGCACTTGCGAGACATGCGTTAACTCCTCCTATGTAATGCAGGTTATAGTTTTGAATCTTTCGTCTAACCCCTGGGTGAAGCATTGGCTGACGTATCATCAGCATCTTACACTGGGTTGGTGATAAGACGCTAATTTCTCACTAACATTTCGGAAACATTTGCAATGATAGAGAGTGGGCCTCCCAGACGGGCAGTCGCCGGGAAAGTGGCCACCCTTTATCGGGTGGTGCTTACCGGGAGGAAAGTCCGGTCTCCAGAGGGCAGCATGCCGGTTAACGGCCGGGGGGACTCGCCGGAAGGCGGGTTCTACGGAAAGTGCCACAGAAAATATACCGCCGGTGTTTCGGCATCGGTAAGGGTGAAAAGGTGCGGTAAGAGCGCACCGCGGACGGAGCAATCCGTTTGGCAGGGCAAACCCCATGCGGAGCAAGACCAAATAGGGGAGGAGGGGCTGCCCGCCCCGTTCAACTTCCGGGTAGGTCGCTTGAGGCGGTCAGTAATGATCGTCCTAGATGAATGACTGCCGTCCGGCAACGGAGACAGAAACCGGCTTACAGTTTGGGAGGCCCATTTTTGATAATTATTGGGATATTATTGGCCGGGTATGGCTAATGAAGAGCACGTCGCGATTTTGAGGTCGGGGGTTGAGGCGTGGAATGCTTGGCGACGTAAGACGACAGCGTTGCCGGACCTCAACGGCGCAAACCTCATGGCTGAAAGCCTCTAAGCAACACGGACCTCAGCGACGCTGACCTCGGGGGCGCAGACCTCAGGTATGCGGACCTCACCGACGCTATCCTCAACGGCGCGGGCCTCCGCAACGCGGAACTCATTGAGGTCGACCTTGGCGGCGCCGACCTAAGAGGCGCAGACCTCTCCGAAGCTAGGCTCACCGACGCGGGTCTTCGCGGCGCGCAGTTCACCCGCGCACTGTTTGGCTGGACAATTCTGAGCGGACTGGATCTGCGTGAGGCAAAAGGCCTAGAGACGGTCATTCATCAGGGACCATCCACAATCGGCATTGACACCGTGGTGGCATCGAATGGCGAAATTCCCGAAATTTTCCTCAGAGGCGCGGGCGTGCCGGACAGTTTCATCACGTACATGAGATCGCTGGCTTGCAAGCCGTTCGAATTCTATTCCT
>JBEKUT010000426.1:0-6303 GCA_049514735.1 Bryobacteraceae bacterium
CGGATTCATGATCGACGCTGAGGCGATGACCGCTGTGCTATTCGATTATGCAACCCACCCGGAATTTCGCGCCGACGTGAAGCGCGAGTTTGAGGGGATCAAGGCGCTGTTCGCGGAGTATCAGGATTCGCTACGAAAGACCTATACGGTGCCGAAGGTCCCCGAGCCGAAGTAGACGAGATCCAATGCTAAAATGTACAAATTATCCGCGGTGATCTCATACGTCTTAAGCTTATGCTTAGTGTCGTTTGGCTGGCTTTGCCTATTAGCTCAGGGTGACGCACAACCCGGGCAACCCAGAATCGCGGGGATCGTTTTAATTTTCGTAATAGCTTTGTTGCTACTCGTATTGCCCGCGGCGCTTCTTCGCGAGGCGAAGCGAGGTGTGCGAGAAATTCTGCTCGTTCTCTTAAGTATTCAGGCGATCGTTTGTGTCTACGTTATATTTGGCGAGTTCACGCTGTAAGCGATTCTCGTGCGGCACCTAAATCGCCGGAGTCCCGCCCGGAAAACCTGCCGCCGCCAGAATCGGCGGACCCATCACACGGTTCCCCCCGCGATCCGCCCGCGGCGCAATCATCACCACGCTCCCGCACGCCCGTCCGACCGCGTCATGCAGAGGTGAACACCACGATTCAAACCGGATCATCGATCCATTCTTAGTCTGCAGCGGCGAACTCATCGCGACCGGGCTCGTTTTGCCGACCACTTCGTCCGCCTTCCATCCCAGCAAGTGCTCCGCGGCGGGATTCCAATACGTCACCTTGCCGGATTTGTCCAGCGCGATGGTCGCCATAGGGTTCGACCACAAAATGATTTCGGAGACCTGTGGCTCCGCCGTTTCGAGCTTGACGAAGGGCGCTAGGAGTTGACCATTGGCTTCTTCGAGCCGTAGCCGCAACGCTGCCGTCTTCCGCTCCGTCACCGACATACGAAGAATGATGGTGGCCGTAAGGTAGAGGCCGGTGATGATCAACTCCGTAAACGTATCGAACGTGTGCGAGCCCGCGATGACGCCGGACTCGCGCAAGATTCGCAGCCCTTGCCAGATGCAAATGATGCCGATCAACGCGGCCATAAACCGATCCGGTCCCTGATGACGCTTATGCAGGATCAGAATGCAACCATAAATTGTTGCGAGACAAACCACCAGTGCGCACGCCATTACGGGGTTCGTGAAGAACAGCCTCCAAAGGACCATCGTTGCTCCTGTACGCGAAAAGTGCCTCGCGTAGACAGTATCATCGGCGGAATCCGCTAAGGCTTTAGATCCGGCCTAAGGTTTTAAACTGTGACCGGAAAAGTACCAGTGCTCTCAATTCGCTTCAACTGCCCGCAGGCGGCGAAAATGTCGCGGCCGCGGGGTTTTCTGATGAAGCAGGGCATGGCACGCTTGACGATATTCTGAAAAGAATGAACGCGTTCCGGGTCGGGAGTCTCAAACGCGATGCCCGGTCCAGGGTTCAACGCGATCAGGTTCACCTTTGCGTTCAGCCGCGCTAGCAGCTTCACCACGCGGCGCGCATCGGCGTCGGTATCGTTCACGCCTTTAAGAAGAACGTACTCGAAGGTCAACTTCTCCCAAGGCCGGAGTGGGTAATTGCGGCACGCCTCCATCAGGTCTTTTAGATGATATTTCCGGGTGATTGGCATCAGTTCCTGGCGTTGCTCTTCGGTGGATGCGTTGAGCGAGATGGCCAGCTTGGGTCGAACCGCTCCCTGCCCTAATTCAACAATCTTAGGAATGATGCCGGAAGTCGATAGCGTGATGCGGCGTGGTGAAATGGCGATCCCGCTTTTGTCAGTGAGCAGCCGCGTCGCCTTCAACACCTGAGGCAGATTGAGCAGCGGTTCGCCCATGCCCATCATGACGATATTCAGGCGGCCGCTCTCGGCCGATAGTTTGTGCGCGCCCATGACGAACAGGACCTGTCCGACAATCTCGCCGGCCATCAAGTTGCGTTCCAGGCCCATCAGCGCCGTCAAACAAAACTTGCAATTTACGGGACAGCCCACTTGACTCGAAATGCAAATCGTATCGCGCGATTCTTCCGGCATCAGGACGGTTTCCACCGACCGCCCATCGTCGAGGCCGAGCAGATACCTGCGCGTGCCGTCGACCGATTCGTAGCGGCTCACCTGAACCGGCAAGCCAACGTTATAAACGGCTCCAAGTTCGGCGCGCAATGCGGCTGGCAGCGTCGAGATCCCGACAAGTTCCGGCACCTTCTGCCGATACACTGCGTCGTAGATTTGCCGCGCACGGAACGGAGGGTGTTCTTTTGCCAGGAGTTGCTGGAGGTCTGGAAGTTCAAGACCTACAAGGGGTTGCACAATCCCCAATTATACAACGCCGGGAGTCCCTGCGCTACGGCTAAAATGAAAGTAGTTCGGTGCAATCAACAATGGCCTCGTCCACAATATCTACAGTACGTGAAGTTGAGGTCACAACCCTCTCCAACGGCATCCGCGTTGTAACGGAGCAGATGCCCCATGTTCGCTCAGTTTCACTCGGCATCTGGATCGGAACCGGATCGCGGCGTGAGAAAGGCGACGAAAACGGAATCTCCCATTTCATCGAACACATGGTGTTCAAGGGAACCAAGAATCGCACGGCGGAAGAGATCGCCCGTTCCGTCGATTCCATCGGCGGCGGCCTGGATGCTTTCACCGCGAAGGAAATGGTGAGTTATAACACCAAGGTCCTCGACGAACACCTGCCGCTCGCCTTCGACGTTCTGGCCGACCTGGTCCGCAACCCACTCTTTCGCGATGAGGATATCGAGAAAGAAAAGGGCGTAATACTCGAAGAGCTCAAGATGGAGGTGGACAATCCCGAATACCTCCTGCACGAGATTTTTTCCAGTAATTTCTGGAAGGACCACCCGCTCGGCAAGCCGATTCTCGGAACCAAAGACACGGTCCAGAAGTTCCATCGCGAGATGCTGCAGGAATATTATGAGCGCGTCTACTCTCCGCGCAACATTCTGATCACGGCCGCGGGAAATCTGAAACACGATCACATTGTCGAGTTGGCGCGTCGTCACTTCGAAGAGCTCGAAATGGCCGCTCCGGTTCCGCCCGATAAGAAGCCGGTGCCGCATGCCCGGCTCGTGTTCCGCAACAAGACATCGCTGGAGCAGATGCACCTCTACATGGGCGTGCCGTCCTACGCGCTGCCGCATGACGACCGCTTTGTCTGCTATGTATTGAACACCGTGCTCGGCGGCGGGATGAGCTCGCGGCTGTTCCAGAACATTCGCGAAAAGCAAGGACTCGCGTACGCCGTGTATTCGGAGCTGAGCATGTACAGCGACACTGGATGCCTGGCCATTTATGCGGGTACATCGCTTGAGACGGCGCGCAAAGTGGTGGATTCCATCATCGACGAATTTCGCGATCTGAAACAAAACCTGATTCCCACCGAGGAACTGCGCCGCGCCAAGGATCACCTGAAAGGGTCGTTCATGCTGGGGTTGGAATCCACTTCCAGCCGCATGGGCAATCTGGCACGGCAGGAGCTGTATTTCAAGCGTTTCTTCAGTCTCGATGAAATGGTGGAGAGCATCGAGAAGGTGACCGCGGAAGAAGTTCAAAAGCTGGCGCGGGAATTCTTCGACGCCAAGAACATCACGCTTGCGATGCTCGGCAATCTCGGAGATTTCCGGATCAAGCGCGAGGAGCTTGACTGCTAAAACCGCTCGTATTACTGCTATTGGCGCTTCCTCTATTTGGGGAAGACGTCAATTCGCTCCAGCCGCAGGGCTACGTCAGCGACTTCGCTCACGTGCTCGACGATGCATCCAAGGCTCGCATTGAACAATATGGCGCCGAGGTGGAGCACGCCACAGGCGCGCAGATCGCCCTGGTCACCGTCAACAGCACTGACGGCAATCCCATAGAAGACTACGCCAACACTCTGTTTCGCAAATGGGGCGTTGGGAAAAAAGGCCAGGATACCGGTCTCCTGATGCTGTTCGCGATCAAGGATCATAAGGATCGCATCGAAGTTGGGTATGGCCTGGAGCCGATCCTTCCGGACGGATTCGTGGGCGACGCGCTGCGCCAAGTCCGGCCGTCGTTACGGCAGGGCGATTACGGCACGGCGATGTTGACCGCGGCCGAGATCGCCGGCGCTACCATCGCAAAATCGAAAGGCGTCACGCTCCAGACCCACCTGGTTTCTCCGGAGTACGAGCATCGCACCTCGCACGGCGGCGAAGGCCTCCCGTGGCCTTTGATCGTCATCGGCGCTTTCATTTTATTTTCGTTAATAGGACGATTGTTTCACGGCGGCGGGGGCGGATACGGTGGCGGATCGGGCGGCAGCGGAATTGGCGGTTTCCTCACCGGCATGCTGCTCGGAAATCTGTTGGGAGGCGGACGCGGCGGCGGCGGAGGTTGGGGTGGTGGAGGTTTTGGTGGTGGAGGTTTTGGCGGTTCCGATTCCGGATCGGGTGGAGGATTCGGCGGATTTGGAGGCGGCGATTCCGGAGGCGGAGGCGCATCCAGCGATTGGTAGGCGCGGGCAACCATGAATAAGAAACTGGCCGAACTGGTGGAACGTTTGAAAGAAGCCCACAAGGATCGTCTTGTGTCGGCGATTCTGTATGGCTCTGCGGCGAGCGGGGACCATCATGAGAAATTCTCGGACCTGAATGTCTTCTGCGTGCTGCGCGATATCCGCACGTCCGACCTCGCCCATTCCGAACCCATCTTCAAATGGTGGCGCGACCTCGGCAATCCCGCTCCCCTTCTGATGAGCGAAGAGGAAGTGCGCACCTCTACCGATTGCTTTCCCATCGAGTTTCACGACATGAAGGAACGGCGCCGCGTGCTTTACGGCAAAGACGTAATCCACGGGCTCGAAATCGACCGCACCTTCTATCGCGCGCAAATCGAGCACGATCTGCGATCCAAACTGATTCGCCTCCGTCAAAAGGCCGGGGGAGTTTTGTCCGATGGCAAAGCCTTGCTACGCTTAATGCTGGATTCGGTTTCAACTTTCTGTGTGCTGGCCCGGCACGCGCTGTTGGTAGGCGGCGGCGATGCCGGTTGGCAGAAGCGCGACATCGCAAATAAGCTCGGTGAGCTGGGAGCCGACCCCGCCCCAATTCGTACGCTGTTAGACTTGCGCGAGGAGAAGAAAGACGACACAACGGTTGAACCTGCCGCGTTGTTCGAGGCGTATCTAAAAGAGATTGAGGCCATCGTGGCCTACGTAGATCGCCTTCCAAAGTGAGGAATAGATGAAGATTGCACTAATAATAGTGGGAGTCCTGGTTCTGATCGGCATCGTGATTTTATTCACGGCCATCGGGGACCGCAACCAGCTTGTTCAGGAACGCGAAGCCATCAACAGCCAGTGGGCGCAGGTCGATGTCGTGCTGCAACGCCGCGCGGACCTGATCCCGAACCTGGTTGAGACCGTCAAAGGCATTGCGAAGCAGGAGCAGGTGGTGATCAAGGAAGTCACCGATGCACGCGCCGCGTTGGGTGGCGCGCGATCGCCCGCTGAGAAGATTCAGGCCAACGGCCAACTCGACACTGCTCTCAGCAGGCTGCTAGTGATTGTCGAAAATTATCCGCAGTTGAAATCGAACGAGAACTTCTTGCGCCTGCAGGACGAACTTGCGGGCACGGAGAATCGCATCGCGGTGGAGCGGCGCAAGTATAACGAAGCGGTGCAGCGCTACAACACCGACATCGAGTTGTTCCCGAAGAACATCGCCGCCGCCGTGTTCGGATTCCAACGCAACGATGCGTATTTCAAAACGGAACCCGGCGCGCGCACCGTACCGAAGGTTTCCTTTTAATCGACATCATGTCATCGCCGACATTTTCGAATTACATCAATGGCGAGTGGGTCGCCGGTCCGGCGTTTGAAGATCGCAATCCCGCCAACATCGACGAAGTTGTAGGTCTGTTCGTCAAAGGCTCGGCCACTGATGTCGATCAAGCCGCCGAAGCCGCGCATGCCGCTTTCCCATCGTGGTCGGCGCTGCCCGCGCCCGCACGCGGCAATTACCTGTTCAAAGTCGCCGAGATTCTGGAGCGCGAGTTCGACCAGGTCGCCTCGGAGATGACGCGCGAGGAAGGAAAGACCCTTCCCGAGGCCAAGGGCGAAGTGCGCCGCGCCATCAACATCTTCCGTTATTACGGCGGCGAGGGTTCGCGTCTGCCTGGCTTGCTGGTTCCATCCGAGCGCGACCGCGTCCACACGTTTTCTATTCGCAAGCCGATCGGCGTCGTCGGTCTGGTCACGCCCTGGAATTTCCCGATCGCTATCCCGGCCTGGAAGCT
>JBEKUT010000427.1:0-6301 GCA_049514735.1 Bryobacteraceae bacterium
ACCATCCAGGCCGTCACCGCAGATGACATCAAACTCGCGGCGTCAGCCCACGCGCGCTACGTGCGCCTATTAATGTCGAAGCCCGAATCGCCCGACGGCTACATTTTGAGCGAACTCGAAGTCTACGGACGCGGCGGTCCCGTTCCCGAAAGCGATTGGCATCTGGAGCGCGCATCGCAAGTTTCAGCATCCGGCGTCGATCTGTCGAAGGATGGTTTCAATGACCAGGCCTGGATGCCCGCGACCGTTCCCGGCACCGAATTGACCAGCTATTTCAACGACGGCGCGATTCCCGATCCAGGCTTCGGCGACAACCAATTCGCCATCTCCGATTCGTTCTTCTACTCCGACTTCTGGTATCGCCACGAGTTCGTTCCCACAACAAAAGCCCCGGGCCGCCATGTCTGGCTCAACTTCGATGGAATAAATTGGAAGGCCGACGTTTATCTGAACGGCGAAAAACTCGGACGCATCGAAGGCGGGTTCATGCGCGCCCGTTTCGATGTGACCAATCTTCTTCAGACCGGCCAAAAGAACGCTCTTGCCGTGCTCGTCGAAAAAAACGCGACGCCAGGAAGCGTCAAGGAAAAGACGTTCGAAAGTCCGGACAAGAACGGCGGACCATTAGGCGCCGACAACCCCACATTTCATGCGTCCATCGGATGGGATTGGATTCCAACGGTTCGCGGGCGCAACACCGGCATTTGGAACAAAGTATATTTTTCCGAGACCGGGCCCGTCACCCTCGACAATCCATTCGTGAACACCACGTCGATCGACAACGGCCGCGCCGAAGTGAGCATCGAAGTGACGCTGAACAATCACGACGCGACACCCATAACTGGAACGCTGCGAGGCCGCTTCGGAGACCAAACGTTCGAACAGCAGGTAACGCTGCCGGGCTCGACATCGCAGACCGTAAAATCGACCCTTCAGATTCAAACCCCGCGACTCTGGTGGCCAAACGGCTACGGCGATCCGAATCTTTACAACGTAGAACTGAGGTTCGAAACGTCGGACGCGAAAACCTTTCGAGTCGGCATCCGCCAATTCACCTACAGCGAAGACGGCGGCGCGCTGCGTCTATGGATCAACGGCCGGCGATTCATCCCTCGCGGCGGCAACTGGGGCTTCAGCGAGTTCATGCTGCGCTACCGCGCCCGCGAATACGACGCCGCGGTGCGCTACCACCGCGAAATGAATTTCAACATGATTCGCAACTGGGTGGGTCAGATCGGCGAAGACGCCTTCTATGACGCCTGCGACAAGTACGGCATCGTGGTCTGGCAGGATTTCTGGCTCGCCAACCCCTGGGATGGTCCCGATCCCAACGACGACGCTATGTTCCTGAGCAACGCGCGCGACACCATCCTGCGCATTCGAAGTCATCCGTCTATGGGATTGTATGTCGGACGCAATGAAGGCTACCCGCCAAAAATTTTGGAAAACGGCCTCACCGGCATGATCGCGGAGTTGCATCCCGGCCTGCACTACATTCCCAGTTCGGCCGACGGCGTCGTAGGCGGCCGCGGACCGTACCGCGCCATGTCGCCGAATTTTTATTTCGACCAGCGCGCCGCCACTAAATTCCACAGCGAAATGGGCATGCCGAACATCGTTTCGATGGACAGCCTGAAAGCCATGATGCCGGAAAGCGCGATGTGGCCGATGGGTGCCACATGGGGCGTGCACGACTTTTCACTGAACGGCGCGCAAGGTGGATCGTCTTTCATAGAACGAATCAACTCAAGCTACGGCGGCGCAAAGAACGCAGCAGATTGGGTGTCGCTGGCGCAGTTCGTCAACTACGAAGGCTACCGCGCCATGTACGAAGCGCAAAGTAAGAATCGCATGGGGCTGCTCATATGGATGAGCCATCCCTGCTGGCCGACCTTCGTGTGGCAAACCTACGATTATTACTTGGAACCGACGGCCGCCTACTTCGGGGCGAAGAAAGCGTCGGAGCCGCTGCACATCCAATGGAACCCACTGACCGATAATGTCGAAGTCGTCAATTACAGCGCCGGCGCCGTTGCAGGTCTGAGCGCGAAGGTGCAAATCCTAAACATGGACGGCAGCGTCAAGTGGGAAAAATCCGCGTCCCTCGATAGCACGGAAGACTCCACCGCCACGCCCATCAAAATCGAGTATCCCAGCGGCCTCACCCCAGTGCATTTCATAAAACTAACTCTGACGCGCGGCGCCGATATTGTTTCAGAGAACTTCTACTGGCGCGGTCTCACCAATGGCAATTACCAAGCTCTTCGCGACCTGCCCAAGGTGACAGTCGACGCATCAACGCGAACGGTACGCCAAGGCTCGACCTGGCTTCTAACAACCGATCTGACCAATAATTCCAACTCCCCGGCCTTGATGGTGAAGTTGAAAGTAGTTCGCGAAAAATCGGGCGACCGCATCCTCCCGGCCATTTACAGCGACAACTACATCGCGTTAATGCCCGGCGAAAAGCGCACCATCCAAGCCGAAATTGCAAACGCGGACGCGAGAGGAGAAACTCCCCGGATTGCGATTGAGGGGTTTAATTTACGTTAGGTCAGCAACGCTAGCGTTCCGCGCAACGGAATACGCACCCAATCCGGCCGATGGATGAGTTCATACGAAACCTCATGCATCGCTTTTTCGAACAGGTGCGCATCGAGAAGAGTTCGCAACGCCTCGGGTGAATCCGGAATGAACGACGCTTTCCCCGCCGCGTTAAGATAACCGTTCAAATACAAACCGCTGACCCACGCCGTCCAATAGGCGGCCCATTTTTCGAGCGACTCGCTTCCTTCGGGCCGCGCCGAGATCCCCGCGACGCCTCCGTAGAGCGCGGCGTACGCAGCGTATTGGAACGATCGCAGCATGCACGCGACGTCGCGAATCGGAGACCGCTTCAAACGGCGCTCGCTCAGCGGCCGGCCCACCTCGCCTTCGAAATCGATAATCACGAAGTCGCGGCCAGTGAACAACACCTGGCCAAGATGGAAATCTCCGTGGGTGCGCGTGCGCGTCGAATGAATGCGGCGCGTCCGCAGGGGACTCATGCGATTGCGGATCTCGTTCGCCCGCGCCAGCACCGCGCGTGCATCCTCGGCTGCGGCTGGAGAAAGCGTCGGCAGCTCCTCTTCCAGGAGTTCCAACGATCGGGCCACCTGGCTGATCATGCCGTGATACAGGCCCTGCCGATAGTGATCGGTAATGGGCTCCGGAGCGATCTCCGGCGGCGCTGCCGGATCGGCGAGGGCCAGATGCAATTGCGCGGTCCGGTCGCCTAACAGGCGAGCCGACGTGGCGTATTCGCCGAGCAGTTCGCGAACCGCGGCAGGAAGCTCTTCGCTCGCCAGTTCCAACGGATGCCGGCCCAGATGAGCCGTCGGTTTCTGATCCGGGCGGGCCAGCGCAGCTTCGAAAAAGCGGCTGAGCGAATCGAGCGTATAGCGCCACGCATCGCCCTCGTTCGGCACGTAGCCATGCAGCACGGCCACCTGCATTGGTTCCGCTTCGTCGCTCGGACGGTATTCGATATGGCCAGTTACAGGAGGAGTATGAGCGAATTTCTTTTCAGTGAGAAATGTGCCGAGTTCAAGTTCCGGATTGATTCCAGGCTCGATTTTGCGGAACACTTTCATGATGAAGCGGTCGCCAAAAACGATTGACGAATTGCTCTGTTCGGCCCGCAGAGGAGTTGGATCCAACTTCGGATGCTTCGGCCCCCATACTTCCCGCAACGCGCGATTGTGGCTCGCAAACAACTCGCCCGCGCGGCCCCGAAACTTCCGGCGCCGGACGATCGCGCCGAGCAGCGCGTCTCCGAATTGGCGATTCCAAAACGCGGTATAGATCACGCCTTCCACACCGTCGCGGGATTTCGCCTCGGCGAAAATTGTGTCGGAGAATTGCGTTCGTATTCGCGCCGCCGCCTCGCCGGTGGCATACGACGCGGCCAGCAGGTACCATTCCTGATCGCCCTCCGTGTACTCCACGACGCTAACAATAATGTACGAATCGGCATCCGGAATCTGTATCAAATCTTCGATTCGCACGGTTCGGATGAACCGTTCTTTGCTCTTGAACCAGCGCCGTGTTTTGAGAAACTCCGGCAGGCGCAGCGTCATCATGCTGAGCGCCCGTTCGTCCAGGGGCTGCTCCCAGGAGGCGACTTCCAACGGCCGCTGCGATGGCGCGCCAGCAACCGCAATCGATTCCTTCCCGGTGTGCCGCTTTTCGAGAGAGAACCACATGAACGCATAAGCGCCAAGAGTCAACAAATAGTGGTGGTCGCCGACCACCGGAAACTCAATGCCTCCGAACATCTCAACCGGCGTCATTCCTTTTACCGCCGACAGATCGAGCTCGGCGTACTGCGGAAACCTCGACAGGTTCGCGACCACCAGGACCGTCTGGTCTTCGAACCGGCGATAGAACACCAGCATTTTCCGGTTGTCCGGGCTGAGGAACTCCAGCGAACCGCGGCCGAAAGTGCGCGATTGTTTCCGCACTTGGATGATGCGCTTCATCCACCACAAGAGCGAATTCGGATTGTCCTGCTGCGCTTCCACGTTGATCGTCTCGTAGTGATACTCGGCTTCGCTGGTGATCGGAAGGTACAAGCGCTGCGGGCTGGCTTGCGAAAAACCGGCATTGCGATCCGCGGTCCATTGCATTGGCGTCCGCACGCCGTTGCGGTCGCCTAGATAAATGTTGTCGCCCATGCCGATTTCATCGCCGTAGTAAATCACCGGCGTTCCCGGCAGCGAAAAAAGCAGCGCGTTCAGCAATTCGATTTTGCGGCGATCGTTTCCAAGCAGCGGCGCGAGCCGCCGCCGGATACCCAGGTTGATGCGCATCTGGCGGTCTTCGGCGTACACGCGATACATGTAGTCGCGTTCTTCATCGGTGACCATCTCGAGCGTCAGTTCGTCGTGATTGCGCAGAAACAACGCCCACTGGCAGTTCTCCGGGATCGGCGGGGTCTGCCGCAAAATGTCGATGATCGGATAGCGATCTTCCATCCGCGTCGCCATGAACAGCCGCGGCATCACGGGAAAATGGAAGGCCATGTTGCATTCGTCGCCATTGCCGAAATACGCGATGGCGTCCTCCGGCCACTGGTTCGCTTCGGCCAGCAGCATGCGTCCTTTATATTTCGAGTCCACGTGCGCGCGAAGTTCTTTCAGGAACGCGTGGGTCTGGGGAAGATTTTCGCAGTTCGTGTCTTCCTGTTCGAAAAGATAAGGGATCGCGTCGAGCCGGAATGCATCGACGCCCATGTCCATCCAAAAGTCGACTACGTCGAGCACCGCTTGCCGAACGTGCGGAGACTCGAAGTTGAGATCCGGTTGGTGCGAATAGAAGCGATGCCAGTAATATGCTTTGGCCACCGGATCCCACGTCCAGTTGGAGGTCTCAAAATCTTTGAAGATGATGCGGGCGTCTTTGTATTTTTCGGGTGTATTGCTCCAGACGTAAAAATCGCGCCACTTGCTGCCCTCCGGCGCGCGGCGCGCACGCTGAAACCAGGGATGCTGATCGGAGGTGTGGTTCACCACAACTTCCGTAATCACGCGCAGGCCGCGCCGGTGGGCCTCGCGCAGGAAAACGTGAAAATCCCGCAACGTTCCGTAGGCTTCGTGGACGTCCGTGTAGTCGGAGACATCGTAGCCGTCGTCCCGCCACGGGGAGGGCGAAAACGGCAGCACCCACAACGCCGTCACGCCGAGGTCTTGAAGATAACCGAGCTTCTCGGTGAGCCCGCGAAAATCGCCGATGCCGTCGATGCCGCTGTCGAAAAAAGCACGGACGTGCAGTTCGTATATGATCGCGTCTTTATACCAAAGCGGATCCTCGCTGGGTTGGAACTGTGGGGCTCGCGCCATTACTCGGCTGACCTGCTCTGAATCACACGTGTTAGACACATGTTAACGCGAAGCGTTGCAGGTTCAGCCCGTGACCTTCCGCAGCAGAGCTCGCCCTATGAAACGGGCTTTGTCGCGCAACGGAAAACGTTTCAATACGGTCTTGACGACGCCTTGCGTGAAGCGCGTGCGTTTGGAATAATCGATGAGCACATCGACGATGACGGACCGGTCTGTCGCGGCGAAGGCCAGCGCTTCACTGATGCCGTGCGCGATTCCATCATTGTTCTCGATGCTGACAAATTGTACGCCGGTTGCTTCGGCGATTCCGGACAGCCGGATGTTTCCGAGCACCGTACACGATTTGCGATTGTAGGGGATCTCCTGACCCTGCGAAATCTGACTCAGTTCGCCATCGTCGAAAATAAACCAGGCGATGCCGA
>JBEKUT010000428.1:0-6287 GCA_049514735.1 Bryobacteraceae bacterium
CGTTCTGCATGCGTATTTGCATCCGGCCGCAGTCCGCCCCGCCCTCTCACATTTTCACGATCATCTTGTATTGGAATCAACTCCCGTTTCAGGATCATCTTGTATTGGACAATTCTTCGGACAAGAGCAGTGCTAAAACATGATACAATCCGTCCGCGAAGCAAAAACCGAAATCGGCGCCATGAATCAACCAGCCGTACGACCGGACGCCAATCCCGTCTGGGTAGACGCTAGCCCTAGTCGGCCGCGTTGGTTCTTTGTCGGCATGTCGGCGGCCCTGCTTGCTATTGTTCTGGCCGGCTTTGCGCGAACCTTCTTTCTCCGCGAATACTACGGAACCGCACAGCTTCCCACAGGCCTCCAGACGCTCCCCGCATTGTTGCATGTCCATGGCATCGTACTGACGTCCTGGTTCGTGTTGTTCCTCGTTCAGACTACGCTCATCGCGTCGCGCCACACGAACATCCATCGACGCTTGGCTGTCGCGGGCGCGATACTGGCCATCGTCGTGGTCGTCGTGAGTCTGATGGTGAATATTCGCGCTATCCCTCGATCTCCGGCGAACGGCTTGAGCGCCGCGGAGTTGCCAGGGCTTATTGGCGCAAACATCGCCTCCCTCCTCAACTTTTCGGTCCTCGCCGCGAGCGGCATATATTTGCGGCGGCGACCCGAGACACACAAGCGGCTGATGCTCCTCGCGAGTATCAGCATCATCGGCCCTGCGCTCTCGCGCATACCCGGAGTTCATGAATTTCCAGTTCTCTATCTAGTCGGCATGCTCTCGCTCTTCATAGCTCTGCCCTTGTACGACATCGTCCGCAACCGGCGCGTGCATCCTGCAACTGCCTGGGCTGCCATTGTTAATCTTGATCTGGATTTTAGGCATAGTGGTGGGAATGTCCAGCGTTGGGCGATCTTTCATCCAATGGGTTAATACCTGAGAGCTGTCCTAGCGATGCCATTTCCCCGTACACCGCTAACGGAGCATCGCGGCCTCTTCATGGTCCGCCAAATTGCTTGTTTTGCGCCTATTTCCGACATTGTGTCTTAACCGGAGGATCGGAGAGTTTCCATTTCGGAACCGAGTGCCTCCGCAGCTAACTATACTATCGAACAGCCTCTCAGAGAGCCGAGAGTCTCGCAATCTGCGTTAAATAACGCAAACAGACGTAATTCAAAGGAGCCACACGAAACCTTCGATGCCGGTAAACGGCCTGAAAAGCAGGGCTTAGAGGTCGATGATGACATGCCTGGACCCAAGAACGGCGCGTTGGCCCGCGTTATTCTCACGTCAACTTTGCGTTATTGTTTACGTTGCGTCACGTCACTCTAGCGTTTTTAATTCCCGCTTCGACGACTCTTTGTGAACGTGGCCGCTCATCACGAATCTATCCTCGAATACCTCTATCATGTTCTCTCGAGTACGTGCCGTTCAAGACCGTTCGATGTCAACGATCTAGCACGCCTGGTAAGTTTCCCGAATTGGTGACTGACTTGGTGGCACCACCACCAGACGCCAGATCGGCAACAACATTCATTATTCTACCTGCGCTGAAGAACAACGTGCACACCTGGATCTATCAGTGAGTCGATCCGGGTTATGTCTCGGCTAAGGTAATCCTTGTAAATGTACTAAGGGCTTTGGCTAATCAGGGCCTAAGACATTAAAGATCAGTAATTCTTTGCTCCGGGACATCAACTTTTGAGGTGCAACTTCCACGGTTGGGTAGAGGTCGCAATTCGTTCGAATGCGAGCTTTTTGATCCTCACGTGGTTTGTGTGGACAAGACCGAACCTAGGAACCTTATGACTGCACTTCAGCTATTGCAGATTGAACTTTGGGCAGTGGAACGCTTGATCCCCTATGCCCGTAACGCGCGCACCCACTCCGCCGAGCAAGTCGCACAGATCGCTGGTAGCATCCTCGCCTTCGGCTTCAACAATCCTGTATTAGTGGACGCGAAAGGAGGCATCATCGCTGGCCACGGACGCGTGCTCGCGGCGAGGAGTCTCCAAATCCCGGAAATACCGGTTATCGTACTGGCACATCTCAATGAAAACGAGAAGCGTGCCTTCATGCTCGCTGACAACAAGCTGCCCTTGAATGCCGGCTGGGATCCGGAAATGTTGCATCTGGAGTTGCAAGCTCTAGCCGAGCAGGGCTTCCATCTGGAGTTAACGGGCTTCGATGAGCGAGAACTCAAAGAATTGCTGGCGAACCCCCCGGTCCTTCCGGGCGCCGATGAGATTCCCGCAGTTCCCGAGCAAGCCGTCTCGATGCCGGGCGACCTCTGGAGGTTAGGATCCCACCATCGCGTTCTATGCGGAGACGGGACCTGTGAAGGGGATCTACGGCGGGTGCTGGAGGGCGCTCGGTGCGATCTGGTTTTTACCGACCTACCCTACAACGTGGACTACCACGGAAAGACTTCCCGCCGGTTGACGTTGCAGAACGACAATCTGGGCGCGGCGTTTTCAGAATTTCTACTCTCCGCTTGCCGGGCCATGCTGGCGGTCTGCCAGGGTGCGCTTTACCTGTGCATGTCGTCGAGCGAACTCGAACGGTTGCACAGGGCTTTCACCGCATGCGGCGGCCATTGGTCGACGTATATCATCTGGGCGAAGAATACGTTCACGCTGGGGCGCTCCGACTATCAGCGCCAGTATGAGCCCATGCTCTACGGCTGGCGTGAAGGCGTCAAACATTATTGGTGTGGCGCGCGCAACCAGGGTGACGTATGGACGATCGACAAGCCCAGCGTCAATGATCTGCATCCGACCATGAAGCCGGTGGAGTTAATGGAGCGCGCCATTGAGAACAGCAGCCGAAAGGGGGAGACAGTGCTCGATCCGTTTGCCGGTTCGGGCTCGACTGTGATTGCCTGCGAGAGTACCGGACGGTCAGCCCGCATGGTGGAGATCGATCCTCGCTATGTCGACGTAATCGTCAGACGCTGGCAGACCTACACGGGACAAAAGGCGCGTCGGGAACAGGACGAACGCTGCTTTGACGATGTTGCAACTGGAAGTGCGCGATGAATAAGAAAAAGCGGGGACGTCCCTTCACGCCGGGGAATACATTTGGGCGTGGGAGGCCTAAAGGAAGCCGTAATAAAACGAAGTCTCCAGGACAACAACTACTTGATCAATACGCCGAGCACCTGATGGGCAAATGCATCAGTATGGCGATGAATGGGGATCCGCGCGCCCTACGAATATGTATGGAACTCGCTCATGCTCGTCGCGCTGCTTGCATCCGGCTCAGTCTTCCGACGATACGGAGTGCCGCGGATATCGATCGGGCCGCGGATAAAGTAACGCAGGCCGTAAGGACCGGCAGGATCAGCCCGCACGAGGGAGAAACGATGATGCGGATACTGGAAAGCCATGCGCGCGTGATCGAGAAGGTAGAGTTTGAAAGGCGCCTCGGGATTCTGGAGCAACAATCCGCGCTGAGTGAGGAGAGAAAGGTATGAAAAAGCCATTGCTACATTCAACAGCATGGAACCCGGAGAGGCATCAATGAGCGTTCGAGCAAGCTTGATCCGGCGTCTCGCTCTCTTAGAGCGACGTTGCGGAAGAATGGAAGTGCCGAAGTTCATCTTGATTTGCAACCGGATTGAGCCTGAACGGCGCTGTTTGCTTGCTCCTGGTGAGCACATCGTGACGGACTGGCTCAGCGACGTAGACGGTTTAGTCGTGGGCTCCGAACGGATCACCTCGGAGCCCGACGACCATGGCAAACAGTGCGATCCGGTGATTACCTGGTCGCACGCGATTTCTTGGTTTGGTGGACCCTAGACGCGCTCGGCCGAGTGCAACGATGCACTTGCTTTCGTCTCTCCGGAGAGCGTTCATGTTGGTGGGCTCTGCGGAGCACCACAGACAAGGAGAGGCGAATGAATGGAAGCTTACATGAGCAGGTAGAGACCTTGCGCCGTGGACCGATCGCTACTGTGCGTTCGAAATATCGGGAACTGTTCGATGAGGAACCACGATCGAAGCACAAGGAGTCGCTGGTGCGGCGCATCGCCTGGCGTTTACAGGCGATCTCGGAAGGAGGCCTTTCCGAGCGTGCGCGCCGGCGTGCTCTCGCGATTGCCAAAGACGAGGACCTGCGTGTTCTGCCGCCGCGCGGAGGAAGCGGGAATGAGTTGTGGAAGAGCGGTTCTCTTCACCATTTTGATGGCCGCATACCGAAGGTCGGAACAATACTGAAACGCGAGTTTCGAGGCCGCATTGTAGTCGTCAAGGTATTGGCCTCCGGCTTCGAATACGAGGGCCGAAACTATGGCTCCCTAAGCGCCATCGCAACCGAAGTGGCAGGCTCACGTTGGAACGGATTGGCGTTCTTTGGACTGACGGCGAGACGCCGGAATCGGAAGGTGAGCAATGCTTCCCGGAAAAACTGAAGCGATAGTGCGTCCGGTGCATTGCGCGGTCTACACCCGAAAGTCCACCGAAGAAAGACTAGATGAACCGTTCAATTCGTTAGAAGCCCAGCGCGATGCCGCGCAAGCCTATATCGCGAGCCAGCAGGCGCAGAACTGGTTGTTGCTACCCGACATCTATAATGACGGCGGCTTCACGGGCGCCAACATGGAACGTCCGGCACTCGGAAGGTTGCTGCGCGATATCGAAGCCGGCCGCGTCGATTGCGTGGTGGTCTATAAAGTCGACCGGCTGAGCCGTTCGCTGCTCGACTTTGCCCGCATCATGGGAGCTTTCGAGAAGCACGGCGTGAGCTTCGTTTCTGTGACGCAGCAGTTCAATACCGCGACCCCGGTGGGCCGTCTCACATTGCACATTCTGCTTTCGTTCGCCCAGTTTGAACGCGAAATCATCAGTGAGCGAACCCGCGATCACAAAGCTGCCGCGCGCCGGAAGGGGAAGTGGACGGGGGGCTACTTACCGCTCGGCTATGATCTCGATCCACGGGGAAGTCTCCTGGTGTTGAATCCGGAGGAGGCCGAGCGCGTGCGAGCCATCTTCGAACTTCTGCTTGAGAAGCGTTCTGTGGACGCAACGGTCGAGGAACTGAACCGCCGTAGCTGGACGACGAAGAGCTGGAGAACTGCACAGGGAAAGGAACACCGCGGCAGAGCGTTCACGGCCGGGTCGCTCGTGCGAATGTTGCGGAACGATCTCTATGCCGGTTCGGTCCGGCAGCAGGGTAAACTGTACCGCGGCGAGCACACTGCCATCGTGAACCAGACCTTGTGGAAACGGGCCAATCGGATACTGAACGGCATGCCGAAGCCGCTGCCTAAGGAACGCAACAAGAGCGGTGCCTTGCTCCAGGGTCTCCTTCATTGCGGTGCGTGCGGCAAACCCATGGCCGTCACGTGGACGGGCAAGGGCGAGCGCCGCTATCGCTATTACGTGTGCCGCTCCCAACCGGGCAATGACGGGAGGCCCTGTGCAAAACGCTATCTCGCGGCAGAATCGATCGAGAGCTCCGTCCTCGATCACCTGCGGACCGTCAAACAACCGTTGGTCCGCAAGTTAGTTAAGGCCGCCGCAGCCGGAGCTGATGATCCAAACAACGCTGGCATTCGGAAATTTCTGCAGGCCTGCGCCGAAACAGTCATCTATCACGCGGCAACGGGCGAGGTCACGATTCGCCTGCGTGCACCGAAAGGACGGCTGCGTGCCGAATCACCCGATTGAGATCCGGTACCGGCTGAAGGCGACGACGCGAAGCGCGGGTGACAAACGGAATTCGAAACTGCCGGCTGACTCAACTTCACAACCCGCCGCTCCGCAATTGCCGCGGATCACGCGCCTGATGGCGCTAGCAATTAAACTCCAACAGCAGGTGCTTGAGCACGCGCATTTGACTTATCAAGAACTGGCTCGCTTAGGGCACGTCTCGGCAGCGCGCTTGACACAGGTTCTCAATCTCCTGTACTTGGCACCGGACCTCCAGGAGTGGTTGCTGTGGCTCGAACCAACCCGCAAGGGACGCGACTGCGTCAATGAGCATACCTTGAGGCGCATCACCGGAATCTATGACTGGCAGCTGCAACGCGAAGCGGTTCGAACGATTCTCTCCGATTCCGAAATAGACCTCTCTGGAATTGGTTCTGTCGAGGACAAGGCTGGGTGCGATGAGTGAAGGATCCTTGGACAGCGCCGAATGGGCAGTGTTCCGGATCTTTCTCGCGGAGTTGGAGGACGCCGAGTTCGAGAAGGTCTACGAGCACGTCGAAAAAGAAGCCCAGGCGCGTTGGGAGTGCGATAACGATCCTACGCGCCTGTTGTTCAGCTCCCTGACATCGGAAGAT
>JBEKUT010000429.1:0-6284 GCA_049514735.1 Bryobacteraceae bacterium
GGCAGAACGTGGATCGAGATCGGAGAAACCGAGGTTGGCAAGGCCGATCTATCCGAGTCACGCCGCTCTTTTGAGAAAGCGCTCGCTTTGTGCAAGCCGGTTGGGGACATTCCATGCGAGGGCGGGGCGGAGAACGATCGAGGCTGGCTGGCTCAACAAATCGGGGATCTTGAACAGGCGCTATCCAGCCTGACGCGCGCGGCGGATGATTGGCATCGAAGCGGGGAGCCGAAGCTGGAGGGTCAGACGTTTTCGAATCTTGGGCTCCTGTTTTGGCAGACCGGCGATTATCAACAGGCTATCGGCTATTACGATCGCGCCGGGGCACTGTTGCGGCCGCGCGACAGGCTGGCGAACGCGCGCGTGTTGAATAATCTGGGTCTTTGTTATCAGTCGCTGATTGAGCACCAGCAGGCCATTGTGTATTTCGAGCAGGCGCTCCATGAATTCGTCGAACAGAAGAGTCCCCGCGATGCCGTGAGGGCACGTCTGAATGTCGGACGTACTTATATGTTGCAGGGCAATCTCAAAATTGCGCGCGGAATTCTCGACACCGCGCTGGCTGACGCAAACGCGATTCCGGACCAGTTGGCCCAAGCTGACGTGCTCGATAATCTCGGGCAGCTAAGGCTATCGAATGGTACGGCGTCGGAGGCTCGAACCAAGCTGGACCAGGCTCTCACACTGCATCGAGCCTTGGGCGACCGGAGAATGGAGGCGTACGACCTTTATTATTTAGGTAGTGCGGCGAACGCTCTCGGCGACAACACCGCCGCACGGGACAATTTCAAAAAGGCGATTGAAATAAGACAGGAGTGCGGCCTGCGCGACGCATCCACCGATTCTTTGTTCGCTTTAGCCAGGCTGGAGCAGACCGCTGGAAACGCGGACGCCGCGCGCGAACTCGCCATTCGCGCTCTCCGCATCATGGAATCCGTACGCAGCCAGGTTCCCGGACCCGAACTGCGCGCGTCTTTCTATGCGCGTCAGCGGCGGTTTTTCGATCTGCTCGTAGATCTCGATATTGCCGACGATAATTCGCATTCCGCCGCCGATAGCCTGTTGGCCGCGGAACAAGGCCGCGGCCGGGCATTGATGGACCTGCTTGCGGAAGGCAAGATTGCGCGTCCGGTCCCATCCGAGCTGCTCACAAGGCGCGCCAGCGTGCAGCGCAAGCTCGACCTTCTGGCGGTTCGCCTGTCTTCTCCAGCGCCATCGCATCCCGCCGATTTGCGCGAGCAGGTGGAGAATCTGGTCTCCGAGGACGAGGAGATCGAAGCCAGAATTCGCCAATCGCTGACCGAACAAAAGCTGGCGCAGCCGCTCACATCGATCGGCGAATTGCAAACGTGGCTGCCGCCGGAAAGCGCTCTGTTGGAATTTTATCTTTCTGAAAAACAGAGTTATCTGTGGCTGGTGCAGGCCGGCGGATTGCGGGTGTTCCGCCTCCCCTCGCGGGCGGCCATCGAAGCGCAGTGTGCGCCCGTGTTGAAGCTCTTCCCCGCGATTCTGCAGCGCCGCCGTTCCCCGGCGCTGCAACAAAAATTGGAGCGCGCTTTAAAGGGGTTGTCGGCGACGTTGCTGGGGCCGCTCGCCCAAACCCAACTGCCCGCTCGCTTGATTCTGGTTCCCGACGGCGTCCTCACCAGGGTTCCTTTTGCGGCCCTCGATTTGAGCCCGCATCGCCGGCTTGGATTGACGCATGATCTGGTACAAGTCCCATCGGCCGCATACCTGGGCGTCGGACGGAGACCGCGGAACGTGGCGGATTTTCCGAAAGCCCTATTCGCCGTCGCCGATCCGGTCTACGCGCCCGACGATCCGCGCGTTCCTATTCAATTCCGCAGCCAGCCTGTTGGAGCCACGCTCGCAAGACTGCCCTTCAGCACGGAACTCGATACCGTTGCGGCGCTGGCGCCCCCGAATCGCCTGACAATCTGGAAGGGTTTCCAAGCGAGTGCCGCGCCGGTGGAAAAGGCGCCATTGCTGGACTATGCCGTGCTGCACTTCTCCGCGCACGCCATAGTTGACGATCGCATCCCGGAGCTGTCCCGCATCGCTTTATCCACAGTGACTCCCACGGGCCGTCCGATTGACGGCTTCCTGCGGCCGTGGCAGCTATCGCAGCTCCATCTGAACGGCTCCACGGTGGTGCTGTCCGCCTGCGAAACGGCGCTCGGAAAACAGGTTGTGGGGGAAGGACTGGACGGGTTTACCACCAGCCTGTTTTCGGCCGGCGCGGCGCAGCTTGTGCTCACGCTTTCGCCGGTCGACTCCGAAGCTTCGTCCGAGTTTTTGAGCGAGACTTATCGCAACGTGTTTCGTTCCCGGCCGATGGCGTTTGAACACGCCATCACACTGGCGCGACAAACGATGGCCGCGTCCACCCGCTGGTCCGACCCTTATTACTGGGCGTCCTATGTAGTCTACGGCCGTCCGTTCGAAAAAGTAGACCGCCGCAAGTAGCGGAGGGCCCTCCGACCGTCTATAATCAACGCACCCGCTTCGATGCCGACCAGCCGCTCCATTCCGGATGCTTTGTGGGAAAAGGCCAGGCGTGTTCTTGTCTTTTACTTCACCCACCGCGGAATTTTGAACGCCGAAGACCTGGCACACGATACATTGGCCGCGCTTTTGACCCGCGACGACTTCGAGTTTAGCGAAGATGCGGACTTTATAAAGGTATGCCACGGTTTTGCAAGAAAGATTTTTCTCGCGGCCTGGCGGCGCGGCCAACGTGAGATGGTCGATCTGGACGAAACCTGGACCGAGCATGGCTCATCCGCGGGGGGCCTGAACTCCATGGAGATGCGGGTTTTTGTGGGAGAAGTGATTACGCTGGCGGAATTGCACTTGACCGAGCGTGACCGTGAGGCGATCGATTCCAAGGTGCGCGAGGCGGTGGATGGCGATGAGACCGAAAAAGACGGTGGCAGCGCCAACCGCTATCGCGTTCAGCTTCACCGCGCCAGGAAAAGACTCGGCCGGCTGACCGGCTGGAAGGACTGACTGTAACGGTCGATGGCAAAGCGGAATATATTAACGGGGTCCGTGAAAGAATACCTGCTGGGGGTCCTCAACGAGAATGATGCCGCGCGCATCGAGGAGGAGTACTTCGCCGATCCCGCGTTCTTCGAGTCGGTATGCAGTGCGGAAGAAGAATTGATTATCGAGTACCTGAAAGGAGAGCTCTCCTTGCCGGAGCGCGAGCGGTTTGAGGCCCGTTATTTTCAGAATCCGGAGCTGAAAAAGCGGTTTGATGCCGTCCAGATACGCAACCCCGGAAGAAGCAGAAAATCCTTTCATTTGTGGAAGTTAGCGGCTGGGGCGGCGTTTTTAGTATTCTGCGGTGTCGCTTTTTGGGTTTGGGTCCCGGGACGCCACAGCGGTCCTCAGACTGTCGCGAAAGCTGGACCACCCGCCACGCCAATTGCCATTCTAACCGTGCACTTAACGCCGGGACTGCTCAAGAGTATCGGATCGAGGCAGATGGAGTTCACGCCGCCACCGGGCGGTTCCGTTCAACTGCTCTTCGAACTGCCCGGCCGCCGGTCCCCATTGGACTGTGAAATAGTTATTTCCAAAATTGATTCCGATGACCGGCAGGAAACGGTCTGGTCCAGCGGCGGGCTAAAAACGGAGACCGCCGGTACGGGTCAACAAGCGCGTGCCGGGATCGATTCCGCGCGGCTAGGTCCGGGCGATTACATGGCTCGAGTCCTTTCCGGCGGAAGTGTACTTGAAACCTATTCGTTTCGAGTCAATAATGCTCCCTAGGCCTTTATGAGCGAACTCTCCGCATCCGAATTAGCCGAAAAGGAATGGGCCAAGGCCCATTTCCGCGACTTTCTTCTGCACCGCCTGGATTTGAGCGGCGAGGACCGCGTCATGGAAGCGATCGCTCTCATTCCCGGCCTCGCTTACGATCTCGATGAAGCCGAAGGGAATCTCATAGAAGAATGGATCGACGGACATATGCCCGCCTACGAGATCGAAATTTTCGAGCGGCATTACGTCAACGGAACGGTCGATAATCTGGCGAAGGTGCGAGTGTATCAAGCGCTGCGTTCGCCAGAATTGAAAAAGCTGGGCGAGGAAGCGGAACCTAAAGTCGTCCCCATCCGGCGTCCGTTTCCGCGATCTTCCATCCTGATCGCGGCGGCCGCCGCTGTATTGGTATTGTTCAGCGTGTTGCAGTATACGCAATACCTGCAGATCGCGTCGTTGAAGATCGAACTGGCCAAGCTTCGGAATCAGCCGGGTCCGGCGAATGTCGAACAACAAGCCGGAATGACTCCGGACGGCGGCTTGCCGTTAGACGCGGGCGATTCCGGCAAGACGCTGAGCGTGCCCACAACGCCTGTGAGGCTGAGTTGGAGTCTGGTTCCCGATTATCGCGGCCAATACCGTATTCGCGTGGGTGCAGCGGGGGGGCGGGAGCAAACGAGTCCTCTCTTGACGCCCGCGAACAACTCGGTTGCATACACGCTGAACGATCCCGCGGCGCTGGCGCTGCCCTGGCAAGTAACGATTCTGGCTGTCAAAGGCGCCGAAGAACGAGTGCTGGCGCGCTATACGATTGTGAAACGGTGAGGCTATGCATATCGAATTTAGTCCGGTGATTTGCTGGCTAACGCAGGAGTCCGAGCAGACTTACGAAGAGAGCCGGGACGAAATCCTGATCACTTATATACCTATCGCAGCGCGCTACCAAAAACGGCACCATCCCGTGAGCCGCTCCGGTTACCCCGCCAAAGCCTTGGTGATGGGCACCCTGGACTCTCTACAGAGAATCATTCTAGGTCAATATCTGCCGCACCTTAACGGGAGAGCGGCGGTGACTCGCATCTGGGAGCACTGGGAAGGAACCGGTATACAGGTGCTGTTAGAAGACCGGCGCGTCGACGTACTGGAGTTTCCTTTCCCGGCGGACGAAGAAGTGTGCGAGAAGCCATTCGCGGACGGCCGCGCATACAAATTCAAGTTTTACAACACCGAAACGCCCAGGCAGCGCCGCCGCTGGTTCCTGCATCTGTTGGAACAGGCGGTCATCCGGATTCAAAGGAAAGAAGAACCCCACAAGGAAACCCAGGTAGAGGACGGCGCTCTGCCGCTCGCCGCTGTCGCGCCTTCTTTTGCAAAGCATACCGAAGTTAGCGACTTTGCAAGAAAAATCGCGAGCATTGCCGATCCTGCGGATATCAGGCTCGTACTCAGAGAGAGGAAAAACGAGTCTCAAGAGGAGCGGCAGCAAAAGACGCGCGCGAAAAAGAACCTTTTCGCGGCGGGCCAGATTATCTTGCGTGTACCCAACGAGCGCGTGGCGGGTTTGTTTTACAGCCGGCTCTTGGAGACTCCCGACCCCAAACGCCGCAAAAAGATTCTGATCCGCTTTTTCCAGTTATATTGCACAGAGCTCTGGAAGGAGCGCAAGGAGCCGGCCGATGAAACGCACACTTCTGGCCTGCGCGGCGGCGCTCGCCGTTAGTCCTATCCTCTGGTGTCAAGGCGCGGATCTGCAGGCGCGCCTCAATGCGCTGCGGAAGGATTTCGACGCGGCCGCCTCGGGCAACGCCGGCGGCTTGAGTCGGATCGAGAGCGGCGTCAACGAAGCTTGCCAGAGTGCATCGGCGCTTCCCGAGTGTCAAAAATTTGGATTGGAGCTCGCGACGAAAACCCTGCAGCAGCCGCAGAGCGCGGGCCGTGCAGCTTCTGCCGCTCTTCTCGGCGCGCTCCGGCAAATCCAACACCAACAGCAGCGCAGTCTGACGGAATTGTCCGCGGAAGTCGACTTTCTCTATGGTTCGGTCCAAGTCGATTTGAACGATTTCGCCGCGGGGATCAAGAGCCTGGAAGACGCGATCGCTGAGCTGGAATCCCTAGGTGGTTCCAACATCGATAAAAACGTCGACGCTCTCATTAAACTCGCGCAGGCATACAAAGCGCGGGCGGAATACACGAAAGCCGAACCGCTGTTAATGCATGCGCTGGATCTTCTCGGCGGACAGAAATCCCAGGATATGAAGGCAGCGGTGGTGTGGAACGAACTCGGAGAGATTCACGAAGCCGAGGCCGACTGGCAGAAAGCGGAATCGTATCTTCAACGCGCGCTAGAGATTAGAAACAAAAAATCCGGTCCGAATAGTAAGGAAACGGGCGCGAGTTGGGGCAGCCTAGGCGAGTTGCACGCAAACCTCGGCGATTTCAAGGCGGCCGAGACCGAGTACACCCGAGGTTTGGCAATCGTCGATGCCGCGGCCCCTAACAGCGAGGAGGCCGCGGTG
>JBEKUT010000430.1:0-6282 GCA_049514735.1 Bryobacteraceae bacterium
GATACCCCAACGTCACATGCTATGCAGTGGTTCGTTTGTCCGGAAATATTTCTTATAAGCGGCGACCCAATTTTGGGATATTTCGTGCTGTGCGGTACCGAGATCGACTTGCCCACTACAAACCAGGTCGTGGAGACGGTTCTCCAGCGCGTCTTTCACGCGAGCATTCCAGACCGTGTTGAGAGATGGCTGCGGCCAGAGATTACGAATGCTGGCCGCGCCGCCGAGTTGAGGCGTTACCAGATAGTCAATCTGATATGCATTTTCGGACGCGCCGTTCAATCCGTACTCTTTCAAAACTTCACGCTTCAAAGGATCGGGTACGGCGGGATCGTTGGCCGCTGCATTCGCGGTGCAAACATCTTGAACGCGAATCGGAGTGGTGGCGCCGGGAGTGAGACTCGCGTTTGGAATTGCGCTCGCATCGTTGCGCGTGTGTCCGTGTTGGGAGACCAAGAAAACGATTCCGGTCGACAAACATACAGCGGCAAGAGCGGCCGCCGCACTTACCCGCCAGATGTGGCGTCCGGTCCCGGAAGACGCCGCGCGTTCTTCCATGCGAGCGATTAAGAGCGAGCGCGGCCCTTCTATTGGCGGCGCCTTTACATCCACTTCACGCTGGTATTGATGGACGAAAGCCGCGATCGATTGCTCCAGATCCGACATTCGCGCGCGGCACTTCCAGCATGAGCTCAGGTGCCGCCGAACCTTGGCGGCGCGCCGTGACGAAAGTTCACCGTCAGCCCAAAGCAGCAGATCTTGATCGGAGGGATGAACGTTTTCCTGGAACATAAAATCACCTTTCGTCCACACGTTGGAACCGTGCTAAAGAGCGCGCTAGCGAAGCGGCGACGGAGCCGAGAGACATTCCGAGAACGTCCGCGATTTCGCGATATCGAAGCCCCTCCGCGCGGAGATAAAGACAGCGCCGGTCCTGCTCCGGAAGCGCCTGCAGTATGCAGGAGAACTGGCGTTGTCTTCGATCGTTCGCCAGTTCTTCCTCCGGATTCAAGGTTGGATGCGGCAGGCCATCGAGATCGGCGGGCGCCCCGGCATTCCGTTCCGCCATGCGGCGTTTCAGAGCCAGGTTGTGAGCCACCCGAAAAAGCCAACCTCGCAGATTGGTGCGCGCTTTGTCCTTTCGCAGATGGCAGAACAGCGACAGGAACACCTCTTGAACAATTTCCTCACTATCGTGCTGTGGCAATCCAAATGCCGACAGGTACCGCAGTAGTGCGCCCCGCCACTGTTCGAAAAGCGCGGTGACATCTTCCTCTAACCCGCGTGTCCCGCGATCGTTGCATGCCGCGGCGAGCAACAGATGAATATCGAGGGTGGAGTTTACCGGCGCATCGGACATATAGACAATTAGAACGCGAATTGCAGCCGCGCGTCGACGCTGCGGGGAATGCCGATCGCGGTTCCAGAGAACAAGCCGGCAAAATCGATGACGTTGATCTCGTTGGTCAGATTCGTCCCGTCGATCTGAAAACGGATGGGGTGCTTGTCGTTATTTAGCAATAGGACACCCAGCGATGCATTCAGCGAGAAAAGCGGGCGAGGCCGGAAATCGGAAAAGTTCACGCGGTTCAAGATCGCCTGGCCGTATTGCAGCGCCGCTTGCTGGTACGTGCCTTCGAAGTCGATCGGCAGACCGCTATCGTAGTTACCTCCGACCGCCATCCAAAGCCGCCGGTTGATGTCGTAGCGGAAGCGAGCCCGAACCGTATTGCGCTGGTCCTGAGACACGGGAAACACGCCGCTAGTAGCGCTAATTGCCTGCGCCGCATCGTCTCCGATGAATAAGCCGCCGGTTACTGGAAAGTATCCGTTTCCACGCATATTCGAGTAACTCGCGTAACCGGAGAAAGGACCCCAGTGTGGGATTTCGAGCTTGGTTTCCACGCCATATATGTTGGCAAGGGCGAAAGTGATTGGAAAGCTAATACCTGTATTTAGTAAAAGGTCGTCATCGGGATAATTATGATAACGCCTCCAGAAGAAGTTACCCGTGATCTTGACCTTGCCGAAGAAGGCGCGGCCGAATCCTGCTTGATAGTAGTTCCCGCGCGCCGGCTGGACCGGCAATCGCAAGACTTGATCGCTCAGACTGGTCACCGCCGGGGAACTCGCGACGAGAATGTTCTCGAACGCGGGTGTTTGAAAAATCCGGTCATAAGAACCGCGAAAGACGATTTTAGCCCAGGGCCAATAGACAGCGATCCCAGCCCGCGGACTCCAGCCTACTTGATTTACCAATAAGTCATAACGATCGAATCGAATTCCTCCGCTCAGAGTAAGATTCCTCCAATGTATTTGATCCTGTGCGAACAAACCTTGCTCGCGATCCGCGGCGTGGCCGTAAAACCTGAACGCTGCGGGAGTGTCCGGGTCAAAGAGCGCCGGATCGGTGATCAGATAATTAAGGTTCTCTTCAATCGACGCGTAATCCGAATCAATACCGAACTTGAATTCATGAATACCGGCATGAACCGAGACAGTTCCTTTCACGTACTCTTCGTGATATCCACGATCCTGGCCCGCGATCATTGGCGTTGACAGATCGTTGGACCAGTAGCCCGCCGTGATGTCACGAGCCATGGCGCGGAAATCGCCCAGCACGTTGGGCGAAAAGATATGTTCATAGGAGAATTGCGCGGCGCTCTCAAAGCTATCGCG
Organism: Bryobacteraceae bacterium; assembly: GCA_049514735.1. Lineage (GTDB taxonomy): Bacteria > Acidobacteriota > Terriglobia > Bryobacterales > Bryobacteraceae > JAICMB01. The sequence continues at coordinate 2,680 of JBEKUT010000430.1, forward strand.
GTCCTGCCGCTGTCCCGCTTGCTCCTGCACGATCTCATCGGGCACTAGAAATTTAGATTGATCGCGGCGCAGGACGATACCGATGCGGTCCTTGCCGCTCAGATCGCGCTCATAGTGCGCCATTAAGTTGAGCAGCGTGCCGTGGTTCGTGTAGTTCTGAAGCACCGGCGGATCGAGATAGCGGTCCGTGGTGGTCGAGGATGCGCTCAGAGTGAACGTATTCTTGTTCCACCCATACTGACCCTCCAGGTACGCACCGGCGGTATCGAAGCTGCCACCCGAAAGCACGGCGCTTCCGTGAAAACCCTGGCGGGTGTCGCGCTGAGTTTCTACTTCAATCACTCCCCCCATTTTCCTGCCGTATTCGGCGGGAAAGCCAGCCGTGTAAACGCTCATCTCCTGCACGTTGTTCGCGTCGAAATCCGGAACGTAGGCAACCGACCGGTTATCTGTGAGTGGCAGTCCGTCGACAACGTATTGCGTCTGGTACTCCTCGCCGCGCGGATGAAGAATCCCATTGGCTTCAAACAGCCAGCCAGGTTCCTGATTTACCAATTCGCCGAGTGAGCGGCCGGGTTGCGCGGTCAGGCGGTCCTGCAGGGTCGCGTTTCCGATGCGATTCGCGCCACTAACATCGCCGGGATCGATCAGCGTCGCATCGCTTGTGACATTCACCGCCGTTTTCATTTGTCCGATCCCCAGAACGATAGTCAGCTCCAGCGGGAGGGACGAACGAATGTCAATCAACCGCGATGAGGGCGTAAAGCCCGCGCTGGTTACGTTCACCGTATAGCGGCCGAACGGCAGTCGCTTGGAGATGACGCGGCCTTCGCGATCGGAATCGAATTCGCGCCGGTATTGATTCGCCTGGCTGACCAGCTCTACGCGGACCTGCAATGGGAGGCCACTGGGGTCCTGCGCGGCGATTCGCAGCTCGCCTGTGTCCGCCTGACCGAAGACGCCGATTGCGGTCAGGCTCAGAAGCGCGAGTACTCTAAAGACCATCGCTACTGGAATATTCCGTGCGAGGCTCTTTTGTTCAAGGTTTTTTCAGGCGCATTATCGTGGGAGGGGCGGCCCCGCTTTCGCTTGCTTGGCTAGCCCCTCCAACCACAGTTGATGATAACGATGCATGCGATTCGGCATCGCCATTTTGCCCAGACGCGCCAGCCATCCATACTGAGTTTCCTGAGTGAGTATGTGGCAGCCGCCGCCGGAGGAAGGCGTCAAGAGCCACGCGTGGTAGGCATCCACCCCGATGCCCGTAGCATGCCACGCGATTCGTTGGCAGGGTTCAAACTCTTCCACCACGGTGTCCAGGTTTACGCCGAAGCTCTTCCAGCGAAACTTGACGGCGCTACTCAGTTGCCTTCCTCCCCCTTCCAGCATGACGTTCGAAGCGTTGGAGTAAAAAGTGTGCCAGAGAGGAGCACTCACGAGCCAAGCCCACACGGTCTCAGCCGGCGCCGCGGCCACGAGATCGTTACTGACAAATATAGGTGCACGCCCGGGATCAAACCGTTGCGGCCAGCGAATCGATTGCGTCTTATGCTGAGGCAACTCTTTTTCTTGAGACAAATCTTTGCGCCTCCTTATTTCGCCTTTTCATTTCGATTTTTTGCTTTTGCGTGAAGAGTGGGTATAGCGAGTTAGGTGATTGATAGCTAAGTGGTTGGGCGTTTTGAATGTGGCTTGCGGAGGCTGGAATGGGGTGTCTGCCTCCGCAGGCTGTTTTATTCGGTTGGCAAAGAGCGATGAGGCCGGGATGCCGAACGTTTGTTGGGACGAGGGTGGATGAGGGCATGTGGCTTCGCTTTCGATTTGAATATACGGCGTGGGTCTTGCGTTTGGGAAGGCGCGGCGTCGGGGCAGTGGCTGTAAGTTACTGAGGGGCGTGGTGTTAGGGCCGCTAAAGAAAGTTGAAGATTTCTTGCACTCGGTTTTCTGGGCGATTACAGTGGGCAAGTTTCATCCACGGCTTAAGAAGTGAGCGATCCTCATCATCGCGGAGAACACGATTATACAAACTATTGACACCACCCCGGCGACGCGAATTCAGTACAAGAATGTCCAAGAACGCCGTCTCAGACCGCAGTCGACTGTTTGGAGACGAAAGCTGCCTTCCACGAAGGAACGCACGCCGGCAATTTCCGAGTCGTACCCACAATAAACTTGCGGACGGCGTTTGGGAATACAGCGCAACAAAGTCGTCATCCTTTGAGCGAAGGAGGACGTGGGCACCACGCGTTTGACGCCGGCATCGCGAGCGGCGCGAAACACGTTCCGCCGCGAGCGCCACCAATGCAAATCACCCGCCGGTCGTTCCGGTCCCACGCATTCAGACCACGAGGATGTCCCTATCAGCCGACATTCTCCGAGTGGCGCGTTAATCGGACAGCAGTATCGATCAGGCGCCAATCTCTTTATGCCCGATGGTCTATTGAGCGCGGAAGGGCTTCGGCCGTTGATGAAGTTTCTCCAGATCGCTCGCCCTGCCTAGGCTCTGGCGAAGTCACCCTTTGTTAGGATTTAGGTGTGCGAGAAGAAGTTGAAAGCACTGGCCACGTCCGGGATCAAGCGTCTGAGCATCGGATGTTTAGGGCTATGAGGCAAGATCTGGACGGGTATCCTCTTCTTGGGCGTTCTAGTCGAACCTTAGGGGTTCGCGTTAACGGGGAATATCGTGATCTCTCCGTTGCTGAAGACGGCACGGTAGCGTCAGAAACTGGCGGAATGTCGGTTGCGCTCGAAAAGCCGGGGAACCTGCCGAAGCATCGCCTGCCGAGATCGCTGGGAGGCGAAGGAAGGGATCCGGTCTTTCGGATGTTTGCCGCGCTGCTTGCTCAAACATTGCTCCTGCGGGCGGATCGCTATCCACATGCATATGTAGAACCGAGGCGAAGCTGTACTCTGCCCGAGTTTGAATCTGCTCTTAATGCCTCGCGCAATCACTGGAGCAAAGTGCATGACTAAAGAACTCGTGCGCTACCGCCGGCTGGAACGGCGATTGTGGATGATTCGGTGGAGGCACGACGGAGAGGAATCCACAGGGGAAGATGAAATCCTCGATGAAATGGACTCGGCGTGGATGGATCTGTCGGAGAGTGAACAAGCTGTCTTAAGATCCGAGGGACCGAGGTGCTGGCCCACGGATTGTTCGGCGCTTCCACCGCAGTTTATGGATGCCCGCTATGCATCTGAGCCCGAGGCTTGGGCGTACGAAGGCTTCGATTCGCCGCAAGACGCGATACTTTCGGCGGGACCAGCATAGTGGACTTCGATTTGAACGCTGCCGCAAATGAGTTGAGCGACTGGTTTCAGAGTGTTCAGCGACTCACGGATGCTGGTCTCTTCAGCATCGCGCCAGAGGGCCCACATCGCGATGCCGTCGTTTTGGACGCGCTCAGACGCAACGCCAGGATCGTTTATGGCGCGGAATTAAACGCGGATGGCAAGCTGTACTCGCCGCTGTGCTTCTTTCTGGCCGCGGCATGCCGGCATTTGCGCGCGAATTTGGGTGTCGGGCATTGGCGGGCGGCGCTGGCCAACGTTCGCGACATGCAGCAACGATTGGCGCACTCCCGGTCTGAGTCCGTCAGCATC
>JBEKUT010000431.1:0-6272 GCA_049514735.1 Bryobacteraceae bacterium
CACTTCGCCTCCGATGGCCCGTCCTAAAAGAACGTACAGCACCACCCAGAGAATCTCGCCGCAGACGTCCCAGAGTACGAATTGCGGCCACGGATATTCGGACGCGCCACTGATCAGGTTGACCCACGGTCCGATCGGCGTGATCAGCCAGCGCGTCAGAAAGATTCCCCACGCGCCATATTTGCGGACCGACCGTTCGGCGTGGTCGAGCCGCTCATGGAGTTTCGGACTGATGCGCCGGAGCGTAGCGTGGCCGAGCCAGCGGCCGACTGAGTAGCCCGTAAGATCGCCGGCGATCGACGCCGCGCTCCCGACAATCAGAACAGTCCACAGATTCATCTGTCCGCCGGCCACGAAGGAACCGGACGCGATCAGCAAGAGCGCGTTAGGCAGCGGCAATCCGACACAGCCGGCGTAGAGTACGCTGGCTAAAATCGGGAGTCCAAATTGTGATAACAGGGCGAGTAGCTGTTCGCCGAGATTCACGGAACGCTCCCCGGTTCCAATGCCGGTGGCGCGTTGCCGCGTACGTGCGCAATAACGGCCTCAACACTCGCAATAAGCTGATCGACGGGCCGATTCTCCTGACGCGCAATTCGCCAAAGGGGCCGGTGGTCGTGACGGTCGAAGGGCAGACCGATAGCTTCGTAGAGCTGCGGGGCGGGCACGTGATGAGAGTGCGCGATATAGGGGATGCTCATCCACGGCCGCACTTGTTCGGTCGCGCGATGCATGCGGATGGCATGACGGATGGTGTGCAGCGTCAGCAGGCCCGCAACGCCAATCGCGAGCGCGAGTGCGACTACCAGCCAGGCTGCGCGGCCTTCATTCCGCGTCGATAACACAACGGAATCCTATCGTGCCCGCACGGTCTTTCGAAGGCGCCATCAATAAATATTTTCCATGCTCATCCAATTTGTACGCCTGCGGAAAATACCAATGCGAACCCTGCGGTTGATAATAACTGCCGCCGCGCAGGATGGCCGCGCGCGTGTGCTCGTCTTCGAACTCGTCTGTCCATTGCCACACATTGCCCACCATGTCCATCACCCCGTACGGACTCGCGCCCGCCGGATGCGCGTTGACATCGGCAGGTTCACCCAGCGTGCGGTCCATGTGCGGCGTTGCGGCGGCCGAAGCATTCCATTCGTTGCCCCACGGATACAAACGGCCGTCCGATCCTTGCGCCGCGTACTGCCACTCCCATTCATGCGGGAGCCGCTTTCCTGCCCACTTCGCGTAGGCGCGCGCGTCTTCGAGCGAGATCCAAATCACCGGCTTATTGGCCTCGTTCGCGGGATAAGATCCGTTCACCCAGTTCTTCAGAAAATTGTGCGGGTCGCGGGGCTTGTATTGCGCGGCGTCGACGAACTTCTTGAACTCGGCATTCGTCACGGGATACTTGTCGATATAAAACGATTTCACCGGCAGTGCTTCGCGATGATAGCGGCGCGGCTCGTTTTCCCAGGGATATTGGACGTCGACACCGACGTCGTTACTCCCCTCGATCTCGATTCCACTCACTCGAAACTCGAACGTGCCCGCCGGAATCGCGACCATGCCCTCGGGCGCTGTCTTCGGCTTCGTTTCAACCGGCGGAATGGGAACGATGCGCTGCGTCAGCACTCGCCACTCCGACGAAAAAGTGCGGCTCGAGAATCGGGCCATGGCGCCAACCTCGTTCAGGAATGCGCGCAGATCGTCCGGATGGGTCGTACCGGCGATTGCGCCATAACCGTGCCCTTCCACCGCGAAGCTCAGCACCGTGTCCGCTTCTTCCAATTGCGGCTTGATCTCCACCCCGTGCCACAGATCGAAATAATGCATGCCGTCATGATTGGGAACGCGGATCTGGCGCCCCGTGACGTCGTATTCATTGCGATTGATCAGCGTCCAGAGAGTTTCCGTGGCGCCAGGAAATTTCGACGCGAAAACGCCGTAGGCGAGCGTCGGCGTATGCGGTTCCCAATTTGGCGAAACAAGAACATCGGCGAATTGCCGTTCGATTTTTGAGATTCGCCGCAGAGCTTCCGCATCGCGGGGCGTAAGCTGGTTCCAGATGCCCCAAACGTTCTCCCAACTTTCGAATCCGACGCCGTTGAAGAACGCGTATTGCAGATCGTCGGTGTGATCGCGCGCCCAGCGGCGGCAGACGTTTTCGACATGCCGCGGCTCCAACCATTTCCAGCGGCTCACCGTCGGAACGAAACCGTACTTCCAATACGCCCACGACAGGTTGTTCCACATCGCGCCGAAATCCTTGTCACTGGACCATTCCGGTTCCAGCGCGAGCGGATGATTCGTCTTGTCCGACGCTACGCGAAACGTGCGCGGCACGAAATCCATGGTGTCGCCGTTGATGCCATCGGCGCCGATCTCACCGATGTGCTTCACCGCGGCGTCGGCCAGCGATCCGTAGTCGTTCGTCCCGTTGTCCCAGGCCATCACTGGAAACAAAACGCGTACGCCGCGTTTGTGGAAATCGGCGATCATTTGCTTGAGCCCGTCCACGCCGCCGGGCATGTCGTCGAGCAGGTCGAACTGGTTGCGGTTGTCGATGCCAATGTTAGGATAAACCGGCCAGATGAGCACTGAATCGATGCCGCCGTAGCGTTTGTCGAGATCGTCCAGATAGCGGTCGACGGTGTAGCGCGCGCCAATCGTATCGTAGAAGTAGCAGTCCTCGATCATCATCTGCGATTGGATAAAACTGCGTTGCGTCCACTTCAATTCAGGGCGATCGTATTCGGAGCCGTTGTAGCCGATGCGGGCGAGGCGCTCGGCCCGCCATTGTTTGATGTCGGCCAGCCAGGGCGCGAAATCGGACGGGTTCGCGGGGCCGGGGATCTGGTCGCCTTGCGGGGCGTAGCGGCTGTCCTGGGCGGCCAGGGTGAGCGCAACAACGCAGATCAAGAATAGGCGCATGAATCGATTATGGCTGAGCACGAACGTCCGTTGAAAACGCTAGATCGCGTGATCTCGAAAGCCGGCCTCGGTTCGCGCACCGAAGCGCGCAGTTGGATCGGCACCGGACGCGTGCGCGTGAACGGCAAACTGATCCGCACGCCCGATCATTGGGTGGATCTGGAGCGCGATCGCGTGACGCTGGACGGCAAGCCGGTGCGCGGCGGCGAGAAGGTCTACATCGCGCTGCATAAGCCGGCCGGCTACATCACAACTTATAAAGACCCGCGCGGCCGGCCGACGGTTTACGATCTGATCGGCGATCTCGGCCAATTCGTGGTGCCCGTTGGCAGGCTCGATCAGGATACAAGCGGGCTGCTGCTGATGACCAACGACACGCAGTTCGCCGAGCGCATCACCAATCCGGATTTTAAGACGCCGAAGACTTATCTCGTGAAAGCCTCGACGCCCCTCAGCGACGAACAATTGGAGCGGCTGCGTCAGGGCGTCGAGTTGAAGGACGGCCCGACGCAGCCCGCCGAAGTGGTGCGCGTCAGTGTCAGCTCCATCGAGTTGACCATCCGCGAAGGCCGCAACCGCCAGGTGCGGCGCATGCTGGAAGCCATCGGAAGCAAGGTCGAAAAATTGACCCGAATCTCAATAGGTCCGCTGCAACTCGCCCAACTTGAAACCGGCAAATACCGAACGCTATCGCCGAACGAAGTGAACCAGCTTATTATGGCCTCCGATAAACGCCGATAAACGCCGATAAACGCCCGCGGCCTGAACTAGCTCTTGGCGTCCGCAGAACATCGCCAATAACGACGAACACGAACCAGCAACCTACCAACTGACAACGCTCACTGCGCCTGGCAGATACCGAACGCCATCGCCCGACGAGGCAATCGCCCATGACGACGAACTACGAACTACGAACTACGAACTACGAACGCTTACTGCGCCCGCCGTCCCTTCAACTCCTCCAGCATCTTCTCAATCTCTTCCTGTTTTTCTAAAGTGGCGAACTTGTCGTCCAACGAATCCCCGAGTAGTTCCGCCTTGGCTTGACTAATAGCCTCGGTGCGCTGCACCTTATCACGAGCCCGATCCCACGCCATTTCCGTGGAACCGTCCGGAATCGCGCCACGCGCATCGCCAGCCTTGTTCAAAGCCCGCGCGCGCCGATGCTGCGCGATCAGCAGGTCCGCCCGCGCCTGAGCCTCGCCCAGCTTTCGCTCCAACTTATTCAGAGCGGATTTGAGATTCTCCACCTGCACACGCTGATCTTCCACCTGCTGCCCAAAGCTCTCCGCCATCGACTTTGAGGACATGGAGCGCTCAATCGCGGCGCGCGCCATGTCATCCTCCTTCTTGTCGACGGCAAGCTGCGCCTTCTTCATCCACCTGTCGCCGTTCTCGTTGTGCTCCTGCTGTTTCTTCATCAGCAGGTGCTGATCCGCAATGGCGATGGCCACTTGCGTTTTCACTTGCAGCAACTGGTTCTGCATATCCAGGATCAGTTGCTTCAGCATCTTTTCGGGATCCTCCGCTTTGTCGAGAAGATCGTTCAGGTTCGCCCGCACCAGTGTGGCGACACGCTCCATAAGTGCCATGATTCACCTCCTTCGTGAACTATGCGTCCGTCGATTTGGATTTGTCTCCAATCGTCTTTACCTTGCCCAGCAACTCGGACATTTTCATGCCCGACAATGTTTCAAACAACGCGGGGATTTGCGCCGCCATTGCGGTGATATCGCCCGTGATCTTGCTCATGCCCGCGCTTGCGCCATTGCCCGTCGACACGATGGTGATCTTATCGACGTTCGCTAGCGGCGCGGCGAGCGCGCGCACCACTTCCGGCATGTTCGTGATCAGTTTATCGACCACGGCCGCCTGGTTCCATTCCTGATACGCCTCCGCCTTCACGTTCATCGCCTTCGCTTCGGCCTCGCCCTTCTTGAGGATGATCTCGGCTTCCGCCTCGCCCTGTACGCGAATCGCCATGGCGCGGCCTTCGGCTTCGGCAATCTGCCGCGACTTGTCCGCCTCGGCCATCGCCTCAATCCGGCGGCGCTCAATCTCCGCGCCCTTCAAGACGGTAGCGATCAACTCGTTTTCATGGCGCTTGATCTCCGCCTCTTGCACCAGAATTTCGCCCGCCTTTTCGACTTGCCGCACCTTGACCGCCTCGGCGATCACCTGCTGCTGCATGAGATTCGTCTGTATCTCGTAAGCCTTGTCGGCCGTTGCCTGCTGCCGTTTGGTGGTCTCCAGATACTGCGCTTTTTTGATCTCGAGATCGCGCTGCGCCTCCGCCTGCTTGGCCATCGAGAGAGTCTCCGCGAGCACCCGCTCCTGATCGGCAGCGGCTCTCGCGACGGCGGCTGCCCGCATCGCTTCCGCGCGTTTGATGGCCGTATCGCGATCGGCTTCCGCCGTTGCCACATCGGCGTCGCGCTTGATCCGCGCAATATCCGGCCGGCCCATGTTGCTGATGTACTCGTTCTTATCGCGAACTTCTTTAATCGTGAACGAGATCACTTCCAGGCCCATCTTGCTCATGTCTTCGGCGCAGGTGCCGCGCATGCGGTCGCCCACCATCTCCGGCTCTTTCACAATCTGCTCCACGGAAAGCTGGCCGATAATCCCGCGCAGATGGCCTTCCATCACCAGGCGGATTAACCCTTCGCGAGCCTGGTCGGACTTAGTCAGAAACTGTTCCGCCGCCGTTAAAATCGATTCCGGATCGGACTTCACCTTGATCTGCGCCACCGCTTCCACGGTCACGGCGACGCCCTGTTTCGTGTACAGGTCCTGCTGCGGCGCGACGTCGAACGACATCAGTTGCAGCGACAGCTCACGATAGGTTTGCACCATCGGAATAATGACGGCGCCGCGGCCTTTGACCACGCGAGTGCCGCCGAATCCATACACCACGAGAGCTTCGTGCGGCCCCGCTTTGCGATAGAGCCGCGCGAACATAGAGAACAACAGAAATATCACCAGGACCATTAAGGTCCCAACGACAATCACCTCATTCGGAATATGCATAAGTCTCCTCAGACTTCAGCCGAGTCCATACGGCTCAGCTCTTCCCACGGACGTACGTAGGCGATACCGCGCTTGAACTCTGTAACAACGACTTCGGTGCCGCGCGCGAGCGGCTTTCCGTTCTCGCTTCGCGCCGCCACTGCACGGCGGCTGCCTTCTTGCGAGAAAATAATTTCTCCAACTCCACCCTCGCGGATCGGGCTCGAGAGCTTTCCAAGTACGCCCACCATCTCGTAATCGGCGGGATCCAAGGGCTTGTCATCGGCCACCAGAACTTTAAAGACCATCCAAAACACGATGGCTGAACCGATGAATCC
>JBEKUT010000432.1:0-6271 GCA_049514735.1 Bryobacteraceae bacterium
AAAAGCTTCGCTCCAACCCTTCGATACCATCTGCCGCGGCGGGCGCGGGGCACGTCCCGTAGCGTTACGGCGGCGGGCGAATGGAAAGGCCTCGGACGGCGCTTCGGGGATCTGAAGGTGCGCCCCAAGCTGATGGTGCTGCATAACCTGTTCTTTCTCATTCTGGCAGGCACCATCTATTTCGCTCTCTACCGCGAGATCCCGGCGCGCGCGCAAAACAGCCTGGTGATCGTGTTGGGCGCTATCTATATTCTGGCCGTCGTGGTGCTCGAGACCACCATCATGCCGCTGTACGTTTACCGGCCGCTGCACCTCATGCTGGAGGCCGACAAAGCGACCCAGGACGACGATCACGAACACGAACTGATTGCCGCGCGAGAGATCTCCGGCGACGAGATCGGACAGATCATGCGGTCCAGAAACGAAACCATCCTGCAGCTTCGCCAGCATGAGGCAGATCTGGAAGACGCGTTGCGGCGACTCGAGGCGCAGGACCGCCTGGTCCACCTGGGATTGATGAGCGCGAGCGTCGCGCATGAGCTGAACACGCCGCTTTCCGTGCTATTGGGCTCTATCGAAAAACTGACCGAATGTACAACTGAACCATTGGCGCTGGATCGTCTGGCGAGGATGTTGCGCGTTACGCAACGTATTAAGAAGATCAGCGAAGGACTGGTGGATTTTTCGCGCACACGTAAACACGAGATGGAAGCGGTGCCGATGCAGCCGCTCATCGCGGAGGCTTGGGGATTGGTCGCATTCGACGAAAAGTCTTCCGATGTACAATTCACGAATGTCGTCGATACTGCCGACGTTGTCGTTGGAAACCCGGATCGCCTCATGCAAGTATTCGTCAATCTGCTTCGAAACGCGCTTTACGCCGTACACACGAACGGCAAGATTGCGGCGCGTTCCAGGCGTTTCGCTCGAAACGGACAGAAGTGGATTTCAATCTCAGTGGATGACGATGGACCGGGAATACCGCCCGACGTGCTTCCAAACATTTTCGAGGCATTTGTATCTTCGCGCCTCGACGCCCGCGGGACCGGCCTGGGGCTGACGGTAGCGGAGGGAATTATCGATCAGCACGGCGGCACGATCAGCGCGTCGAACCGGGCGAGCGGAGGCGCGTGCCTGGAAGTGACGCTGCCTGCCTGCGGTAGCGCCGCAAAGGAGAAAATCCGATGAAACCCACCGATGCCGCCGCGGAGAGCCCCGCGGTACAAAATCCGCTGCCTTCGGGGCTAGCGCCCGTGGAACTCTACGTTCTCGACGACGATCCCGATTTCCGCAATTACATGGAGGACGCGCTCAAGGACGAAGGAACCTACGCCGTTCGTACTTTCGCGCATCCGGACGATCTCTTCGCGGCCAGCGACCAGCGCGTGCCGGACATCGTTTTGCTCGACATGAAAATGGGCGAGTTCAAGGGCGAGAAGGTGCTGGAGCAGTTGCTGGGCCTGTATCCCAACGTGTGCGTGGTCGTGATCACCGGTTATCCCTCGCTTGAGGACATGCGCGCGACGTTCAAGTTGAAGGTCTTCGATTACATTTCGAAACCGTTTTCGCTGGCGCAGCTTCGCCAGACGCTGAAGAATGCCGTCGAGAAATTCGGGCTCGGACGGACATTGCAGGATCGCCTGCGGGAGCGCCTCGGACATCGCATCAAGCTGCTGCGCGTAGAGCGCGACTGGTCGCTCAAAGACCTGGCGGCAGCGACGAAGCTCAGCGTTTCGCAGATCAGCTCGATTGAACGCGGCGCGAATATGCCGAGCATCGAAAGCCTGCTGGCGATTTGCCGGGCGTTCGAAAAGATGCCGTCGGAAGTCTTATCGTCGATTGAGTTTTAGACGCCGCCGATAAACGCGGATCAACGCAGATACGGATGAAACCAATCTGAAGCCAGATGCGCGACCTTTTCCAACGCGCCTGGCTCCTCGAATAAATGACTCGCGCCGGGAACGACGACGAGTTTCTTCTCGACGCTCAGCAGTGCCAACGCTTCCTGGTTCATCCCAATCACAGGACCATCCTCGCCGCCGACGATCAGCAGCGTTGGGGCTTTGACGTACGGCAGCGCAGCCGCTGCAAGATCGGGACGGCCTCCTCGGGACACCAACGCACCCACGCAATCGTGCCTTTCCGCCGCTGCCACCAGTGCCGCTGCCGCGCCGGTGCTGGCCCCGCAGTAGCCGATCTTCAAGTTTCGCGTATCCGGCTCTTGCCCCAGCCAATCCGTAACCGTCACGAGCCGGCCCGCAAGCAATCCGATGTCGAACCGGAAGCGGCGCGTGCGCCAATCCGTCTCTTCCTCGTCTGGAGTTAGCAAATCGATCAAGAGAGTCGCGAGGCCATCGCGTTGCAGTTCCGACGCGACAAAACGGTTGCGCGGGCTATGCCGGCTGCTCCCGCTGCCATGCGCGAACAAAACGATTCCACGAGCGCCATCCGGAATCGTCAGATTCCCTTCCGGCCCCGCGACTCGAACGAGCTGTTCCGTTAACATCGGCAGAAAATCAATGCACCAGGTTATAAACTTCTTGGTCGGTGGTTTGCGAGAAATCGTCGTACCAGGCGCTCACGGCGAAAAACGGGTCGGGCTTGATCAAGCAAACGATATCGTCCACAAACGCGCGCAAACGGGAACAAGTGGAGGAAGCCGCTGCGGGTATCGCGATGACGATAGCCGCTGGGCCGAGAGCCCGCACCGCCTGCACCGCGGCATGCATGGTGGCTCCGGTAGCGAGCCCGTCGTCCACCAAAATCACGGTCTGGCCTTTGATCTGCGGCGCTGGACGACCGCCGCGATAGTCACGCTCACGGCGTTCCAACTCCACGCGCTCGCGTTCAATCACGCGATCGATGGCATACTTTGGTATTCCAAGATTCCGGACAACTTCGTCGTTGAATACAATGGCGCCGCCAGTGGCAATGGCGCCCATCGCGAGTTCCTCGTGCCCGGGAACTCCGAGTTTACGAACAACAAAAATATCGAGTGGAGTATTGAGCTTACGCGCAACCTCGGCAGCAACGGGAACCCCGCCTCTCGGCAGCGCCAGGACGAGTACGTCGCTGCGGCCGCCATAACGCGCCAGCAGCGCTTCCCCGAGTTGCCATCCTGCATCGGTGCGATTGAGAAATTGCATTGCGCACCTCCCATTCTGTTGGACCTTCGGCGAATCGGGAGTGTTACCTGAATCCATTGTACGAAGCTCGGGCGGTTCTGTATGAGGAGAACTACCGGTTTAGCGTTCTGCGTTCTACGTTCGGCGTTGTTGGTTCGTAGTTCGTAGTTGTTAGTTCCTCGTTTGCCGAGCGAATCTCCGCTTGCTTTACGCGCACGGTTTCGTAGTGGACATGGCAATGACCGCTCCTGTCTTGATCGCGCGCCATGCTAACCTCAAGAATTAACAGCATGATTCGTCCTTATCGCGGCGCTTTGCCCACGATCGCCGCTTCCGCGTACATCGACGAAAGCGCGCAGATCATCGGAAACGTAACCATCGGAGAGCGCGCCAGCGTGTGGCCGAACTGCACCATCCGCGGCGACGTGAATACCATCGCGATCGGAAACGAAACGAATATTCAGGACAACTCTACCTTGCATTGCGACGCCGGTCTCTTTCCGCTAATCATCGGCGAACGCGTCACGGTGGGCCATCAGGCGATGCTGCATGGCTGCACCATCGAAGATGACTGCCTGATCGGGATCGCGGCCGTCATTCTCAATGGAGCAAAGGTCGGACGCGGCTCCGTAATCGCCGCCGCGGCGCTGGTTCCGGAAGGCGTCGTCATTCCTCCCAACAGCCTGGTGATGGGCGTTCCCGCGAAGGTTCGCCGGCCAGTGACAACAGAGGAGCAGGAACGGTTTCGGCTCAACACGCAGCACTACGTCGAGGCCGGGCAAATCTACCGCGAAGCGCAAGCCGCAGGTGGAATCGGATCGAAATAAGAATGGAAACTTCACAACTGGATTTTCTCGGAGAACTCAGACGCACGCACACGGCCGGTGAGCTGCGCGTAGCGGATGTTGACAAGCGCGTTGTTTTGATGGGTTGGGTACACCGCCGGCGCGACCTTGGCGGCGTCATCTTTCTGCACCTGCGCGATCGCTACGGCGTCACTCAATTGGTGTTTCGCTCCGACCGCGATCAAGAGCTTTTGAACAAAGCCCAGTCACTGGGGCCGGAGTACGTAATCGCCGTCGAGGGCTTGGTGGAACTGCGAACCCTCGATACGGTGAACCCCTCCATTCCTACTGGAGAAGTGGAAGTCGCGGCCGAAAAACTCTGGATCCTGAACGAATCCCGCACCCCGCCGTTCCCGATGGAAGAGACCGTCGACGTGAAGGAAGAAGTTCGCCTGAAATACCGCTACGTCGACCTGCGCCGTCCGCATATGCAGCGCAATATTATCCTGCGCTCGAAGATCGCATTTGCTATGCGGCAGACGCTGACCGGGCAGGGCTTTCTCGAAATCGAAACGCCTTTCATGACGCGCTCCACGCCGGAAGGCGCCCGCGACTATTTAGTCCCGAGCCGCGTGCAGCCGTGCTCCTTCTACGCGCTGCCGCAATCGCCCCAGATCTTCAAGCAACTGCTGATGGTCGCCGGCTACGACAAATATTTCCAAATTGTTCGCTGCTTTCGCGACGAAGAAACCAGGGCCGACCGCCAGCCTGAGTTCACGCAGCTCGATCTTGAAATGTCGTTCCCGCAGCAGGAACGGATTTACGAAACGATCGAACCGGTGCTGCAAAGCGTCTGCAAAGTGGCCGGCTACGATGTTCAAATCCCGTTCCCGCGCCTGACCTACGCGCAGGCGATGCGATCTTACGGTATCGACAAGCCCGACATGCGCATTCCGCCGTTCTACATATTGGATGTCGATTATGCGGAACTCGGCTTGACCTATGCGCCGGTCGCGATCCACGTGCCGAGTACGGGCACGCTCACCCGCAAAGAACGCGATGAGCTGAAAGCGTTTGGAACGGAGCGCGGCCTCCGCGTTTATGACGATCTCAAGCGCGTTACGGCTCCCATCGTCGAGAAGGCGCGAGACGTATCCGGGGCGTCTGAAAACGACATGCTGATTCTGGCGGGCTGGCCGGGCGAGCCGAAAGGGCATCGTCCGGAGCACACGTTTCTACAGGCGTGCGGCCAACTCCGGCTATTTGCGGCACAGAAGTATAACGACCGGCACAAGCTGCTCGACCCGGAAAACTACAAGTTTCTATGGGTGGTTGATTTTCCGATGTTCGAATGGGACGAAGAAGACAATCGCTGGAACGCCGCGCACCATCCCTTCACGTCGGTTCACGACGAAGATATCGACAAGCTGACCACCGATCCAGCGACGTGCCGCGCGAAATCTTACGACGTGGTGCTCAACGGAACCGAGCTCGGTTCAGGCTCCATTCGTATCCATCGCCGCGATATTCAGACCAAGGTATTTGCGGCGCTCGGCATGAGCGAGGACGAAGCCAAAGCGCGCTTCGGTTTTCTTCTGGAAGCATTGGAATACGGCGCGCCCCCGCACGGCGGCATCGCTTTGGGACTCGACCGATTGGTGATGATCCTTTCGGGTGAGACATCGATTCGCGACGTAATTCCCTTCCCCAAGACCGCCCGCGGCAACGATATGATGTGCGACGCTCCGGCTCCAGTGCCGGAACGCCAACTGAAAGAGTTGGGAATCAAATGTACCACTACGACCCGGTAACGGCTCTCGAAGAATTGCAGGAGGAAGCGCTGCTTCCCAACCCGGTGCACGTGCGCGACATGATGGCGCGCGGGCATCTTACGCCGGAGCAGGCCGTGGAAATGGGCCGCCGGTTTCAAGATTATCTACATGCCTTCAGCGACGCGCAAGCTGTGGCGAAGTCGATTCTGGAAATATTGTCGGGAAATACAGCGGCGCGTTAACTGAGATCCGTTACCGTCGCGGTTCCGTTGCGCTTCGAAGGCCGCTCCAATCTCGGCATTCGTTACGCTCGCTGACGCGCGCGGCTCAGTAACACTTTGAAAAGATTGGACAGAGTTGCAGAGCCGCGACGGTTACGGAGCGCCGGGTGCTGATTATTTCACAGACCCGTGAGCAAGGGGACGCAGGCGATGATTGTTTCACGGACCCTTCCGGTCACGGCTCGGCTCGGATCGTTCAAGGGCGTCGGTGAGCGATTGTTTCGCGGATGCTTCAGCTTCCCCGGCGCTACAATGGTTGTCGGAGACTTAAAATGGCTGAAGAAGACAACGGCGGTAAACTGCTCTGG
>JBEKUT010000433.1:0-6206 GCA_049514735.1 Bryobacteraceae bacterium
CGGCGGCCACGGCGCTACAATGCCGACTTGCAGGTAAATAAGTGAAAGTAAAGAAAGCAGTCATCACCGCCGCCGGACCGCAACAGCGCATGTTGCCCCTGCAACGCGTGGTCGACAGCGACGGACAGGAAAAAACCGTCCTCGCCATCCTGGTTGAGAAAGCCCTAACCGCCGACATCGACTCCGTAGCCGTCGTCATCTCGCCCAGCGACGAAGAACGCTATTCCGAAGCCCTCGGAAGAAATCGCGCTCAACATCAAGGGCGACTCTCCCCAGGGCGACCACGGTCCACGGCGGCAGATCCATTTATTTCAAGAAGATCAACCCGAACTGATGATCCACCACGTCGCCCGTATCCGAGAGAACGAAATTCGACGTGATCAGACCCGTCGCCCCCTCGAACTGCCCGTCGCCGCCGTCGATTTTCCAAGTCACCGCGCCATGCATGTACTTGGGGTCGGGACTCGGACCCATGTGTCCCTGGCCGACCGTCGAGAAGCGCAGCGAATCGTCGCCCTCGCCGAAGGTGATCAGTCCCGACTCGGTGAAAGTATCCGGAGCGCCGATGCGAACCTCGGATTCGAAATACGCCAACCCGCCTTCCGCCGGCGCAAACGTCCCCTTCACGCCATCGGGTCCGATGACGGTCTCCATGGTGCAACTGGTGGCGCTGGTCATCGCCTTCATCACGCCCGTATCGCTGCCGGGAGTCGCCGTACCTCGAAACTGCAAGTTAAAGATGATCTGGGCCATGTTTTCCTCTTTCCTTCTACTGTATGCTTACAACTTACGGAGGAGGAAACAACATGGCTTCCATGCCGCCTTATAATCCCCAGAACCCCCAGGCGCCGCCGCCCGGCTACCCGCCGCCCGGCTATCCACCGCCGCCGCCCGGTTATCAACAAGGCTATCCGCCGCAGCAACCTTATCCGCCGCAGAAAAAATCGAATGCCGTAGTTTGGATACTCGGCATCCTGGGCGGCTTAGTCCTGCTCTTCATCCTGGCCGTGGGCGGTGGGATCTACTTTCTCAAATACAAAATGAACCGCGCCGGGGTCGACGCCGAGTTATTCAAAAGGAATCCCACGCTCGCAGCAGCACGTCTAGCCGCCGCTTTAAACCCGAATATCGAGGTGGTCGGGGTAAACGAAGGCCGCCAGGTCCTCACGGTGCGCGATAAGAAAACCGGCAAGGTTTTCACCGTGAATTTCGAAGACGCCCAGCACGGCCGCTGGACCATGACTGCGGACGGCAAAACTGCCGAGGTGAACATGTCTGGCGACGGGTCGCAGGGGCGCCTGGATATCACCAGTCCGGATGGCTCCGTGCGAATCGGCGGGGGAGCGGCCACGAACGTCCCGTCGTGGGTGCCGCAATATCCCGGTTCGAAGCCGCAGAATGCCGTCACTTCCAATCAGATGTCGGAATCGGGCGGCATGTTCTCCTTCAAAACCGGCGACGACGTCGACCGTGTGATGCAGTTTTACTCAGACGGGATCAAGTCCGCGGGCCTGCATATCACGAACACGACGAACACGCGGAACAACGGAGTAGCCAGCGGACTGATCACCGGCGAGGACGATGGCAAGAATCGAACGGTGGCAGTTGTCATAACGAATGAGGGCGGCGAGAATTCAGTTGCAGTAACTTACTCCATGAAGAAGTAAGATAGTGGTTTGAATTTAACGAAGGCCTTGTTACTTGCCGCCCTGTCTGCCTGTTGCTGGGGCCAACCTCAGTACGATCTGGTTTTGCAGGGCGGCCACGTCATCGACGCGAAGAACAATATCAGCGCCGTTCGCGACGTTGCGATTAAAGACGGTAAAATCGCGGCGGTAGCGGAACACATCGACCCCGCGCAGGCATTCAAGCTGGTAAATGTGAAGGGCTTGTATGTCACGCCGGGACTCATCGATATTCACGTCCACGTGTATGCAGGAACCGGCGAGCCTCATTCTTACGCCGGGGATTTGAGCGTTTACCCCGATGGCTTCACGTTTCGCAACGGCGTGACTACCGTGGCCGACGCAGGCTGTTCCGGCTGGCGCAACTTCGAGGATTTCAAGCAGCGCATCATAGACCGTTCTAAGACGCGCGTGCTCGCCTTCATCAATATTGTCGGCGCCGGCATGCGCGGAGCGAAGTATGAGAACGACCTCTCCGACATGGACGCCAAGCCGGCTGCCGAGATGGCGCTGAAGTACAAAGGCCTGATTGTCGGTGTCAAGACGGCGCACTTCGCGGGGCCCGAGTGGACGCCCGTGGAACACGCCGTCGAGGCTGGAACCATCGCGAACATCCCGGTCATGGTCGATTTCGGAATCAATCGCAAAGAGCGGCCCATGCCTGAGCTGGTGACTAAGAAACTGCGGCCGGGAGATATCTACACACACTGCTATTCGGGTCTGAGAGACGAGCAAGACGCATCGGGCCACGTCAACCCCGCGATGTTCGAAGCGCGCAAGCGTGGGGTAATCTTCGATGTCGGCCACGGAGGCGGGAGCTTTGCGTGGCGCATTGCCGTGCCAGCGATCCGGCAAGGTTTTTTGCCCGATTCCATCTCGACGGATCTCCATGCCGGCAGCATGAACGCCGGGATGAAAGACATGGACAACGTCATGAGTAAGTTCCTGGTGATGGGTGTGCCGCTCGATAGCGTCATTGCGGAATCGACGTGGAATCCCGCGCGGGAAATCCATCACGAGGAACTCGGGAATTTGTCAGTCGGCGCGGCGGCCGATGTCGCGGTGTTAAGCGTCCAGAGCGGAGATTTCGGTTATACCGATATGTACGGCGCGCGCATGAAGGGGCATCAAAAGCTGATCTGCGAACTGACATTGCGAGACGGCAAAGTAGTGTATGACTTGAACGGGATCACGCGGCCGGATTGGGACAAGCTGCCGCCAGGCTATCGACAGACCGGCGATCCGTCTTGGGACACGCTCAACGCTCCCCGCAAGCCGCAGTAGGACAGGCCATCGGGGTTTGTGGCCTGTCTTCTTTGGCCTGTCATAGGAAACAGGCCATCGGGGTTTGTGGCCTGTCTTCTTTGGCCTGTCATAGGAAACAGGCCATCGGGGTTTGTGGCCTGTCTTCTTTGGAAATAGGCATGTGGCCTGTCTCTCGACGGCCCGCTCGTGGAGTACCATGTTGTTTCTAGCAAACGCTTGCGGCAACCGCTTGCGTACCGTAAGGAGGCTTTTGAAATGACCAGCGGACTCACTCGGCGCAGTTTCGTTCAGGGAGCGGCGGGCGTCTCGGCCGCTCTCGCGACACGCGGCCGCATTCTTGGCGCGAACGACCGCATCAATACCGCCGTAATCGGCCTCGGCACGCGCGGATCTTATCTCTTCCAGATGGCGCTGCATCGCGTCTCGGAAAAGAACGACGCAGCACTCGTCGCGCTATGCGATGTCTACCAGGCGCGCCTGTCCCGCGCCGCCAAAAAAGCTCCCGAAGCCAAGCAGTATACGCATCATCAGGAATTGCTCGACCGCAAGGATATCGACGCCGTCCTCATCGCCACGCCCGACCATTGGCACGCCCCGATTACACTCCTCGCGCTCAATCGCGGTATCGACGTCTACTGCGAAAAGCCCATGACGCACACCACCGAAGAGGCCCACGAAGTGGCTGCCACAGCGCTGGAGAAAAAGCGCGTGATGCAGGTCGGCGTGCAGGCGCTCTCCTGGGCGCGTTGGCACAAAATCCGCGACGTCATTCAGGCCGGCACCATCGGCAAAGTGGTCGCAGTGCAAGGCACCTATAGTAGAAACGATCCTAAGGGAGACTGGAACTGGACCATCGATCCTGGCGCCGGCCCCGACGCCGCGGGCGACGGTCACATCGATTGGAAGCAGTGGCTCGGCGCCGCGCCGCAGCGGCCTTTCGACGCCGACCGTTTCTTCCGCTTCCGCAAATACTGGGATTATTCGGGTGGCATCGCCACCGACTTGCACTACCATATCGTTGCGCCCTTTCATTTGGCCGTCGAGAACGAGCATCCCGTGCGCGTCAGCGGCATGGGCGGGCGCTGGATTTACGACGACGGGCGCGAGGTGCCGGACACCTTCCTGACCGCGGCCGATTATCCGGGCAAATATTCGATGATGGTGCAATCGTCGCAAGTCAACGAGATCGGCCCGCTCATGCTGCTGCGCGGGACCCAGGCCACCATCCATCTCGGCGACGAGTGGGAAGGCCCCCAAGGCCGTAATACAAACACCGCCAGAATTGTTCCGGAGACGCCTTTCGTGGACGAGTTCCGCAAGAAGTGGGGCAAGGACGAACTGATACTCGATGGGGTGGGCAACGAAGGCGACCAGAAGCACATCGACAATTTCTTCGATTGCGTGCGTTCACGCCAGCAGACTAATTGTCCGCCGGACCTGGGCAACAAAGTGATGACCAGTATCATGCTGTCGGTCCGCTCCTACCGCGAAAACAGGATGTTTACGGTGGACCCCTCCACCGGGCGCATTACGAACGGCTGACCGGATCGCGCGCCATGCCGCTCACCCCGAGTCTGATGCAGGATGTCGCCGCTCGCGCCGGCGTATCCGTCACTACCGTGTCGCACGTCTTGAACGCGACGCGGCCGGTGGCGCAGGCTACGCGCGATCGCGTCCTCAGCGCAGCTCGCGAATTGAACTATTACAAGAACGCGTCGGCGCGGCTGCTGGCGCGCGGGCGCAGCGACGCCTACGGCCTCATCATTTCGGACATTGAAAATCCATTCTTCGCCGAGCTGATCAAAGCGTTTGAAATCGCCTGTCTCGAAAAAGGCATGACGGCGCTTCTTGCGACCACGAATTACAACGTGGAGCAGGCGGGCAAAGGAGTGCGTCGCATGATCGAAAGCAAGGTGGCCGGCGTCGCGGTGATGACCTCGCAACTCGAAGGCGAATTGATCGCGGAACTGATCGCCTCGTCGACGCCCGTGGTTCTGCTCGACGGCGAAACAATCCTGCCGGGCCGCAGCACGGTCCACGTGGATCAGCAACCGGGCGCGTTGCAAGCTGTGCAGCACCTCAAGGAACTGGGACACACACGCTTCGGATTTATCGCCGGCCCCTCGCATCGCGTTTCCGCGGCAAACTACCGGCGTGCCATGGTCCGGGCGATCTCGGATGCAGGGCTGCCGCCGCCGCAGGTTCTTGAAACATCCAACACGCCCGAAGCGGGAGCGGCCGCGATTCGGGAGTGGCTTTCGCGTGGCACGCTCCCCACGGCTGTTCTATGCGGCAACGATCTGTGCGCGTTCGGCGCCATGGGGGCCATCGTTGAAGCTGGCCTGAAAATACCGGACGATGTTTCCGTGGTCGGTGCGGACGATATCGCGTTCGCCCGTTTCAGCCATCCTCCGTTGACGACGGTTCGCATCCCGCGCGATCTGGCCGGCCGCGCTGCATTTGACGCTCTGCAGCGAATGATCAAAACAAAACGCCGGTCGGGACGCGAGTACCCCATCCGGACCCTTCTGGTGGTCCGCCAATCCACCGGACCCGCACGCAAACATTCAATATGACTTATGGAAAAGTAAAGGCTGCGATTATCGGCGCAGGTTTCGAAGCGGACATTCACGCGGCCTCGTTTCAGATCCTGCCCGATGAGGCGGAAGTGGCCGCGGTCGCGTCGCCCACCGCTGGCCACGCCGAAGAACTGGCGCAGCGCTATGGAATCCCGCGCGTGTTTCACGACTATCGCGAGATGCTGCGCGAGAGCGACATCGAGATGGTCACCATCACGGCGCCCAATGCGCTGCACTGCCAGATGGCGTGCGACATCGCGCGCGCCGGCAAACACGTTGTATGCGAAAAGCCGTTGGCGATGACGCTCGAAGAGGCCGACGAAATGATCGCCGTCTGCCGCGAACAAGGCGTTCTGCTGCTGTATGCGGAAGAATTATTCTTCACGCCGAAATACGTGAAGGCCAAAGAAATGGCCGATCGGGGCGCGTTCGGCAAAGTGCATCTGGTCAAGCAAAGCGAAAAACATTTTGGCCCGCACAGCCCCTGGTTCTGGGATGTGGAACGCTCCGGCGGCGGCGTCTGGATGGACATGGGCTGCCATGGAATCGCGTTCTGCTATTGGTTCCTGGGGCGTCCCGCGATCGAGTCCGTCTACTGCCAGATGGGCACTTACGTTCACCGCGACAAGACCGTCGCCGAGGACGAAGCGATCGGCATTCTGGAGTTTGCCAACGG
>JBEKUT010000434.1:0-8335 GCA_049514735.1 Bryobacteraceae bacterium
CGGAAAATGGAGTGCGAATTTTTCTGGTGCAAGGCTAGTAGCGCTAACAAAAACAGACCGGCTCCCGAGAGGGACGCGGTGGACACTTCGGGTGTCGCAACGCCGCCGGCGGTTCCGGGCGCGGGCTCGAATCCACCGAACGCGGAGTCGGCTGGGTAGAAGCTGACGGTTGGATTGGCTCCGGTGATATCGATCTCGAACTCGGCCCCGTTGCCCGCGCTGCGTGTCGAGTTCAGGCTGGTATCGGTGATCGCGAATGTAAATGCATCGCCGGGACCGGGGGGCGCGTAGTTCGCCGAATAGTTCACCGTGAAGGAGACGCTGGCCGCGGCGGACGTGGCCGTAAACGCCTGGTCCACCTCAGTTATGGGGCCATCGGTCAGAGTGAGACCCGAAGTCAGATCGGTGCCGGTCACGGTGCCGAATGTCAACAGTGCGCCTAGCGTCAGGTTTGTCGACATGAAGTCGCTAACGGTTGCGGTATTGTTACCGGTGACGTTATCTCCGTTGATGAATTGGAAATCGAAGAGATAATCGCCGGCTGGCAGGCCGGAGGTATCGAGGTCAATGGTGATGGCCGCGGCGTTGGCAGCCGCCGCGGCTAGTAACCAGATTGCTATCGTCGTTGGTCTCATGTCTTCTCCTGTTGCACTTATTCCAGACCGCTGCCCGCGAGATAACGCGGCGTGTAAATGAATGGCGGACCGGCCGCCGAGGTGAACTGGAGAGTCAGCGAGATTGACTGGCCAGCGCCGAGTCCATTGCTTAGCAGCACGTAGGGCGATGCTACCGGCGCGGCGCACTGCGTGATTCCTAACGATCCCACCAGCGTCGCGTTGCCCGTAAGCGAATCGAGCGCGACATATACGGGACCGCTGAGGGTTGCTCCGTTGTTGGTCACGGTGAGACTCTGCAGATAGTAATGTGTGAAGCGGTTGTAGCGGAAACCGGAGACGGTGCTGGTCATTTGCGAAGTCACATTGGTCTTCGCGGTGGAGGTGAAGTTGGCGACGACGGATTCCGCAGCGTTCATCAGCAGAGTTGTGGGATTCGTATTGCCGCTGAGCGCGCCACCCCAACTCGAGAAGGCGTAGCAGGCGCTGGGCGTGGCCGATACAGTGATGTTCGAACCCATAGTGTAGAGGGAGCCCGAAGCCGGTGTGACGGCGCCGCCGGCGGGCGGGTTCGCGGTCCAGGTGAAGGCGAACTGCGGCGCGCTTCCGATGCTGGTTACATCGCTGGCCGTGGCGGACGCCGATCCGCCGCCCGAAACGGCCGCCATATTGGTGAGGCTCGATGGCGCGTTGGAAGCCACGCTGACCGTTACCGTGATAACCGGGTAGCTTTGACTGGCCGTTAGCGTATCGGAGCGGGTGCAGGTGGGCAGTGTGAGGCAACTCCAGCCTGTACCGCTCATCGCGGTGACGCTGAGTCCGGCGGGCGCGTTATCGGTCACAGTGACCGTGCCGCTGGTGGAACCCGCTGACGCCATGTTGCCGACCGCGATCATGTAGGCGCCGCTCGCGCCCGCCGTGAAGCTGGCGCTATGCGTTTTCGAGATGGTCAGCCCGGGCGGATTCGGAGCCGTAACGTTGATCGAGACGGTAGCGGTCTGGGTGTTGTAGTCGGTGGTGTCCATGGGAGTGAACAGAACCGAAAGGGTCTGATTATTGCCGACCGGGAGAACGGTTCCGGAAGGCGGAGTGTAGGTGAAGGCGCCTGACACGTTCGCCGTGGCATCCAACTGGGTTGATCCCAACGCGGTTCCGGAGACGATGCTGGCGGGGTTGGCCCAGGTGATTACCGGCGTGGCTTTCGAGATGGTGAGCTGTTGGGTGTTGTCGCTGCTGGCCGCGAAGCCGCTAGCGGGATTGTAGGAGGCTTGAATCGCGTAGGTTCCGGCCGCGGTGGCTCCAGGGATGGTGAAGCTGGTACTCGCGGTTCCGCTGGTGACAGCCGCTGAAACGGATGTGTTGAGGAGGGTGAAGGTGACCGTTCCGCCGGTCACTGGAGTGGAGTTGCTGGTGACTGTGGCGCTCAGAGTGATGCTCTGAGAGTTAGGGCTGTAAGTGGCGGAAACGGACGCAGCCGCTGTGGTTGTCGACGCGGCCGAGGTGGGCGCGGTGAAGGGATTAAACATGATCGCCAGCGTGCCCCGATCGGGCTGTTGCACTTGGCCGATGACGGCGATGCCGAGGAGTCCGTCATTGCCGAAATCGGCAACGGCGATGCCTCTGGGGTTCGGTCCGGAAGGAAAAGTCACTTCAGGCTGAAACGTTCCGTCCCCATTGCCGAGCAGGTAGCTCGCTTCGCTGAGACCGCAGCAATCGGCCAGCAGCAAATCCAATTTTCCGTCGCCGTTCAGGTCAGTGGCGACCATCATCGGCGGTGCAGTATTGGTATTTGTGGTGACAGGCGGTTGAAAGGTCCCATCGCCTTTTCCGAGTAAGACCACGACCTGGTTTGAAGTGGGGCCATTAATGACGACCGCTATGTCCAGTTTTCCGTCGCCATTAAAGTCACCCGCGATAAGCGCAGCGGTGGCAAGCGGGCCAGGCAGCGTGATATTGGCCGGTGATCGAAACGTTCCGTCACCTTTCCCCAGCAGCACGGCGATACCGCCGGGCTGGGTTGGATCGGACTGGCTGAAAGCCACGATCAAATCGGGCTTCCCGTCGCCGTTGAAATCGCCGGTCACTGTGGATAGTGGAACCGAACTGCCTGTCAGCGCAATTGTCCGGACGCCTTGGAACGTGCCGTCGCCATTGCCAAGGAAAAGTGAGACGCCTCCGCTCGCCGCATTCGCGGCGGCGACGTCGGGTTTCCCATCCGAATTGAAATCCGCTATCGTGACGGAACTCAAGCTTCCGCCTGCCGGGAAGTTCTTCACGGGATCGAGCGTTCCGTCGCCTTTGCCGAGGAGGACATCGATACCCGTTGCGTCCCCCGCGATGACATCGGGTTTACCGTCGCCATTCACGTCGGCGAGGGCCAAAGCGCCCGGCTGGGTTCCAAGCGAATAGGTGACGGGGCTCGCGAACAGGCCTGCTCCGGTGGCGAGTTCCACGTAGATTTTTCCAGCCTCCGCATCCGTGATCACCAGGTCCGCCTTTTGATCTCCATTCAGGTCGGCGGCTGCGATGGATGCGGGACCCACGCCTACCGTTAGAAGTTGCGGATTATCTACCGTCCCGTCGGTCTCGATAAAAGACAGCATCAGGCTATTGCTGGCGGCGTCGGGCGAGAAGATCGACGTAGTGCCGTCAGTGAGCGGAATGGGAGCGGTGACTACCGTCTGTGCAGCGGATACATACTCTTTGGATGGCTGGAATGTGCCATCGCCTTTCCCGAGCATTATCGCCATGGCGCTGGCGAACTCGTCCGCGATAATCAGATCCACATTTCCGTCATTATTCACGTCGGCGAAAGAAAGATAGCCGCTGCCCGTTCCCGTGGCCGTCGACAACGCCGGTTTGAACGTTCCGTTTCCGCGGCCTAACAGCACCCAAACTTTATTCGTGTAATTGGCAATTCCCATCTGGGTGTCCAACGCGGCTAGATCCACATTGCCGTCGCCGTTGAAATCGGCGGCGACGATGGTGCCGGCGAACTCTCCCACCGGATAGCTTACGGCCGGGGCGAAAGTTCCGTCCCCTTTACCGAGCAGCACAGTGACGGCGCCCGCTGTTCCTAGGGTGGCGGACAGATTTGTAACAGCCAGGTCGGGAACTCCATCTCCATTGAAATCGCCTGTTGTCAGGTAGAAGGGGAACGATCCGGCTGGAAACGCTTTCGGTGGCCCAAAGGAGCCGTCGCTTTTTCCAAGCAGCACTACCACGTTTCCAGGTCCGGACGTACCGTTTTGTGTCGCCGCCAGATCCTGGATGCCGTCTCCGTCAAAATCCGCCACAAGGATGCTAGCTCCAATGCCGGCCACGGGATATGTTGTCGTGGATAGCAGCGTACCGTCAGAGTTAGACACGTTAACGGCGATGCCGGATGAGGTTATCAAGGCGGAGTCAATTGTTCCGACGCCGTTGAAGCTAACCAAGCCTTGGTTGGCCGTGCCTGAAGTAAGGGGAGCTATCGCAGCGGTAGTGCGGTCCCCCGATTCCCTGACCCGGTGCCCGGTCTGGCTCGCGACGCCGTTGGGGCTGCCAGGATCACGCCGGTAGAAGGGCCCGACCCCCGGTACGCCATTGGGGCACGCATACTTTATCTCGCTATTAGCGTCGGTGTCGTCGATTAAGGTGTAGTTGTGCCCGTCGCTGGTGAACTCTACTTTGCCCTTCTGGCCCGACGGGTAGAAATCATAGAAATATGTGATCGTCACTCCGAAGGCAAGGATCACAGTTTTCGCGATCCTCACGCCCGCATGAAAAGGCTTGCCGTTACTGTCGTAGCCGCTAGGCAAAGCGCTGCATGAAAATGTGGTCTGCCCGTAGGCGGATACCAACAAGCAAACGGCGAGACATCCCAAATACAGAAACCGTCGAAGCATGGTTGCCGACTCCTGGTCTGAGCGCCTTGTGGCGGGCGTTGAGGCTTACACATTAGGTTGTTGCATTGAACGGCCTGAAAAGTCCTTAGATCCGTTCTGAATTTTTCTGAAAGTGGCTGTGTTTTTAGGGTTTTGGTACTACGGACCTGGTTCGAGTACCGGTACAGGAACTTCCGAGAGCCGGAAACAGGCACCCGATTCTCGCGCCATAACGGGGCGCAGTCTACTACACTATATTTGGTGCGTCCAATGTCTGAAAACCGTTCTGAATTTTTCTGAAGCGCCTTAGTCAGGGAGCTCGTTGTGCCAGAGACCGAAGCCGAACGCATCGAGAAATACCGGTTCGACGACTTTGATCTTCTCCCCAAGCAACGTGTGTTATTGCGGGCGGGCTCGCGGATTCCGCTAACGCCGAGACCTCTGGCGACACTCCTTCTCCTGGTGAAGCACGCCGGGCAAACGGTCTCCAAAGAGGAGCTTTTCGCTCTGGTTTGGAATGGCGCGGCGGTGGAAGAGAACAACCTGACGCAGAGTATCTCGACACTGCGGAGAGCTTTGGGAGAGAAGCGCGGCGAGAATCGTTATATCGCGACGGACCCCGGCCGGGGTTATCGATTCGTGGCGCCGGTCTCGCGGGTGTTGGAAGAGGCCGCCGGCGGTTCCGCTGAATTGCCAGTCGAGGAAGCGCAACCAAGCAGGTTCGGCAGCCGCGCTCGGTTGGCGGTTCTCATTGCCGGCATCGTACTTCTGGCCGCGGGTCTTGCCGTGTGGCTTCGAACGTACCGCGCCGAGGCGTCAGCGCCGTCACGCCAATCGATCGCGGTATTGCGTGTGCGGGACCTGTCTAAGACAGCGACGGAATCGTGGTTGCAAACGGCGCTGCCGGAGATGCTGACATCGGAACTCGCTGCCGGAGGGAAGCTGCGGACGATACCCGCCGAAGACGTTTCCCGCTGGCGTGCCGATCTGGGGCCAGCCGGCGAGAGTGCGTCCCAGGCAGCCGTGGTCCATTCAGCCCAGAACAACCTGGGGGCGGACACATTCGTACTGGGTTCTTACGTCGTTACGGGGACGTGTCCGCAATGCCGGATCCGGGTCGACCTGGGCGTGCTTCAGGCCCGAACGGGCGAGCGATTCGGGACCATCATCGACGAAGGCTCCGCTGCGGATCTGCTGGATCTTACGACCCGGTTGGGCCGGCGACTGCGGGCCGATTTGGGTCTGACGTCGGATGGTCCCACGCCATCGCGGTGGCCTGCTGCCAGCGCCATGCGCGAATATACGGAGGGTCTGGCGGCTTTACGCCGGGGCGATCCCATGGCGGCGCGGGATCATCTTGAGATCGCCGTCAGCGCCGATTCGGGAAACGCTTTGATCCATTCCGCGATGGCGGAGGCTTGGACGGCGCTGGGATACGAAACCCGCGCCACAGAAGAAGACCGCCGTGCTTATGAACTGGCGGGATCTCTCGACCGCCTGGATCAGCTTGGAGTGGAGGCTCGGTACAGGGCCGGCTTGAAACAATGGGACCGCGCCATCGAGATTTATAAGACGATATTCAAGTTGTTTCCCGATAGCCTGAATGACGGCCTCAACCTGGCGCTTACGCAGTGGCGGGCGCAACGGATTGCCGACGCCAGATCCACGTTGAACGAATTGCGGCGGCTGCCGAAGCCGGATTTCGCGCGTACCCGGGCGCTGGCGCACCGTGCAGCCGAAGAAGCGAAGGCGCGGGGCGCGCGCTATCTGTTCGCACGGGCGCGTTTGCTGGAGGGCGGCGCGATGCAAAGCATGAACGATCCGAAGGCGCCCGCGGTTCAAGAGGAGGCTCGCAAAACGTGCGAAGCGATTGGCGAACGGAACTGTCTCAGCCAGTTCTGGCGTATTCGCGGCAATGCCTTGTATGGCTTGGGGGATTTCCAGGCAGCGCAGCAGGCCTATGGGCAAGGCGTAGCAATCGCGCGCGATATTGGGAATCACGCGGAATTGGCAAATCTGCTGGTGGGATTCGCGGTGGTGGAGAGGGCCAATCGAGAGTGGCAGCAGGCGGAGCGGGATTTGGTGGAGGCGATTTCTTTGAGGATCGAGACCGGTCTCAACCCGAATTATGTGAGGAATGAGCTGGCGGAACTCTACATCGGCATGGGGCGGCTGGACGATGCCGGCCGGCTGCTGCGTTTCGAAGCTACAACGTCGGAGCAATCGGGCGCGCACGAAGATTTTGGCGTTATGCTGGTCCTCCAGGCCACGCTCGCGCGGGTTCGAGGGCAGTTGGACCGGGCTCAACAGCTCGCCGAACATGGAGTGGCGGAGTTGCGGTTGACGGGGGACCCTTTGACTCTGTCGGAGGGTTTGGCGGAGTTGAGCTCCATGCATACGGCGGCGGGAAATCTGGGGCAGGCTGAAAAGGATCTTGTGGAAGTCCGCGCGGGAGATTCGCCTGAGAACCAGGGGGAGGAGGCGCTCGCGCGGGCGGAGTTATGGATCGCGAAAGGACAATTTCAGAACGGTGCGCAAGAAGCGGAGAAAGCCGCGGCGGCTTTCGATAAGGCGCACCTGGACGATCAGACGACGCGAGCTTACGTGACGGCGGCCGATGCTTTGGACATGTTGGGACGGAATGGCGACGCGATTGGTGCGTGCCGCGAGGCTGAGAAGCGCGCGAGTCTTACGCCTAATGAAGGGTCGATGGCGCTGGCGCAGGTTTGTTCGTGGAGGGCCGGTGCAGGGCCGGGTGGTGCGGTTGCTGAGAAGCTCAAGGCGATAATTGGGAAGTTGCGAAATCCGGAATTGGAATTAGAGTTGGATTATGCTCGCGCGGTGCGGGCTAAGCGAATGGGTGCGGCGAATTATCGGGCGCTGTGCGGGGAGGTGTCGGAAGCGGCTGGAAAGCTCGGGTATATTACTTTGGCGCGGCGGGCGGCGTCGTTGAGGGAGTAGCTACACTCACATTTCGGCTGGCAACTCGACCTCGATCTCGCGGAGCGTGGATGTAGGTGAGCGCTCGGAGTTCACCGTCTCCCAGTAGAGCCGAATGGCTTCGGTTGCCCTTACCGTTAGTTCGTCCAGAGACTGGCCCGTCACCAGGATCGTTGGAAGTTCAGGGACATAGGCGCTGTAGCTGCTGGCGTCGCCTTCGATGATGAGCGAATACTTGCGAGTCATTGTTTGGGCTCCTTGATACCAGTTTGCCTCAGCACGTGTTTACCGATCCGGAGTTGGTGCGTGTGGCGTTGAACGAGACGGAGGCGAAAAGCCGCGGCGTGGCGTACCGGCTGGCCACGTTGCCGATTGCCGCAGTGCTGAGGACCAGGACGGTTTCTGAACCGCGCTGATTTATCAAGATGCTGATCGATGCGCAATCCGACCCGATTCTGGGGTTCAGTGCGTTCGGTGTTGAAGCGAGCGAATTGTTGGCGGCGGTACAGACGGCGATGCTGGGAGGATTACCGTACACGGTGCTGCGGTATGGGATTCATACTCACTTGACGATGGCGGAGGGGTTGGTGTTTTTGTTGGGGAATGTGCCGGCGAACGAACACCCATATGTTGACTCGGTCAACTCGCCGCCCTGACATGATTCAATGAACCTTGACAATTATTACGCGCGCCCGAAGTCTCATGAATCGAGCTCAGTAGTTCGAGAAGGGAGGTTGCGGAGTATTCCTCCGACGTTTCTGGTGCAGACTCGCCGCCATGATATACAAAGGCGTTCGCCTGGTTCCGTGGGTGATGGGCGAAACCGAGGGCTAAACCTGAGGTGTTTTCAGCGTTCGGCAAGGAACATTGAAAACCGGCTCACCTCGTGCTAGTCTTAAATGCCAAAAAGCTGTA
>JBEKUT010000435.1:0-6166 GCA_049514735.1 Bryobacteraceae bacterium
TGCTGGGAATGGGGGGGGCCGCTTCGGGGGCCGCTTCCTGCCGGGCGCGGCTCGGTTACGGGTCGGAAACACTAAAGCCTTCGGTCGCGCGGGACGATAAGAGATTCGTGTACTGGGTATTGCTCGCCCTATTTCTGACCGGAGCGGCCGGTGTAGCGTATCAGATCGAAAAGGCGGAAGAAGAGTTTCAGCGGGCCCGGCGGGATCAGGAACTCGGCGCCCGGTCGGGCGGCGTCGAACCGGAAACTCAAGGATGAATCGGAAGCGGCCGCCGTTTTCCCCGATGGCCGCTTTCAAGTTACCCAGGGGGGAGTCGTTACTTCTCCATAAAAAGCATAGCAGTACTTTATTACTAAGTACAATCCTCCAAATGGCATAGTCCGCGCGATTAAAATTTTTCTTAAAAACCGGCTTTGCGGCATCGATAAGCTGACTGCTCGACTTATGGATTCTCAAGGAGGTGGCGCGTGGACGTTTCGATGACCGGCGCAATTCCACCGGCTGCTACTGTCTCGAGCAGCGTTTCGCCGGCCCAGGCACGGGAGCGTGCGCAATTGGGGCAGGCGGTGTCGGCTATCAACGACAGCAATATTTTCGGTTTGGACCGTGAGCTCACTTTCTCGGTGGATCGAGCAACCCACCAGAGCGTTATCCGTGTGATCGACAGGGAAACGCACGAGACAATTATGCAAATACCGGCCGATTATGTGCTGCGCATGGCCGAAGCGCTGCAGCCCAGCGGGCAAAGTACCCAAATAGGTTAAAGAAAGAGAGTTCGCGAAGTTTGCCAGGACGTGCGAAACGACTCCAGCGCGCGGGCCGCGGCACGCTCATGTCCGGGCCACGCGATCAGACCGCTGGGTGGGAACTTGCTTTCGAGAAGACCCGAACCAAGCGAATTGATGTACTCGTCGGACTTTGCAATCATCAACGTGAGAGAGGGTGACGCGGTTTCGCCGTTGCCATTTTCCGGGGCGTGGTGATTCCGAATAGCCAAACAGACGCTTTCCGGAAGATTCCATTTTTCGACGGCGATTCCGGATATCTCGGCGTGATCGATCCCGAGAAGTTCTAATTCACACTCCGTCAGCGGCCTTCGGGTCACCTCCTGCCGCCGGATCGCCTCCTGATATTCCTCGGGCATCTTGACGGCCAGAATCAATTTTCCAATATCGTGAAGAAGTCCGATCAAATAAGCGGCGTCGAGATCGGCTGAATCGAGCGCCTCGGCAAGATCGGCCATCAGCATGGCAGTGGCGCCGGAATGAACCAGGAATTTGTCGTGACGCCAGAAGCCGGGAGTGCGAAACCGGTCGAAAACCCCCAAGACCGCCCAGGCAATGGCAACGCGCCGGAGGGGCATAGTGCCGAGGCGCGAGACCGCTTCGCGAATGGACGTTACGGTGCGGCTTCTTCCAAACACGGCCGAGTTGGCGACCTTTAGAACGCAGGCTGCCAGGATCGGGTCGGTTGCGATCACATCGGCGACGGCCCGTAACGAAACATCGGGGCTGACGAGCATGCGGAGGACCGCCGTCGCCTTATGCGGCAAGGGGGGGATTGTAGACGCGCTGGCGATGGCCCGGTCGCGCGCTGTCTTGAACAGTTGCACCTCCCGCCATATCGCGCATTTCGGGGGGAAACTTTAGCGAATCCCGAAACAAAGGCGCGGACATTGCGCTATGGAGAGGAATCGAAAAATGGCCGATAGGATGCAGAGATGCCGGATTCTCAGCCGCAAAAATACGACGGAATACGTTCCTTCGTGGAAGGCGAACTGCGGAACGCCGCCAATATGCTGGAACGGGCGCTCCACGATCTGACTCGCGGGGACACAATTCAGGCGGGTGAGAACCTCATGAAAGCCAAGAGCAGTTACCTGGTGGCGTCGCAACGGATGCGGGACATTCCTTTTGGCGAAGAGATGCTTGCGGAGATGCGCATGAACTGTGAAATTGTCGAAAATGCGATTCGGACGTTAGAACGGATCGCGGAAAGCGACACAAATAACAGACAGGCCGCGCGGCGGGCGGCGAGCTGAATCTCGATCCGGGGTTCGTCCGTTTTCCACGAGCCTCCAAGAAAGCGCGAAAGGACTCGATTCCACTTCGGTTGACCGCTTCCTTTACGCGCGCGGTTCTGAAAGGTAGGGGGAACCGCTTCCTGCCGGGCGCGGCTCGGAATGACGCGATCGTGAGATGCGGACCGGGCGATAGGTACGCCTTCAAAACGCGGGTCGCAGCGCGGTAAAGTGGCGCTCGAATTCACGGCAGAGGATTTCGCTGTCCAGGTTGAGCTGTTCCGCCACTTCGTCGTAGGAAGGGGCGGGCTGATTCTCAAGTAGCGTGAACCCGAGATGGTCCGCGAAGAGGTCGGCTGCGTGCGTGATGTTGGCTAGCGCTGTGTAATCCGGTCCGCTGCGGCCCGCGGCGGGATTTTCGTGGTGGCGGACCGCGAATTGCACGCGCGCGGGGAGCTTCCAAATTGCGACGGCGTCAGCGGAAAGCTCACCGTGGCACACCAGGAAATTCTCACGTTCCGCGGCCTCGATTGGTGTATCGGAACCGCGCGTCAGGTTGTAGTTTTGGAGAAAATCCGTGTATTCGGTCTCGAAGATGCTGGCCATAAGTAACTGGCCGGCGTCGTGAAAAAGACCGCAAACAAACGCTTCTTCGACAAGCTGCTTGGCGGCGCGCTTGGCGATCATTTCCGCTAATGTGGCGGTGGCGAGCGCGTGGCGATTAAAGCGCTCGGTGGAAAACGCTCGCGGCACCCGCGTTTTCGACCACAATTGCGTGATCGAAAATCCGAGTACCAGATTGCGCAGGGGATTCAATCCCAGCCGGGCGACCGCGTGGGCGATCATGTAGATGGTTTGTCCGCGCGAGTAGAGGGCCGAATTGGCGGCAGCAAGGACCTTGCCCGAAAGCACGACGTCTTTTTGAATGGATAAAGCCAGCCGGGGAAGTGAAACGGAATCGTCCGGCTGCGAGATGCTGGAGAGAAGCTGCGAAAGGACCGGCGAGAAGGGAGGAAGCCCGCCAATGCAGATGCGCGCACGCCTGCGCACTTCCTCCGCGGAGAGAGGTTGAACGCCGACCTGAACCGCTCGCGTCATACTTCCCGGCTTTGTTCCTCCCATCGCGCCAAATACGATTCCTGGGCGAGCGCTTCCAGCTCGCGATTGTGTTGCGTGGTCCATTCTTCCCTTTTCCTATTGCGCAGTTCCTCGAGCAGGCGGCTTCGCTGCCTCGCTCCGCGGTGAACCTCGATCTGGATTTGCAGTTCGCGCTGGGCGTCGATACGGCGCTGTTCGATTTTCTCGCGCTCTTTCGCCAGCCGCGCGGCATAGGAAGCGAGGGCGTTCAAGTCGCGGCCTTGAATGCCGGGCAGGGAAACGAGGCGGGCGGGAAGACCCGCGATTTCCTTTTTCACCATCGCCAGCGCCCCATCCAGGCGCGCGCAGTGGTCCATGTGGCGCTTCAGCTTGGCCTCTTCGAGAGAGAGTTCCACCGCGCGCCACCGCAGGACGCGTTCGAGCCGGAAATGGAAGTTGGTGGCCATGAATTAGAGTCCTGAGGCCGCGGTTGCCAGACGCGCCAAAGTGTCGGATTGGCGGCAGAAATCGTGCGAGTCCTGCTTCAGAAAATCGAGCAGCGCGGGGCGGCGCTTAATGGCGGAGTCGAGCTTGGTATTCGTCCCCGCGACGTACGCGCCGAGTTGGATGAGATCCTCGGCATTGTGATAGGTGGAGAGAGCCTCACGGACCTTTTGGATCCGCGCGACCTGCTCCGGCGCGGCGACCTTGGAGGTGAGGCGGCTGATGGAATTAAGAACATCGATCGCCGGATAGTGGCCGGCGGCGCCCAAATCCCGCGAGAGGACGATGTGTCCATCCAGGATGCCGCGGGCGGCGTCGCAGATCGGTTCGTTGAAGTCGTCACCTTCTACCAAGACGGTGAAGAAGCCGGTAATGGAGCCAGTCTTGAAATTGCCGGCGCGTTCGAAGATGCGCGGCAGCAGCGAGAAGACCGAGGGCGTGTATCCTTTTTGACTGGGCGGCTCGCCGGCGGCGAGTCCGATCTCGCGCTGCGCCATGGCGAGGCGCGTCACCGAATCGAGAACGAGCAAAACGTTCTTGCCCTGATCGCGGAAGTACTCGGCAACGGCGAGCGCAACGAAGCAGGCGCGGATGCGGAGCGGAGCGGGCCGGTCCGAAGTGGAAACGACAACCACGGAACGCTTACGGCCTTCGGGTCCCAGATCGTTTTCGAGGAAGGAACGGACCTCGCGATTGCGCTCGCCGACCAACGCCACGACGCTGACGTCCGCGTCGTTGTGACGGGACATGGAACCCAGCAGGGTGCTTTTTCCGACGCCGCTGCCCCCGAAGATGCCGATGCGCTGGCCTTTGCCGCAGGGCAGCATCCCGTCTATGGCACGAATTCCCGTGGTCAACGCTTCCGTGATGTTTTCGCGCTCCAGAGGATTCGGTGGAGATCCATACAGCGGATAAGAATCCACGGCGCGAATGCCGGGGCCCTCGTCCATGGGACGTCCAAAACCGTCCAGCACGCGGCCGAGCAGGGACGGTCCGACTTTCAAGCGGGCGTCGTCCTTGCGTCCAAG
The DNA here is from genome assembly GCA_049514735.1 of Bryobacteraceae bacterium. Lineage (GTDB taxonomy): Bacteria > Acidobacteriota > Terriglobia > Bryobacterales > Bryobacteraceae > JAICMB01. The sequence continues at coordinate 4,630 of JBEKUT010000435.1, forward strand.
GACACGGTCGCCAAGTTTCAGCCCGTCGATTTCATCCAGGGGCATGGAGAGCACTTGCCCATCGCGAAAACCGATCACCTGGGAGCGCACGATGCGGCCCGAAGAGGTGTGCACTTCGCAAAAATCTCCGATGGAGACGGCCGGACCGCGCGAGGCGATGAGCAGGCCCACCATCTGCGTTACGTGGCCGACCCAGGGGACGAGATCGATATTCGCGATCGAGTCGATAAGCGGAGCGAACGAGATAGCTTGCGATGGCGTCATTTTAGTTGAGCTGGTCGGCTAAGCCGCGCTCAATCTCCTTCAGTTGGGTGTCGACGGAGGCGTCGAGCTGGCCTTGCGGCGTTTCGATGCGGATGTCGCCGCCTTTCAGGTCAGGATCCACTACGATTTCAATCTTGCTCAAAACCGCGGATTGCTCTACAAAGCGCCGCACGGCTTCCTGGTGCGCGGGATGGACAAAAATGCGTGTGATCTCGCGGGCTTGAACCTTGTCGAAGGCGGCGCGCAGCAGCCCGTGGACAGCGTCGGGGTCGAGAGTGATTTCGCGGTGCAGGATGCGGCTCGCGATGGCGGTGGAAAGCCGCACCAGATCGGCGGCCGTTTCCTCACGCAGCTTTTGACGCGCTTCCGCGAGAACTTCGATGGATTGCGCGAGACGCTGCAGGACGGCCTGTACCTGCGCGTCCGCTTCCCTGCGGGCCGTCGACTGCGCTTCGGCCGCGCCCTTTTGCTTGCCCTCCAAGAATTTCTGTTCGAGTTGCTGGGCCAAAGAAATTTGGTCCAACACCCCCGCTCCGCCGCGGCTGACGACCCTCCATGAAACGGGAGCCACGCGCTGACCGGAGCCGCCGCGGGACATTTCAGACGACATATTGTTCCTCCGCTCCACCGCGCAGGCTCAGCACGCCTTCGGATTCGAGCTGCCGGATCACCGCCAGAATCCCCTGCTGCGAGGCCTCCACGTCCTTGATCTTCACCGGACCCATGGCCTCCATGTCTTCCCGGAGCATTTCGGCGCCGCGCTGCGACATGCACTGGAAGAAGTGCTGCTTCAATTGCTCGCTGGTCCCTTTCAGAGCGACGATCAGCAGCTTGCGGTCGATCTTGGCCACCACCTCTTTCATAGCCTTGGGATCGATCATGAGCAGATCGTCGAATACGAACATGTAGTGACGGATGGCGTCTACCAGCCCCTGTTGATCCTCAATGTCGTTCAGTATGACGTCAGTTTCCAAGGGGTCCATGCGATTGAGAATCTCAGCGACAGCGCGCGGCCCCCGGTAGGTCTCGCGTTTAATTTCGCCGAGGTATTTCATGCGCTCCGCAATTACCACCGCGATGTGCGCGACCACGTCGGGCGAGACGCGGTCGAGTTCCGCCATGCGAACCACGACCTCCGAGCGCAGTGCGGAGTTCAAGCTCGAAAGCAAGGATGCGGCTTGCGTCGTGGAAAGATGCGCCAGGATCAAGGCGATCGTCTGCGGATGCTCGCCTTCGAGAAAGCGGCTCAACTGCATCGGGTCCGCTTTTTGCA
>JBEKUT010000436.1:0-6138 GCA_049514735.1 Bryobacteraceae bacterium
TCCAAGACCGTCTACGACAAAGCTCTGGCCGATCTCGACAAGGCCGGCATAAAGCTCCCCGCGGTGGACCTTCCCAACTTCCCCGCGGGCCCGCTGCACATCATCCTCGACGCGGAAGCCGCAACCGCCTTCGACGATCTCACGCGCAATAAAGGTATCGATCAGTTGAGCGGCCAGCAGCCCAACGACTGGCCAAACAGTTTCCGAACTTCGCGTTTTATTCCGGCGGTGGAATACATCCGCGCCCAGCGCGCCCGCACGCTGCTCCAACGCGAGATGGAAAAATTCATGGCGGATTGGGATGTCGTCATATCGCCCCCATTCGGCAGCCTGCTCCTGATCACCAATCTCACCGGCCATCCGCAAATCGTGGTTCCCTGCGGGTTCGTGGACAACTTGCCCGCAGGGATCGTATTCACGGGCAAAGTTTACGATGAAGGCGCGCCCATGCGAGCCGCGCACGTCTATGAGCAAGCCACGGATTGGCACACCATGCACCCGAAAATGGACTGGCTCTAATGCAAAGAAAACGCCGGTTGAATGGATCGGCCCATGCTAAACTCAACATGATTCTCCCGAAAAGAGGTCCTTCGTGAGTTCCCCTAAAGAACCGGATCAACCCAAAAAAACCAAATCGAACTTTTCACGGCGCGGATTTCTCGCGGGCATTGGCGTCACCAGCGGCGCTTTAACCACGGGCATTCTCGAAAAGGATGCCGAAGCAGCCCCAACCGCGCATGTCGAAGGCCCCGGCGAGGTTCCCGTAACGCTGAACATCAACGGCAAACCCTTCACCGTTCGCGTCGAACCCCGCACCACTCTGTGCGACACTCTCCGCAACCGGCTCGACCATACCGCCGCTAAACGCGTGTGTGACCGCGGAACCTGCGGCGCCTGCTCCGTCATCATCGACGGCAAGGTGATGTATAGCTGCACCGTCCTCGCCATCGACGTGCAAGGCCGCAAAATCGAGACGCTCGAAGGAATTTCCGCCGGCCGCAAGCCGCATCCCGTCTCCGTGGCCTTCGTCAACAACGATGCCCAACAGTGCGGTTACTGCACTCCCGGCTTCGTTGTCGCAGCCAAGAATTTCCTGGACCGCAATCCGAACCCCACCGAAGAGGACGTGAAGCACGGGCTCGGCGGCAATCTCTGCCGCTGCGGAACCTACATGGGCGTCCGCAAGGCCGTTCTTGAAGCCGCCAAATCCATTCGAGGAGGAAGCAATGCCTGATTACATCTGGCCACCAATGGACAAACGGCGCGTCATGGGACAGCGCCTGAATCGTCTGGACGGCCCCGATAAATCGCAAGGAAAAGCCAAGTACAATTCCGATCTCAATCCTCCCGGCCTCCTCTTCGGCGTCCTGCTCACCTCACCGTACGCCCACGCGCGCGTCAAGAGCATCGACATCGGACCAGCCAAGAGCTTGAAGGGTGTCACCGCCGTGCGAGCCATTGCGAAACCCGGCGACGAGATCCAGTGGGAAGGCGCGGAGCTCGCATCTATCGCGGCCGTCACCGAAGAGATCGCGCGCGATGCGGCCCGCGCCATCAAGATCGATTGGGAAGTTCTCCCGCACGTCGTTAAAGAAGAGGATCTGTCGAAGGTCGGCAATCGCGCCAAGCCCGCCGGCGAGCAGACCACCGGCGATCCCGACGCAGCGTTCAAAGAAGCCGACGCCGTCATCGAAGGCCAGTACGGCATCCCCGTCATCACGCACTGTTGTCTCGAACCGCACGGCCAGACCATCTCTTGGTCCGGCGACAAGCTCGAATATTTCCCGTCCACTCAAAACGTGTCCGGCATCGCCGGAGATATCGGCCGGGCCATCAACGTTCCGGCCACCAACATCCACGTCCACATGGATTATATGGGCGGCGGATTCGGAAGCAAATTCCCATCCGACCTGTGGGGTTCTGAAGCGGCCTATCTTTCGAAAGAGAGCGGCGGCAAGCCCGTCAAGCTGTTCCTGGAACGCGCCACTGAACTTCAGATCGCCGGCAACCGCCCCAGCGTTTTCGCCAAAATCAAGGTCGGCGCGAAGAGCGACGGCACTATCACAGCCTGGGAGTCCACTACTTGGGCCACCGGCGGATACGGCGGAGGCGGACTCAACGCCCAGTTGTTCCCTTACGTATTTCGCAAGGTTCCCAACCGGCGCATCAATCACACCGCGGTTTCCATCAACACCGGAAGCGCGCGCGCCTGGCGGGCTCCGAATCATCCGCAGGTTTCCTACCTGACTTGTTCCGCGCTCGAAGATCTCGCGGCCAAGCTCAAGATGGATCCCATCGAGATGTTCAAAAAGAATCTCGAGTTCACGGATCGGCCGGAAGTCTACACCAAGCAGCTCGACATCGCCGCCGGCCTCATCGATTGGAAAACCAACTGGAAACCGCGCGGTTCGTCTGAAGGGCCGGTGAAGCGCGGACTCGGACTCGGCATCGGAACCTGGGGCGGCCAGGGCCATGCCAGTAAATGCCGCACCACCATCAACCCCGATGCTTCGGTTGAAGTCGAACTCGGCAGCCAGGACCTCGGCACCGCGACCCGCACCATGATCGCGATGATCGCATCCGAAACGCTCGGCCTGCCCATCAGCCAAATCAAAATCAAAATCGGCGACAACTCCTATCCCAACTCCGGCGGCTCCGGCGGATCGACAACCATCGGCGGCGTGACCACTTCAACGCGCAAATCGACGGTCAACGCGCTCGACAAGCTGTTCGAAAAAGTCGCTCCGATTCTCGGTACAACACCGGATCAACTCGAAACTGTGGACGGCCGCGTTCAGGTCAAAGGCAACCCGGACAAAAGCATGTCCTGGCAACAGGCCTGCCAGAAACTCGGGACCAACGCCATTTCAGAAATGGGCGAGAATGTTCCGCGCGAAGCCATGAAGGAGGGTATGATCTCCGAAGGCGTCGGCGGCATTCAGATGTCCGATGTTTCGGTCGATACTGAAACCGGCATCGTGAAAATCAATCGCCATGTGGCCGTGCACGATTGCGGCCTCGTCGTGAATCCGAAAACGGCGGACAGCCAGGTTTACGGCGCTTGCATTCTTTCCATCAGCGCCGCCCTCACAGAAGAGCGCATCATGGACGCCGAGACCGGACGCATGCTCAACGCCGACATGGAATTTTACAAGCTCGCGGGAATTGGCGATATCGGCGAGATCATCGTTCACATGGATATTACGCCGGAGAACGACAAGCGCGGCGTAATTGGTTTGGGCGAGCCGCCCACCATTCCCGGAATCGCGGCCATCGCCAACGCTGTTGCCAACGCCATCGGCGTGCGGGTGCCCACGGTTCCCATGACGCCCGCGCGCGTCCTGGCCGCGCTGGATAGTAGGAGGAACTCCTAATGCAGAATTTTGAATACGCCAACCCATCGACCGTGAAAGAGGCGGTTTCCCTGCTCGGCTCCGATTGGAGCGATGCCCACATCCTCGCCGGTGGAACCGATCAGATCAGCCTCATGAAGGATTATGTTCATACGCCCAAGCGCGTCGTGAACATCAAAAACATCAAGGAGCTGCACGGGATTTCGAAGAGCGGTCAGGGACTGCGCATCGGCGCGGCCGTGACTTTCGATGAAATCGCCACCGATGCTTCGCTCCGTTCCGAGTATCCTTCCATTTCCACGGCCGTTCTCGGCATCACCAGCCCGCAGATTCGAAACATGGGCACCGTCGGCGGCGACCTTTGCCAGCGGCCCCGCTGCTGGTATTTCCGCAACGGCTACGGCCTCCTGGCCCTAAAGGATGGCAAGAGCCTGGTTCCGAACGGCGAGAATCGCTATCACGCGATTTTCGGCGGTGGACCGGCTTATTTCGTCAGTGCCTCCAGCCTCGGCCCCGCGCTGATCGCTCTGGGCGCAAAAGTGGTTCTCGTTTCTCCTTCGGGCAAACGAACCGTGGATGTTGAGAAGTTTTTCGTCATTCCGAAAGACCCCCAGACCCGCGAAGTCGATCTGAAACCGAATGAAATTCTCACGGAGATTATCATTCCCTCGTCGGCCGGCATGAAAAACGCCACCTATGAAGTCCGTCAAAAAGAGGCGCTCGATTGGCCTCTGGCTACGGCCTCCGTTGCTCTGCAAATGAACGGCAATTCTGTGAAGAGCGCTCGAATTGTGCTGGGCCATGTCGCGCCGACTCCGTGGGTCGCGACGGCAGCCGGGCAATCGCTCGCCGGCCAGTCCATCTCCGAAGACACCGCCGTGAAAGCCGGCGATGCAGCCGTGGCAGGCGCGATGCCGCTCAGCCAGAACGCGTACAAAGTTCAACTCGCGCGTGTCGCCGTCAAGCGGGCCCTGCTCGCCGCGTCCGGAAAGGCGTAAAAAAACATGTCTGGCGAACGTTCCTCGTTGACGCAAATCGACGATGACCGCTGCGACAGCTTGCGCTGGAAGGGCATGTTCATCGAGGCGGAATGGTGCGAAACCGTTCCGCACTCCGGCGATCGCCTTTTTTGGTGCCACAAGACCCAGAAGTGCCTCGGGCCGGACGGCAAGCTCGTGGACGATTACGAATGCAATCCTGCCCGCAACTGCTATAAACCTTTTTAGCCGATGGCAAAAAATTGGATGGACCTTACCGGCCGCGTCGCCGTGGTCGTCGGTGGAACTTCGGGACTCGGCCGGGTAATCGCCTTGGGTCTCGCGGAGGCGGGTGCGCACGTCGTCGCGACTGGGCGGCGGCAGGAATTGGTAGATGAAGTCTCCGCCGCCGTCGAGTCGCTCGGCCGCGATTCGTTAAACCAGACGGTCAACGTTGCGCTTCGTAGTTCGGTTGATGAATTACGCGACGCGGTGGTCAAGAAATTCGGGCATGTCGACATTCTCTTAAACGCGGCTGGCCGTACGAAACGGACCCCGACCATCGATCTTACCGAAGAAGAGTGGCAGTCCACTTTGGAAACAAATGTCACTGGAATGTTGCGCTGCTGCCAGTCTTTTTATGAGCCGTTGGTTGCCAGCAAGCGCGGCCGAATTATCAATATTGCGTCTCTGACCTCGTTCGTCAGTTTTTTCGAAGTGACGGCCTACGCGGCGTCGAAAGGCGCCGTTTTGGCGCTGACGCGCAGTCTGGCGGTGGAGTGGGCGCGTCACGGAATTGTGGTGAATGCCATCGCGCCCGGTGTTTTTCGGACCGATCTGAACGCGGCCCTGCTCGACGGTACCGAACGCGGCCGCGAGCTGTTGATGCGGACTCCCATGGGCCGTTTCGGCAACCTTGATGAAGTGGTGGGCGCGGCCGTGCTTCTCGCCTCCGATGCGTCGAGCTTCATCACCGGCCAGTGCATTACGGTGGACGGCGGCTTTCTGGCTTCGGGTGTCAACACCTGAATTAGCCGGTTCGCAGTGCCGACATCGGATCGACGCGCGAGGCGCGGCGGGCCGGGAGGTAGCCCGCGAGCACAGCGACCGCGAGCAATACCGCGACGGTTGCGATAAACGAAACTGGGTCGGTTGGCTCCATCTGATATAGGAGCGATGCTGTCAGGCGCGCCAGCAGCAGCGCCGCGACGATCCCGATTGCGATGCCGCTCGATACCAGCGCGATCGTTTGGGTCATCACCTGGCGCTGTACCAGCGCGGCTGACGCTCCGAGCGCCATACGAATTCCGATTTCCTGCGTTCGCTGGCGGACCGTGTAAGAGACGACGCCGTAAATTCCAATGGATGCCAGCAGCAGAGCGGCTATCGCAAAAGCGCCGAGCAGAAACATCATGAAGCGGCGCGGCGAAACAGCTTTGTCGATCAGTTCGCCTAGTTCCTGATACTCGGCTGTTGGCAAGCCGGGGTCCACGGACCGCAATGTTGTTCGGACGCTCGACGCGAGCGATTCTACCGGCATGCGAGTTCGGACAACCAACTCGACAGATCTGTTGCCGGACTGCGTGATCGGCAGGTACATTTCGAGGCCGCCCTCTTCTTCAAGCGCCTGGTGGCGCACGTTGCCGACCACCCCAACCACCTTTCGCGGGTCGCCGCCTATAAAGCCGATCTGACCAATCGGATTCTGGTTGGGCCAAAGTCCCCGAGCCATTTTTTCGTTCACAATCACGACCGGGTCGCTGGTTGCGGTATCGCGCTCGTCGAAATCGCGCCCTGCGATAAAGGGA
>JBEKUT010000437.1:0-6131 GCA_049514735.1 Bryobacteraceae bacterium
AAAGAACTGTTCGAAGTGCAGCACTATCCGGACCTGCGCAGCACTCCGAACGGCCCACCGATACGCCCTTACGACGTTGCGGGTTGGACGCTGCCGCTGCAGATGGGCGTGGAGGTGGCGCAGGTCCTGATGCCAGTGACGCCAGAGCAGCGCGGCGGCCTGCAGAGAATCGATAAGGTGACGCGTCCGGCGGGCGGCGTGGAAGGCACTGGATCCGTTTACATGCTCAGCCGGCGCGCCAACGCGAGCTTTCAGGTCATCAACGATGTTCTGGAGAAGGGTGGGAAAATTGGATTTGCGTCTACGGGGCCGGACGCGGGATCTGCCGTGATCTCTGGCGTGGATCGCGCCGAGTTGAACGGCATTGCGGCCGCGCGCTCCGTCCCGGTGCAAGCTGTGACGAAGGCTCCGGAGAATGTGACCGCGGCGCGGAAGCCTCGCGTGGGCCTGTATCGTTCGTGGGTGCCCAATATCGATGAAGGTTGGACGCGTTGGATTTTGGAGAACTACGGATTCGCGCCGATTACGCTGCGAAATGGTGACATTCAGGCCGGTCACTTGTTGGAACGCTTCGACGCCATCATCCTGCCGGATGCGAGCGCGCGGCAGATTACGAATGGGTTCGCGGTGGGATCGATTCCGGGCGAGTATGCCGGCGGTGTCGGCGATGCAGGCATGGAGGCCTTGCGTGTTTTCGTGCGCGGCGGCGGGACGCTGATCGCGTTTAACAACGCCTCACAGTTTGCGATCGAAGCTTTGTCTCTGCCCGTGACCGACGTGCTGGCGGGTTTAAACAACGATCAGTTCTATTGTTCCGGATCGCTGCTGCGCGTGGAGTTGAGCGACACGAATCATCCCGCGCTGTGGGGACTTCCACGCGATCCGGTGGTTATGTTTGAGAACGGGCCCGCGTTCGAAACGAAGCCGAATTTCCATGGCGTGGTGCTGGCCACTTATTCGCGGGAGCGCAATCCGCTCGCGAGCGGTTACCTGCTGCATCCCGAGGCGATTCAGGGGAAGGACGCGGCAGTCGAGGTGTTCTATGGGTCGGGGCGCGTGTATTTGTACGGCTTCCGGCCGCAATGGCGCGGCCAGTCGCATGGAACGTACAAGTTCGTTTTCAACGCGATTTACGATTCGCCGAGCGCGGCGAAGCCGACTTCGTTTCAGAAAGTTGATGCGCCGCTGAGTGCGCAATCGGACGACTGGGGCCGGGCGACGGCGAAGATCCACGCGGACCTGGCCTCGCTGTTGCATCAGAACCAGGCGTTTGCGGCGGCGAAGGGCGGCAAGGCCGTGGAGGAGCGCGCGAAGCTGGCGGCGGCCGTGGATCAGTTTGAGCAGGAAGATATCCCGTTGGCCGAAGATGCGGTGTTGGGATTGCCGGAGGCGTCGCGAAGGAAGGGGAGCGAGTATGTCAGGCAGTTAAGGCTGGTGGCGGCGGCGTTGCGAGGGCGGGAGTTTGAGGCTGGGTTGGGTGTCGAGGGGCTGATGGAGAAGTATCGGTTGACGGAGATTGAGACGGGTGTCTCGGGGTCGCGGCCGTAGGACGTCAACTGTTCCGCGGAAAAACGTCGATTCATGAGCGGCTAGGATGAACAAGTATCGTGGGCACTCCCGGAGTCCCGCAGACGTTGAGTCTAAAAATTTCTGACGTCCCCAAACGCAATATCGTTTACCTATATACACCCATGACGTGCGAGCATGATCAGCGCCCTAGCCAAAGTGGGTTCATTCTCGTGAACGTGCAGAGAGGATACTGCGGAGACTTCCCAACTGGGGCTTGTGTCCCTTTACACGGAGTCGGGGCAGTAGCATCCGCTAGCGTTCGCATCACTCGCGTTGCCAGAGAAATGCACAAAATGTTGATCGCCACCAAGGCAGCGTTCGTGATACCCTTAACGTCTGCTTGCCAAGTTGAGACCTAGCCGCAAGGCGCTGGCGTGGAGGTGCCGTTAAACGTGGGACGCCAACTTCAAATGCAAACTGCACGCGGCGTTCAGATCGACAACGAGCAAATTGATGAGATCTCGCCATTCGAAAGAAATCAATTTCCACAATTTGAGCGGGACTTCTCTTTTGCCACTGAAGTGTGCTGCGAACCAACTCCGAGGTTCAACTGCCACGGAATGACGTTCGCGTCGCGAAGAACTGGTATTTTTGAGTCGAGCACGTTAAAGCAGATACTTAACGAAGATGGTTACGAACAGATTGAGAAAGACCAAGTAAAGGCTGGCGACGTAATCATGTACTACGGTAACGACGGAGATTTTGAGCACTCCGGACTGGTAGTCAAGCCTCCTACACCAAACAGCTTAAACGTTCCTACAGTGCGTTCTAAGTGGGCTAAATATAAGGAATTGATCCATCCAGGGAACCGTTGTCCTTACAATTTTTCTAACGTTAAGTACTATAGAGTTGCTAAATGATAAACGTAGAACAGCTAAATCTACCAGCTATTGTTAGGCATTACATGCTGGCGAATACGCCAGCCTACTTGTACCGAAACCTTCGGGCTGAGCCCTCGGTTGAATCTTTTGCCGCATCCTCGACGCCGGAGGAGTTATTGAGAGCCGTCGGAGCGTACGAGGAGAAACCGAATCGAACATCTGCGGACATTGCAATTGCCTACGCAATGTTAGTTGCTCTTAGTTTTCAGAACTATGAGGACGTTCAGCGATCCGTGGTCCAATGGAAACCAAGAATATTGACATGGGCCCAGCATATCTTCTTAATTATCGCGCAAAGGGCCATTGCCAATAATATAATCGCGTTCACTGTCCCTAGTGGCCGCATCGCTGGCGGACTAGAGACAAATGAGACGCCAACAACGTTTCTAACGTTTCTGGAGTTGCCGTGATTTCATGCGTCTTGTCCGTTTGCTCTGAAACTGTAGTAATTGACCGTCTCTCGAATTTTGTTAGCGCTATTAATATCTTTGAGACGATCAGCATAGAGAGTTTTCCAGTAGTTATTCCGAGAGTATTTTGTCTTTTCGAGCTTGTTCGAGAACACGGCGATCCGTTACAACTACCCGGCCTTGTGACCTTTAAGCTCGGGGATACGGAGATCACACGTACTCCATACGATATCGACTTTCAAGGAGCCTTTAGAACGCGAACCGTTCTGAATATTCAAGGTCTAGTGGTTGCGGGTCCTGGGACACTTCGGGTGTCAATCGATGCTGACGGCAAGACTCTTGGGCACTGGGATATCCTGTGTGAGGGCCGTCCAGCGCAGATAAAGTTCCCCTTGCAAGAAGAACGAAATTCGCTGGCTGTCGACTGACGCAGGCTGGTTAGGATCGCGAGGTTGTCACTTTGATCGGTAAAGCATCGAGGTTTTCAGGATGACAGGATGGCGTATCGGCTAGGCCCTTGTGAATTTCAAATTAACCACTTGCGGAATGTGATTAGAGATTTTCCGGGAACGAGTATTTCGGATCGACGTCCACTGGCACGCCTTTGGCCGACTCTAGCGCTGCGGTCAACGACGGCGGCATCTCGTCGTATCGCTTGAGCCAGTTCTCCGCGCGGGCGCGATCACCCGTGGCTTCGATGGTCAGCAGTTCTTTCGTGAGTTGGGCGAGCGCCGCGGGAATGCGGTTGTAATCGACGACGTATTTTTCGTCTTTGTTCGTCACGGCCTTCTGCTCGACCAGATAGTTGAACTCCATCATCTCGGCGCGGCCGTGGGCTTCGGCGAGGCCGTAACGAACCGTTCGAAAAATACCGGCGAGGTAGGACGCGTAATATTCTTCAGCACGATCGTTCGGAAGCGCGCCGTGATCCATCAGCCACTGGAGACCGAACATTCCGGTGACATCGGCCTTGGCTTCTTCGAGTCCGCTATAAACGGGCCCCAGCGCTTCGCGAATATCGATCTGCTTGCCGTTCACGCGCGCGTACGCCGGGCCGAGGCCGTGACAAATCTCATGCATCACGGTGGACGCCATGTATCCCGCGGCCGACGCCTTCGAGGCCTGCGCGGCGGGCATCATGTAACGCGCCAGAGGCAGGATGACGTAATTCACGCGCGCGTCCATGAAGTTTTTGAAGAAGATTTTCTTCGTTCCTTTGGCTTTGTGAATACGCGGATCGTTGGGGAGATTGTCGGCCACGGCCTGGTAGCCGTGCCGCAAATCGCCGGTGCGAAACGGCGCGTCCACAACTTCCATGGGACTCGGCTGGCCGCGTTTGGAAGGCCGGTCCGCTGCATCCAACGGCAGCGCATCCTGAATCTCGGGCACATATTTCTGATACAGCTCCAGATTGCGGCTCTCGGTTTCATTGCGAATCAGAACGGCCGAAGAAAACGACGTCTTCACTCCGAGCACATCGTCCAGATACGTCTCGTAGGGCGCAAATATTGTGTCGATCTTGGGATTCACAAGATCGACCCAGGCGAGATCGCTGGGATAATAATCGTCGCTAAGCAGCGCATCGGCGCGAAGACGCAGGAAATTCGCGAAGGCTTTGTCTTCGCTTGCAGCGGCGGCTTCGCGAAGCAGGCGGGACGCAGGCTCCAGCCACTGCCTATATTCCACGTTGTAGGGAATCGCCTTCAGCCTGTCGCCATCGCGGCGGATCACGGTATACGGGCTGTAGATTGCGTCCTTCTCAGCGGGATGTTTGCCGACGTAGTCTTCGATCTCAGCGCGCGTCAGACCTTTCGGATAGAGATTGCGTCCTGGTGGCATTGGCTCCGTGCCGAGGAAAGGCTTGTTGTCATCGATCAGATCCCAGCGGCCGCCGTTGATGATCAGGAAGCGCCGCAGGGCGGCGTTCTTGGTGGTCTTGGCGATTTCGAGCGCTTCGGGGTCGCCCTGCTGCCAATAGATGGCTTCCATGTAGCGCGACGCGTCCACCAGTTTTTGCACCACTTGCTTCTGGCGGGCGTCGAGGCCGGAGGAGTCGTAAGGCATGTCGACCGGCTTCCATCTTGCAAGGCGGCGGTCGATGTCGGGGGCGATGGTGAGGGCAAAGAGAGCCACAACGGATGTCAGTAAGCGCATGATTGGCAGAGCTGCTATTCACTATTTGAACATCACGGGCAAACACCGCTCCCTGCCGGTCACGGCTCGGTTACGGAGCGTTCGAGAAATGAGGGAGTGGTTTTTGAACGATTATGTGCGCGGCTCCCAAGTTAATGGCGGTCCAGCCAATGCTGCAAGCCTGCGGCGTCGGTGACTTCAGATCGCAGCAGGGCGAGAATCAGATCGTGCGTGACGATGGTGTTGAAGGAACGCGAGTAGCTTAGGCCGGCGCTCTCGCCGGGAAAGTGGACGATGAACGGAATGCGCTGGTCGCGTTTTCCGTTGACGAGGCGAGATCCGCGATAGAAATGGTCGGTGGTGAGAACGATCGACGTGTTGTTCCAGACGCCGCTTCGCTCCATATCGGCGCGCAAATCTCCGACGGCTTTGTCCAACAACGCGAGGCCGTCCGTATAGTTGCTCCAGGAATCGCCGTTCATGCGGCCGGTTTTCGGATCGTAGAAAAACGGCGGATGCGGTATATCGTAATGGAACAGAGCGAACTGCACATCGTTATCGGAGGCGATACGTTTCGACTGCTCGAAATTCTCGTCGAAGGTTCGCAAATGCTTTAGAGTTGGTAACGACTGGCCGAAGGGAGAGAATCGCGCGGTCTCAAGCAGCGACCGCGGCTGATTCAGGAAAGCATCGTGGAAGGTGGTCCCATAGCTGTTCCAGCGGAAATCGGCTTCCTGCCACCAGCAGTCTGTCACGTAGGAATTGAGGGTGCGGCAATAAGGAAGGAACCAGCCGGCGACGGCGGCGTTCATGCCGGCATCGCGGACCTCCGAGAAGATATTGGGCCGGGCTCCAAATGGAAGAGTGGTCCCGTTATCGTAGGTGACGAGAAGAGAATCGGGGCCGAGCGCCTTTTCCGATCGAACGCGGTGTCCCGCGATCAGGGCGGGCATGGACAAAATGGTCATCCCGGCCGGGGGCAGCGCATTTTCAGCGAAGAAGGATTCTTTGCGCAAGGCATCCACGTGCGGCATGGCGAGATTCGGAGAGCGGGCATCGAACGACAAGCGTTGGTCCCATTCGTCGAAAACGATCCAGAGCACGCGTGGACCGGGCTTGCGGGGAAGCCGCGCGGCTA
>JBEKUT010000438.1:0-6126 GCA_049514735.1 Bryobacteraceae bacterium
CAGCAGGGAGGCCAGATCCTCGCCATCGACATATTCCATCGATAAATACGTGGAGCCCTCGGCTTCGCCGATGTCGTACACGCGGCAGACATTGGGATGCGAGACCTGCCTCGCGATGCGCACCTCGTTGCGGAACCGCGCCAGCTCCGGTTCGCCGGACGTCAGCAGGGCAGGGAGGACTTTAAGCGCCACCGTTTGACCCAGCAGCAGATCGTTGGCGCGGTAGACCTCGCCCATGCCGCCGCGTCCCAGGAGACTCACTACCCGATAGCGTTGCGCGAGCAAGGTTCCAGGCGGGAAGCGGCCCTCGTCCATTTTGTGGGAAGGGGTGGGAGTGAAAACGGTCTCAGTTGCGGCGGCTGGCGCTCCGTCCACGGGCGTCCCGCATTTGCCACAGAACTCGTTGTCTAGTGGTAAGGCGGTCGCGCATGACGGACAAAGCCTCAATCTGGCTCTCCTCTCCAGCGCAGTGATTTAATCGTGGAAAGATTGCTGCCGCGATTGTACAACGGAACCCTGGTCTTACTCCTCGAGAACGGCATTTGCGAAAGCACGCCGGCCCCCGAGGGACGTGTAAAAAGCGTAGAACGAGAACGCGGCCGTCAGCAGAACCCCGGCCAAACTGATGCCCCAGTACCACGAAGACATCTGAGTCGTAAAGGGGAAGTTTTCCAGCAAACAGACTTGGAAGACGAGACAAGCCAGCTCCGCCAACAAGCCAAAGCGGACAATCAAGAACACAGCCAATCCATTAAAGACCGCCAGGATGAGCGCCTTCACTACGGCCGCGGCAGTGGAGTGAGTTCCCCCTGCGAACAAGACCGGCGATCCACTGCCAAGGGCGAACGATGTCAAGAAAACGAAGACTGCCGTGGCCCGCCAATCTTTGCGCAGAAGGGCTCGCAAGAGAAACAGCAAAAACAAACATGCGAGCGCGCCAAAAAGCGCACTGATGAAGTTTCCCGCTAAAGCGTACGTTACTGTCCTCGCGCCCAGAAACTGCATTTGCGGACCCGATAGGGGTTGCGTTGGAGGCTCGCCCAGCCAGGAGGGCACAAACCATCCGACCCTGGCCAGGAGCGATGCCAATGCTCCACTCAGACAGCCCACCAGCACATCGCGGCCCACGATTGGATCACGGAAGCCTCCCGCCAGCAAGCGGCTCCAGGAGACTAGCGTGGCGGGCCAGCGGCGGCGCACATGGGGCTCCGCTGCAATGTAGAGTGCCCAGAAGAAACAACCCCAGGCGAGCCCCCAGACCAAATACTCCAGGAAAAGCACGAGCTCGGAGGAAGCGAGGACGTGATGCGCAACGACGTATGACGCCGCGTTGACCCCAAACACGAGCGCGGCCAACCGGAAAGCCCCGCGGCGGTCCCCGCGCCCCAGTCGCAGGTTCCGGCGTGCGATCAAAGCGCCGCCCAGCAGGATCGCAAGGAACAAATCGATGCCGGCCACCAGAGACACCTGTTCGCGGGGCGTCGGTCGATGCGGCTGCAGCCGCTGAGCATTGGTCCAAGGGCCAACCAGTTCGAAGTAGACAGGCTTGCCGCGGTATGCCCCAGCCTCAATTCGCATCGGAATATTGGGCCGCCCGGCGAGCGCTCCAGTCCATGCCGCCCTGGCGTCGCAATAAACAGGAGGTGTCCAGATTGGCTGCGCGGATGGCCACTTTAAAGGATCCAGGCCGGCGGCTGAGAACAGGACATTCCAGTCAAGTGACGGCGCCGCCTCCGTTGGTTTCTCAAGCAGTGGAGGGACTACCAGTAAATACGTCAGGCGGCCGAGCGGATTCAGCCGGACCAGAGTCATCCCAGACACATCCAATGGCGGGTCATCCGTCCATACGGAGCCGGATATGGGTGCATCCGAGACGAAGAAAGGGGAACGAACGGCGAGCGGGCGGGGACTGCTGCGATACCAAAACACGAACGGCCCCGTCTCGAGGTTGTCCCAGCGTGTCTGGGATTTGTCGTTTTCCGCGATATAGCGCAGAAAATCCCGGCCTTCGTAGAATCCAATCGCTGTGTCGGCCGGCGGCTCCCCATAGCCGGAACTTCGCAGAATATCGCGGGCGCGCCCGGCCAGCTCTTCCGGCGGTTGTTCGAGCGGCACGCGCCGGTAAAGCTTCGTTTGGGTACTCAACAGGATGAGTGCTATCACTGACACAACCACTCCTGCCAGCAAGACCCAAGCCACGGCTGGATGCAGGCCTTCGGAGTCTCCCGAAGCGGCGACCATTTCGGGCGACGGCGTTTCTCCCGCCGCCAGCGCGGCCGCCAGAGGATCCCCTCCCGGCAATGCTGCCGCGACTTGCAGCGCGGAAGCGGGACGTTTCGCCGGATCGTCAGCCAGGCAGCGGCGAATCACGCGCTCTACTTCAGGGGCCAAATCCGGATGCGTCACATCCGTGGAAGGGCGTTTACCTGTGAACACCTCGTGCAGAACCACGCCGAGCGCGTAGATATCGCTGCGCGCCGTGACCTCCCGGCCGGAGCGTTGCTCCGGCGCCATGTACCCGCGCGTTCCGCTGCGGATGTCCTTTACTTCACCGGCCACGCCCGCCAGCCCGAAGTCGGTGATGCGCAAGCGGCCTTGCCCGTCGAGCATGATGTTACCCGGCTTCAGATCGCGGTGTACCACACCTTTGTCGTGCGCGGCGGCCAAACCGGCGCAGAGCTGGCGGGCGATTTCCAGCGCCTTGTCGTTCGCCAGCCGCCCGATGCGCCGCAGCAGCGAGGCCAGATCCTCGCCATCGACGTATTCCATCGATAAATACGTGGAGCCCTCGGCTTCGCCGATGTCATATACGCGGCAGACATTGGGATGCGAGACCTGGCGTGCGATGCGCACTTCGTTGCGAAACCTGGACAGAGCCGGCTCATCGGAAGTCAGCCGAACAGGGAGGAATTTGAGCGCCACCGTTTGACCCAGCAACAGATCGTTGGCGCGGTAGACCTCGGCCATGCCGCCGCGGCCCAACAGACTCACTACCCGATAGCGTTGCGCGAGCAACGTTCCCGATGGGAAGCGGCCCTCGTCCATTTTGTGGGAAGGCGTGGGAGTGAAAACGGTCTTAGTTGCGGCGGCTGGCGCTCCGTCCACGGGCGTCCCGCATTTGCCACAGAACTCGTTGTCCAGTGGCACGGCGGTCGCGCATGACGGACAAAGCCTCAATCTGGCTCTCCTCTCCAGCGCTGCTAATTGATCGAGGGCTTCCGCGATTGTACAACGGAACCGGGCATTGGCCCCCCGGATTAGTCGTTGTCGAGAAATCCTGTCTTAAATAGCGGCCGACCTGCGAGTGCGGTGTATAACGCATACCCAGTCAGTGCGAGTACGCTTGCGATCGCGAAAAGAGAGCTGCCCGCGTACCATGCCGAGAAATCCGCAGTCAGCGGGAAGTTACCCAGAGTCGCGCTAACTGCGAAGGCGACGATCAGCGCCAATACTCCGAATCGGGTCAGGATGAATACCAGAAGCGCCGCATTTAGCGGGACGTTAACCCAGTCGAAAAGACTAAACTGATCGAATCCAATTGAACTGTAGAGGACGAGGGTAAAGACAACAATGAAGGCGGCGGCCGCGAGCCACATTCGCCGAAACATCGTGCGGAGCAGGAAAAAGAATAAGAGGAGCAGCAGCGGAAACAAAATCGAGTCCCCCAATGCAGCGCCGAAGACAGCGGTCATGTGCCGCGCGTCTAGCATTGAATCTAAGCTGAGACTGGTCTCGAGGGCCCCCGATTGCTCGCGATGGAGGCGGCCGACGAAGGACAAGGCGGCCATTCCAACCCCGAAAGCGCCGCCGATCAGCAGATGTCCTCCCACCAAGGGATCGCGAACTCCGCCGCCGAGTAAGCGGCTCCAGGTAATCATGATCTGTGGCCAGCGCCGTCTTACATATGGCTCGATCGCAACGTAGACGATCCAAAATATACCTGCACGCCAGAGAGCCCACCTTAGTGTTCTGAAGAAGCTGTCGCCTTCGTAAGGCGTCGGGACGTGGCTCGCGATGCACAACCACAACAGCATATCGAGAAACAAGACAAAGGCGGCCAGGCGCAACGCGCCCCGAGTGTCCCCCCTTTGGAGGCGGATATTGCGCCAGGCCAGAAACGCAGTCAGGATGATCATGCAGATAAAAAACGTTGCAATGAAGCTAGCCCCCGCTGTCCACTGAAACAGCGGCTGCATCCTTTCGGGTCGCGACCAGGGGCCAATCACCTGGAAGTTCACCGGCCTTCCGCGCCAGGACGCGGCCTCGATTCGTATCGGCACCTCCGGTGCATGCGCATACGAGCCGGTCCACGCCGCCCGAGCGTCGAAGCCTACCGAGGGTATCCAGTGTGGCTCGGCGGGCGCGAAGCGGGTCATGTCCAGGCCAGCCGCGGTCAACAACGCCGTCCAATCAGCCGGGCGCGGCGGAACCGGCGTTTCTTCCACCTGCGGGGGCACGGCACTGAACTCGATCAGCCGGCCCTGCGGATCAAGATTCAAGGCGATCATTCCGGAGTGAGTCGGCGGGGGATTGTTAGGGGCAACGACGGGAACGCCGCGGTCGCCGGAACCCCAGGGCTCGAGATATTGCGGACTCTGGCGATACCAGAAATAGATGAGCGGCGGCTGACCTTTCGTCAGTTGTGCCCGATAGGTGGCGGGCTTCTCTTGCTTTTCCGCGTAGCGGTGGTACTCGTCGGAGTAAGAAAAACCGTACGCCCGGTCGATGGGCGGGTCGGTGTAACCGAGGCTAAGGATCACATCCTGCGCCTTCTGATCCAGGGCTGCCGGCGTCTTAGGAAACGGAGTCTTTGTGAGCAGATTCGTCTTGCCGCCCAACACGGCCGCTACAACCAGTCCGGCGAGGATGAGCGCCACCAAGATGCCGACGGTTCGCACCGAGATGCTATCCGTGTCCCCGGCCGCGGCGACCATTTCGGGCGAAGGCGTTTCACCTGCCGCCAGCGCAGCGGCCAACGGATCGCCTCCCGGCAATGCTGCCGCAACTTGCAGCGCCGAAGCGGGACGTTTCGACGGATCGTCAGCCAGGCAGCGGCGAATCACGCGATCCACTTCAGGGGCTAAATCCGGATGCGTCACATCCGTGGAAGGGCGTTTACCTGTGAACACCTCGTGCAGAACGACGCCCAGCGCGTAGATATCGCTGCGCGCCGTTACCTCCCGGCCGGAGCGCTGTTCGGGCGCCAGATACGCCGGTGTTCCACTCTGAATGTCCTCTATCTCACCGGCCATGCCCGCCAGCCCGAAGTCGGTGATGCGCAAGCGGCCTTGCCCGTCGAGCATGATGTTACCCGGCTTCAGATCGCGGTGCACCACGCCCTTATCGTGCGCGGCGGCCAAACCGGCGCAGAGCTGCCGCGCGATTTCAAGCGCCTTGTCCTGCGGCAATCGGCCGATGCGTCGCAGCAGGGAGGCCAGATCTTCGCCGTCGACATATTCCATCGACAAATACGTGGAGCCCTCGGCTTCGCCGATGTCGTACACGCGGCAGACGTTGGGATGCGAGACCTGCCTCGCGATGCGCACTTCGTTGCGGAACCGCGCCAGCGCCGGCCCGTCGGACGTCAGCCGGGCAGGGAGGAATTTAAGCGCCACCGTTTGACCCAGCAGCAGATCGTTGGCGCGATAGACCTCGCCCATGCCGCCGCGTCCCAGCAGACTCACCACCCGGTAGCGTTGCGCGAGCAACGTTCCCGATGGGAAGCGGCCCTCGTCCATCATTTTGTGGGAAGGCGTGGGAGTGAAAACGGTCTCGGTTGCAGCGCCTCGCGCTCCGTCCACAGGCGTCCCGCATTTGCCACAGAACTCGTTGTCTAGTGGTAAGGCGGTCGCGCATGACGGACAAAGCCTCAACTGGCTCTCCTCTCCAGCGCAGTTATTTAATCGTGGAAAGATTGCTTCCGCGATTGTACAACGGAACCCCAACGCGAGCGCTGAAAACAAATGTAACATTTAACTCCTCAGAAAGCGTCTACGACACATCGGGAGACTGATGTGACTACCTCGTGCGTAGCTCGAATATACCTTTCTCTTTTTTGGCTGCCTCTCTTGGAAAGCCAAGGTGTTGAGAGGCCCGTTGCAACCAAAGCCGCTTCGGATGACGGGA
>JBEKUT010000439.1:0-6106 GCA_049514735.1 Bryobacteraceae bacterium
ATCCCGGTTACGAGCATTTGACCATGGAACTGAAGATCGAGCGGATTCAGCCGGAATCGTACCTCGCGTATCGCTGGCACCCCTACGCAGTCGATCCCGCCATCGACTACGATACCGAGCCAACCACGCTGGTGGAGTTTCACCTGGAAGATGCGGACGGCGGCACCTTGCTCACGATTGTCGAATCGGGCTTCGACCAGATCCCCCTCGCGCGCCGCGCCGAAGCATTTAAAAAGAACGACGGAGGCTGGGCCGGACAGATGCGGAACATCGAACGCTATGTCTCGCACGCGTAGTGCAGAAGCTAAGCTGACCGAGGCCGCCCCCGTGTTCGCCGCCCTCGGCGATCCGACGCGCCTGCGGGTTGTTGCAAGGCTCTGCGTCGACGGACCGCAATCGATCACGCGTCTCAGCGATGGCGCTAAAGTCACCCGTCAGGCAATCACCAAGCACCTGCACGCGCTGGCTGGCGCAGGTCTGGTGCGCGACCATCGCCACGGCCGCGAGGTTATTTGGGAGCTCCAACCGGCGCCTCTCGAAATAGCGCATCGCTACCTCAACCACATCTCCGAGCAGTGGGACGCGGCCATTGGCCGGCTGAAAGCGTTCGTTGAAGAGTGACGAGCCAGGCGCGGGTAAGGGGCACCGTTAAGCGCCGCTTACCCGCCTGGAAGACCACTACGTCATTGAGCCTTCACTGTGAATGTTGCCGTGGCGCTGTTGCTGATCGCCCCGGAGACCCCCGTGAACGTTATCGTGTAAGTACCCGCCGGTGTGTTCCTCGGGAACACGATTCCGGAAATCGCGAGACCATAACCATTCGTTAGGCGTATTGTCATCGGGAAATCCGCGCAAGTGGTTCCGGACGGCCCCCCTGAGCAGCTTAGCTTGATGCTGCCGCTGAAGCCCGTGGTGGAGCGCACCTCGAGTTCGAAGGCCGCGAGGCCACCCAAAACAACCGTTTCAGCGCTTGGATTCGGAGTGATGGTGTATGCGGCTTGGACCGTGAAGCTTTGCGATACTGGCGTCGCGGGCGCATAGCCGGAACCACCCCCCTGGGATGCCACGATGGTGCAAGTTCCGGCGCTCACCAGCGTCGCGGTGGTACCGGAAACTGTGCAGATCGTAGGCGTCGATGAAGTGAAGCTGACCGTAAGGCCGGAGCTCGCCGAAGCGCTCAATGTGAGCGGGTTGCCCTGGACCTGAGACGGGATCGCGTTGAACGTAATCGTCTGTGTCTTCAGCGGGGGCCCCGTCGAAATCACCAAATTGACTTCCGACCCAAGGTTGACCTCTGTTCCTGCCATAGGACTTTCGCTGATCGCGTCGCCGGAGGGCACTGTGGCGCTGGACGCTGTCGTCACTGTTCCCACCACCAGGCCCGCGTTAGTGATCGAAGTAGTAGCCGCCGCTTGCGTCATACCCACAACGTTCGGCACAGCCACCTGTGCCGGTCCGGTAGAGATCACGAGATTCACCGCCGACCCCAGGTTGACCGACGTTCCCGCCGTAGGATTTTGACTTATTACGTCGCCCGAAGGCACCGAACTGCTGGACGCCATCGTCACCGTTCCGAGCACCAGGCCCACGCCCGTGATCGAGGTAGTGGCCGCCGTTTGCGTGAGTCCCACCACGTTAGGCACGGTCACGTTTACCGAGAAGCTATAAACGGTGCCGTATCCGGCGGACCCGCCAATGAATGTTGTTCCGTAGAACAACCCATTGGTGGCCTGGATCATCCCGGCGTAGGGCCCGGCGCCTACCCCTTCATTGGGGAAGCTATACAACGTGATGAGCGTGCCACCAGGCGTCATGCTGTAGATGGTGCCATAGCCGATGCCGCCCGCCTCGGTGGTGCCGTAGAGGTTCCCATCGGTGGCTTGTATGAGCCGCCCGATGGGAACTTGGCCGTCCGTGCATCCGTTTTGGGAACAGAAGCTGTACAGCGTGGTCAGTGCGCCACCCGTCGTGATCGAGTAGGCCGTGCCATTGCTGTTGTTGGCGCCCCCATACTGGGTTACTCCATAAAGTTCCCCGTTGGTGGCCTGGATTAGGCCGGTGGCAGGGCTTGAGCCGTCCGTGCAATTCGTTTGGATGCAGAAACTGTACAGCGTCGTCAGCGCGCCACCCGTCGTGATTTTGAAGACCGTGCCATCGCCGCCGCTGGCCCCCGCTCCGCCTTCCAGCGTGGTCCCATAAAGGTTCCCATCCGAGGCCTGCAACAGCACGGCGTTCGGGCGCGCACCGTCCAAGCATCCACTTTGCGGGCAGAAGCTGTACAGCGTGTTCAGCGTGCCACCCGACGTGATTGAGAAGACCTCACCCCAATCGTTAGCCCCTCCAAACTTGGTTGTCCCGTAGAAGTTGCCATCGGTACCTTGGATCAATCCCGCGTAGGGCTGGGCGCCATCCGCGCACCCGATTTGGTTGCAGAAGCTGTAAAGCGTTGTCAGCGAGCCGCCCAGCGTAACTTTGAAGACGGTGCCACGGTTGTTGGCCCCGCCACCCGCCGTGGTCCCGTACAGGTTTCCGTCTGTAGCCTGGATGAGCGCCCCTATGGGGAGATCCCCGTCCGTGCAATTGGTTTGAGAGCAGAAGGTGTAAATTACGGTTAGGGTGCCACTCGGAGTGATTTGGAAGACCACGCCATTGCCGGCGCCGGACCCGCCATTGACACTGCTTCCACCACCGTATGTTGTGCCGTAGAAGTTTCCGTCGTTAGCCTGGAGGAGACTCGCGAAGGGATTTGCGCCGTTCGTATTCTGAAGGCTATAGATTGTAGTTTCTTGCGCCGATAAGGTGACTGCCGCCGCAGCCGATAGCATTACAAGCACGGCCACTGCGCCTGACAGCTTGAAAATTCGTTTCATTTATGTGCTCCTTCTTGAGAAGCCGGAGTCCGGCATCGCTGTTCGTTTGGAACAGGTGGCTGATCTTACGGGCTGCGCCAGGACTCAAACAAGAAGAGCACGGTAGGCTACGTGGACTAACACACAGAAACATTAAGTACTTCCCAACCCAGTCGCTTAATGATGCATAATTGTTGAGGCCACTGGCTTGGGGGGCGCTACTTGACCAATACGCCGGCCGAAACATCACCCGATCCGGAGGCAGTCACGAGCGAGCTGGAGCGAATCGCTGCTTCGCCCAACTTCCGCAAGGCGGACCAGTGCATGCGCCTGCTCCGGTACGTCACTAGCCGCACACTCGAAGGGCACGCCAGCGAGCTGAAAGAATACGTGCTGGGCGTCTCCGTCTTCGAACGGCCCGACTCGTTCGACCCGCGTACCGATGCCGTCGTGCGTCTCGAGGCGCGGCGGCTGCGTCTGAAGCTTGCGGAATACTACCAGCAGGAAGGGCTCGACGATCCTGTCGTAATCGACCTTCCCAAGGGTGCCTATGTCCCGCGCTTTCGTACGCGCTTGACGCCTTCACACGCGGATGCGCCGGCGGCAATCCCAATCGCCGCCGCGAGGCCGCGTTTCCGCCGCTGGATGATCGTAAGCGCCGCTACATTATTGTGCATCTCTCTCGCCATCTGGTATGTGTTGCACCGGCGTGCCGAGAAGCAAATCCTTCGCACGTCCATCGCCGTGCTCGGCTTTCGCGATCTGTCGGCGCGCGCTGAAACTTCCTGGATCGATGCGGCCGTCTCCGAACTGATGAGCATCGAGCTAGGAGCCGGACAGCAACTGCGAACGCCGCCGCCCGAGAACGTGGCCCGCATGCGCACGGAATTGTCCGTTACGCCGCAATCCATTTATCCGGCCCACTTGCTGAAACGCATCGGCGTCAACCTCGGGATCGAGTACGCGGTGGCGGGAACGTATTTGCTGCGCGGCGACCGCGTCCGTCTCGACGTGGTTTTGTTCGACGTCCGCTCCGGGCGTCAAATCGCCGCCATCGGCGATGAATCGGCGCAAAACCAGCTTGTAGAACTGACCCAGAACTGCGCCAGGCGCATCCGTGCGCAGCTCGGCGTACGCCTTTCTTCGCGCCAGGACCACTTGGGGTTCCCTCCTGTCGACCCTGTCGCCATGGAATCTTACGCGCGGGGAATGGAGCGTCTGCGGCAATCGGATGCCCTTGGCGCTCGCCAGTACCTGGAAAGCGCCGCTGCGGTTGCGCCCTCGAATCCTTTGGTTCATTCCGGCTTGGCGGCGGCGTTCTCTCTGCTCGGACTGGATGATCGCGCGAGGCAGGAAGCGAAAGAGGCGCTCGATTCCTCGGCGGCGCTGGGACGCGTGGAGCAACTCGATATCGAAGGCCGCTACCGGACTATGGCTCACGATTGGCCGCGCGCCATCCAGGTGTATCAGGCCCTGGTTACGCTTTTGCCTGACGATCTCGAGTATGGTCTGCTACTGGCCAGTGCACAATCGGGAGGCGGCAAAGCTCAGGACGCGCTCGTCACGGTAAGCGCCTTGCGAAATCTGCCACCGCCGCTGCGAGACGATCCGCGCATCGACCTTCAGGAAGCGCAAGCCGCCGGCGGACTCGCCGATTTTGAGCATACACGCCGGTCGGCTCACGCAGCCGCGGAGAAGGCTGCACAAAATGGCGCCAGGCTCCAGTATGCGCGAGCCCGCTTGCTCGAATCGGGCGCCATGCAGAGCCTGGGGTTGGCCGGCTGTGCCGACGTCCGCGCCGAAGCCCGGCGTATTTGCGCTGAATTAGGCGATCGCGCCTGTGTGGCGGCCGCATACCGCATTGAGGCGAACAATTTTGCCGGAACTGGCGCGCCCGCAAGAGCGCGGCCCCTGTACGCCGACGTTCTTGAGATCGCCAATGAAATGGGTAATCTGCTCGAAAAGCTCAACGCACTGCAGGGACTCGCTTACACAGAAAGGTTGCAGGGAGACCTCCAAGCCGCCGAGGCGGACTCTCACGCCGCGCTAAAGGTAGGCTCCGAAATGGGGCCGCTGAAAACGTATCCGGTGCTCTTAGACCTCGCGGACATATTGGCGGCGGAAGGCCGCCTCGAGGACTCCCGAGCCATGGGTGAACAGGCCCTTGACGCGTCGCGCAAAGCGAGTGACCCGGAAAGTATCGGCCTCAGCGAGGCAACGCTCGCGCACGCGCTAGCGCTCGGAGGCATGCTTCCGGAGGCCATCGCGAAGTATCGCAACGCCCTTCGTATTCTGCGGGAGGTGAATAACGGCTGGGACCTGGGCATGACGCTCCTCGATTTCGGCGATGCCCAGATGCAAGAGGGCGATCTGGCGGGAGCGCGCACGAGCTTCGAGGAAGTCCGCGATATCGACCGCAAGACCCCGGGCGGCTTCGCCCAGCCGGAAACCGCGATGGCGTTTGCTCGTCTGAGCATGGCTGCGGGTCAGGGCGAGGACGCCGCCCGATTGGCCCGCACCGCTATGGATAAGTTCGCGGCAGCCGGACGCGAGGGCGACCGGCTGGACGCCGCCGCCTTGCTTGCTCGCGCCTTAATCGCCCGCGGCTCTGTCGCCGAAGCGTCCGCGGTCCTCGACCGGATTCCGTCTCCTAACGGAAAAGCCTTCCCGATCGAGGCCGTCGTCCAATTCCGCATCGCGCGATGTTTGATAGAGGCAAATAGCGGACGCCGGGCGGAAGCGGGCAGGGCGATGGCTGTGATTGCCGCCGAGGTGGCCCGTCTCGGCCTTCCGCCGCTTGAAAAGGAGACACGAATCGCACGGGAAGCGGTCATGGAAACCGCCAGCCGCCGTTGAACGAACCCCGCCCAACCTATCGTGAACGGAAGCCGGCCCGATACGCCAAAGGACTAGTCTGCAGCCGCTTCCGAAAATGGTGCCGCAGCGCAAAAGCAGAGCCGAATCCGCATTTGTCCGCCACTTCTTCTACCGCCAGTGTTGTGGTCTCCAGTAGCTCCTTCGCGCGGGCGATCCGCAACCCCGTGACCCATGCCCCCGGACTCATCCCCGTCGTCTCGATAAAACGCCGCGTCAAAGTCCTCTTGCTCACCGCAACCTGACGCGCCAATCGCTCTGTGGGCAAATCCTCCGCGAGGCGCCGTTGAGCCCATTCCAGAAGCTTGGATAACCACGGACTGTCCTCGTCGGCGACGGGCCGTTCGATGAACTGAGCCTGTCCACCGTCGCGGTGGGGTTGC
>JBEKUT010000440.1:0-6101 GCA_049514735.1 Bryobacteraceae bacterium
TCCGTCTCAAAAAAGCCGCGTTTTACATTCTGAATTTCGCTGTACTCCACCTTCGAGGAACTTAATGCCAAGGCCAGGTTAGCTGAGGCAACTTGAGTAAACTCATCCACTGAAACGGCCCACGTTTCGAGCATGCCTTGAGTAACCCAGAGACAAGTTCTCAAACGCTTGTCGACCTACACGGGAACGCGATCAACCTGCCTCGAGACAGGCAGCCGAAGATCACAGCTTTCGACATAGTCGTTGGGTTCCAGGCAGAAGAGAACGGATTCACGGGCTATCTTCCAGTCCAGAAGGAAGCCGCCGTGTAGAATGGCGTCCACAAACCGTGGCACACATTCCGGATCGCGATCGATAGCGTACTCGCGAGCGAGGTTCTCCAGAGATATCAACTGCGTCCTCTCCCCTGTCTTGAGTGAATACCCGCCGGTCCCTGAGTCCCTCGTGAATGCAATCCCGCGGCGTTCAAGCTCTCGCTGAAAAAGTCCGTCAATTGACGTTCCCATTGAAATAAGAGATCGTAAGAGATCGACACAACCCCATTGGCCCTTTAGACGGCAAACGAGCGATTCACTTACTTCGGCAGCGGATCGCCCCGGCTAATCACCCAGGGATTGTCATATGCCGCCTTCATCTTGTCGGGCTGCCCGGTAACCATCCCGCCCCACACCATAAACCATACCCACTTCGGTTGTGACTTCAACACCTCGGCCGGAGGCGGCGTTCCCACCTCGCCGAGCGCCACTGGCTTCCCGTTGGCTAAATCGAGAATCTCCCAGTAATATCGATCGTCCAGTGACCGGTAGTTATCATAACTCACCACATCGACAAAGCTCTGTCCGGGAAAGAATTGGTGAAACTCGCCAAACGGAGCGGGACCATTCTGATTCCACACCCACAGCAGATTATCCAGATGATGGACATTCACCATGCGATAGTAAACTTCGCGATACAGTTCGGCGGTGCCCGCCGGTCCGGGACGCCCGCCCCACCAGAAAAACGTGCCGTTGTTCTCGTGCATGGGACGCCACAAGACGGGAATATGCGCATCCTGAAGCTGCTTCAAATAACCGGCGGCCGTGTCCATATACTTTTCCCAACGTTTGTGAAGCGGCGAATCCGAAGTAATCAGCTCCTGCCACTGCTCGTCATTGAGACGCGCCTGCACGCTGCCACGCCAGCTTTCACTGGGCCGGCCGTTCTCGCCCGCCTTGCCGGGCTCATCTTCGGTCGGACGCAGCATGTGCCAGCACAGATAAATAATAGAGCCGGCCGCAGCCTGCTTCTTCGCCTCAGCGATCGTCAAGTCGCGATGCACGATGGAATCCTTATCCTCGCCGTCTAAGAATCCAAAATCGGAGCCCCAGATAGCGGGGTATTTGCCGGTGTCCCCAAATACCGCATCGGTATCCTGCGACCGCTGATTGGGGAAGTTATGCTGGCCCGACAGAATGCCCTGGCCCGAAATAGCGCATAGATTCTTGAGCAGCGCCCTAGCTTCTGGCGTGGCGTTCGGATTCACCGGTTCGCAATTATAAGAGGCCGGCGGCGCGGCTTGGGGAAATGCAGTCAGCGCTCCGGCTATCGCGGCAGCGCAAGCCACAAATATCGATTTCCGCATGTTTACCCGATGCTCCAGGTTTATCACAAACGCAACGGTATTTCTCGCAGGCGGACACTCGCTCCTCACACTAGCACCGACGTATTCAATACTCTCAGTAACTTGCCAACGGAACTTCACATGCCACTAAACACGTGATGCTCACCCTGCTGAAGGACTTGCGCTACTCCGCCCGCACCTTGTGCAAGATGCCAGGATTTACCATCGTCGCCCTCCTGGTGCTGGCGCTCGGCATCGGCGCCAACACCGCCATCTTCAGCGTCGTTAACTCGGTAGTGTTGCGTCCGTTGCCCTATCCCAATTCCGATCGGCTCGCGCTGATCTGGGAAACGGATTTGAAGGATGGCATCAAGCGCGAGGGACCTTCGGGACCGAATTTTCTCGACTGGCAGGGGCAGAGTCAATCCTTCGACGAGATGGCGCTGCTCGAGGTCGGCACCGGCACCATCACCGGCGAGGGCGAGCCCGAGCAGATAACCGGTCTGCGAGTGACTACGAATTTCCTCTCGATGCTCGGCGCGCGCACCATTCTCGGACGCAGCTTTACGCCCGCTGAGGGCGCGGGTCAAGCGCGCTTTCCGGTGGCCGTGCTCTCGAACGAGTTTTGGAGACGCCGCTTCGGATCGGACCCGCACGTCATCGGCAGAGCTTTCACTTTGAATAGCGAGCCGTACACCGTGATCGGCGTGCTGACTCCGGATTTCTATCATCTGCTGCCCACCGATCTCTATGTGCCCTGGCCGGCCGCGCAACTGCGCGCCAAGAGCCGGGTGGATCATGATTTCGGCGTCATCGGGCGGGTGAAACCGAATGTCACCATCGCTCAGGCCCAGGCCGAGTTGAGCGACATTGCGCGCCGCATCGATGCGCAGACGCCGCGGCTCGCGGGCTGGGATGTGACTGTGGTCGGCATGCAACAGGCGCTCTACGAATACATTCGGCCCGCGCTGCTATTGCTGCTGGGAGCGGTGGGACTGCTTCTCCTGCTCGCATGCGTGAACGTGGCGAGTCTGTTGCTCGCGCGCGTTACGGGACGGCGCAAAGAGATGGGAATTCGAGCCGCATTGGGCGCGCGGCGTAGCCGTCTGATCTCGCAGATTCTGAGTGAGAGCTTGCTACTCAGCCTCGCCGGCGGCGCGCTCGGAGCTTTTTTCGCGGTGTGGGGCGTGGATCTGCTGAACGCAGTTCTGCCCAGCACGCTGCCCATGTCGGACGCCGGAGCCGAGGTTTTGCGCCCGGCGTTGAACGTGGATGGCGGCGCTCTCCTCTTCGCGCTGTCGATCTCGATCGTTGCCGCGCTGATTTTCGGACTCCTTCCCGCGCTCTATGCGGCCGGCGGCGACTTGAACGACGCCTTGAAATCGGGCGGCCGCAGCTCCTCTTCGCCGCAAGGCCGGACGGAGCTGTGGAGTTGGCTCGTGGCCGGTGAAGTTGCGCTCGCCAGCATGCTGCTGATCGGAGCCGGACTCGCCCTGCGGAGCTTCGTCAATCTCCAACACGTGAATCCGGGCATACGGCCCGATCATGTCCTCACGTTTCGGCTGCGCCTTCCCACCGATAATCTGTACAAGAGCGACCGTGAACAGGCCGCTTTTTATCGCCGCGTAATCGATAATGTCGAGCAAATACCCGGCATTCAATCCGCCGGCCTGAGCGACGTGCTGCCGCTCGGCCAGCAAAACGACCGCGAATATTTCACCATCGAAAAGCGTCCTTTGCCTGCAGGTGAAGCCCTGGTTGCCGACTTCCGCCGCATCAGCCCGCAATATCTGAACACGATGGGAATCCCGCTGCTGCGTGGGAGGCTGCTCTCCGATCGCGATGGCCCCAACGCCCCGCCGGTGATACTGATCGACGAAACATTGGAGCGGCAATATTTTCCCAACGAGGATCCAATCGGCCGCCGCATGCGGTTATGGGGCGAATACCGGGAAATCGCCGGCATCGTCGGCCAGGTGCATCATTACGGCCTCGACAAAGTGCCGGAGCCTACCATTTACGCCCCCTTTGAGCAGATGCCCGATAAGGCCATGGCAATCGCGGTGCGCACCACCATGGACACGCCTTCGGTGGTAAGAGCCGTGAAGCAGGCCGTGTGGTCGGTGGACCGCGGCCAGCCGGTGTTTCAGATCCGCAGCATGGACGAATATATGTCGCTGGCGGACACCGCGCCGCGCCTTTCGACGGCGGTGCTCGCGATCTTCGCCGGTCTCTCGATGCTGTTAGCCGCGCTCGGAATTTATGGAGTGGTTTCTTACGGCGTAGCGCAACGGACTCGCGAATTCGGAATCCGCATGGCGCTGGGCTCTACGCCACGACAACTCGAGACGTTGGTGGTCTCGAGAGGAATAAAGACCGCGATGATTGGTTTGTTGGTGGGAATGGCTGGCGCCGCCGCGCTCGCCTCGGCTGTGCGCGCAATGCTGTTTGGCGTCGCGCCGCTCGATCCCGTGGTGATGGCCGGAGTCGCGGCGTTGCTCCTCATGGTAGCTTTCATCGCGAACTACGTTCCCGCGCGCCGCGCCACGCGCATCGATCCGCTGCATGCGCTGCATAATGAGTAACTATCGAAGTATCTCCACCAGCAAAACCCAGGAGTTGAGAACCCCTGCCGCAAACGAGAAGATGAAACCGAGTACTAGCCAGTAGAATGCGCCGCTGAAATCGTAAAGGAGCGACGCCCCGGCAACGCAGAACGGGACGGTCGCGAACTGGCACGCCACGGCTCTCGATACGAACCAACTCCAGGGCTGGCCGGTTCTCACCCTCAAGTAACGAATTTGTCCCGCAATTTGCACCGTCCAAAAAACCAAGCCGATAATCAGGAACTCGATCGCAACGGACCTGGTGGGTTGACGCGGGATCAACGCTACCGTAGATATGAAAAAGACTTCGAGAAACTGCAGGATCGTTTCAGCCGCGCGTCCAGTCAGTCCTGAAATCGTTATGATCTTGCCCAGATTGATGGATACCGCGACAAACACCAATCCCATCAAGGTGGCCGCGGCGCCCGCTTGCACCGCCAGTAACGTGTTCCATTCCGCGATCGATCCAGCAGTCAAGGCACAATGATAATCCGGCCGGATGTCTCTCGTCTATCGCCATCGGTTGGAAAGATCGAGTTCAGACTAACGAGCTCACTCGCGAGAGAATACGCAGGTCGTCTGGACCGAACGCATTCGGCGTCCGCGCTGAACTTAGTAAGATTGTCGAGATAACCGAATTCGACCGAAGGATTCCCTCTGATAATCGGTTTGTAAGTGCTTGGCGACCCAGTCCGACCAATCCTTCTCCCGGTCGTCAACATGGATCGGTGTTAGCAACTCGTCCTTGCTTTTGTAAACGGCTATGAGTGCGGCACGCCGCGGCGGCTCCACCCTCAGATAGCAGAGCGGTAAGGCCGGATTTAGCCGTCCCGGCCTCCAATAACTCTCACATCCTTCAAGAATTCGGGCAAACCTGTGCATGATCTAAAGATGCTCCTTAACGCTATTCATAGTCAGCTTGGCTGAATCACGAACCGTAAAGGCGTGCAGGATAGCGACGGATACAATCTGAATCACGCCAACTTGCGCCCGTAACGATCGATTGATTCGTGTTGGACGTCGCGCCCGGACGGTTCCAGTCCGGGATGCGATCGAAGAGTTCGCCCTGAAGATCGGCGTGTGCAAACTCGGAGCGCGCGATCTCCGCCGCAGTTCCTTTTCTCCTATCCGCATTCCAGCCTCCCCCTTGCGAGTCGCCATTCGAAAAATGTGGCACTACCATGCCCTGGGCGGCCGATAAGGAGAAGCGGGGACAGGGACCGTTTGCTAAACAGGCCCCATTCGAAGTATCATCAAGTGTTCCGGTCCTCCCCCGAAAGTGCTAAAACAAAGGTTAGGATTTTTGTTTCGTGAGAAGGAACGGAAAAAGACCTCTAGGAATCGACCTGTTTTCAGGCGCCGGGGGTATGAGTCTCGGCTTCGAGCAGGCTGGGTTCGACGTTGCCGCCAGTGTTGAGTACGACCCCATCCATTGCTCAACGCACGAGTTCAACTTTCCCGGCTGCTCTTCCATCTGCCGCAGCGTTGCCGACATCGATGGGAGATACATACGCAATAACTCCAGCATTCAAGATCGTCGAGTTGACGTTGTTTTCGGGGGCGCCCCATGTCAAGGTTTCAGCCTCATCGGGAAGCGCGCCCTGGACGATCCTCGCAACTCCCTCGTTCATCACTTCGTGCGGCTCGTCGTAGATCTCGACGCGTCCTATTTCGTTTTCGAAAACGTGCGTGGATTGACGATAGGCGAGCACCGCAAATTCCTTGAGGAAATAATCCAGGCATTCCGTAGCAGTGGCTATCGCGTAGTGGAAGACTACCGCGTTCTCAATGCTGCCAACTACGGTGTTCCGCAAGATCGAAAGCGGCTTTTCCTTCTGGGCGCACGTAAGGGGCGTCCATTACCGGATTATCCGCTCCCCACGCACGAAGTCCCT
>JBEKUT010000441.1:0-6093 GCA_049514735.1 Bryobacteraceae bacterium
GAGGTCAGCCGCCGCGCCATCCGCACGGTTTGGCAAAACATCATCATCTTCGCGGGGGTGGTAAACGCGGTTGCCATAACGGCCGCTGCAACCGGCGCACTGGGTCCCATTGGTGCGGCCGTCACGCACCAGGTTGCGTCCCTGCTGGTAGTCCTGAATTCTCTGCGCCTGCTGCGAATAGAAAGTTATCCGGGCCGCTTCTCCTCGCTCTCGACTGCCACGCTGCACGATCTCTCGCACCGGCTGCACCATTTGTCACAGCACGTGGATCCCAAGCGCTGGTTCGATGCCGCGGTGGCTAGGCGGCGCGAGCTGGCCCGCCCAGTCCTCGTTGCCCTCACGGTGCTGATCCTGCTAAACGGCTTCTATTCGCTCGCGCCGAATGAGACCGGCGTCATCGAGCGCTTTGGCCGTAAGATACTGCCGTATCGCGAGCCCGGCCTGCACTACAAGTTGCCGTGGCCCATCGAGCGATTAACGCGCCTGCGCGGACGCAACATACGCGTGGTCGAGATCGGTTTCCGCTCCAACGCCGCCAGCAACGAAGCCGAACCGGACGCTTACGAGTGGAACGTGCAGCATCGCTCCGGCCGCGTCGTGAGCAAACCGGAGGAATCGCTGATGCTCACCGGCGACCAGAACATGATCGAAGTCAACGCCGTGGTGCATTATCGGCTGGCCCAGCCGGACGATTTTTTGTTCCAGCAACTGGACGGCGACGCGACGGTCCGCACCGCCGCCGAATCCGCTCTGCAGACCACCGTGTTCACCGCGCCG
This sequence comes from Bryobacteraceae bacterium, assembly GCA_049514735.1. GTDB lineage: Bacteria > Acidobacteriota > Terriglobia > Bryobacterales > Bryobacteraceae > JAICMB01. The sequence goes on from JBEKUT010000441.1 coordinate 778, forward strand.
CTCGATGACGTACTTACGACGTCCCGGCAAACGATCGAAGCCCGCGTCGCGTTGGCGCTGCAGAAAAAGCTGGATCGCTACGGTACGGGTGTGAAAGTGGTCCGCGTGAAAATGCTCGACGTTCATCCCTCCATCGAAGTTGTGGATGCGTTTCGGGAAGTGTCCGCGGCTTTCGAAGAGAAGAACCGCTTGATCAACGAAGCCGAAGGATATCGCAATGAACAGGTGGCTCTGGCGCGCGGTAACGCCGAAGCGCGGCTGCAGTCCGCTGCCGGTTACAAAGTCAGCCGCACGGAGCGCGCCGGCGGCGATGGCAGCCGCTTCGATCTGGCCGAGAGCGCCTTCAACACCGCGCCAGCCATACATCGGCTGCGACTGTATCTGGAGACCATGGAACAAGTGTTGCCGGGTAAGAAAAAATTGATTCTGGATTCATCGAAGGGGCGCCGTCATCTGCTCTTGTTGGAAGATGGCGTCGAGGTTGCTCCCCCGGGCGTCTTGGGATCGGGACAGTAGGAACAAATCATGCATTATATAAAGACACACTATCGCGCCGCCACGGCAGTAGCTTTGGTCTTGCTCGCGTGGCTGACATTCTTCTCCGTCCGCGAAACCGAATTTGCGCTCATCACCCAATTCGGCCAGCCGGTCCGGACCATTACTGACGCGGGCTTGCATGCCAAGTGGCCGTTCCAAAGCATCACCTACTTTGACCGGCGGCTGCGTGTGTACGATCCGCGGCCGAGCGAATTTCTCACGCGCGACAAGAAGAACCTGGTCATCGAAAGCTACGTCGCGTGGCGCATTCGCGACCCCAAACATTTCGTCGAGACCGTGGGAGATCCTGTCTCCGCGGAGATGCGCCTTCACGATGTAGTGTGGTCGGGTTTATCGGCGGTTTTGGGCACTCACGATCTGGACTCCATCGTCGCCGCCAATGCGGAGGGCATGCAATCGGCAGCGTTTCTCGATCAGTTGACAGCTTCAACGGGAAGCTCGGCGTTAACGCAGTACGGCATTGAGATCGTGGACGTGCGGATCAAGCGATTGAATCTGCCGGAACAGAACAAGCAAAGCGTCTATGCCCGCATGCGCGCGGAACGCGAGCGCATCGCCCGGCAATACCGCGCGGAAGGCGAGGAGCAGGCGCTACGCATCCGCGCCGACGCCGACCGGCAGCGCGACGAGATTCTGGCCGCCGCCTATAAGGACGCGGAAAAAACTCGCGGAGAAGGCGATGCGGCCGCAACACGGATTTACAGCAAGGCTTATTCACGCAATCCGAAATTCTATAAGCTGGTCCGCAGTCTGGAATCCTATAAAAAGATCCTGGACGACAAGACCACCGCAATCCTGAGCTCGGATTCTGAGCTGCTCAAAGTACTCATGAAAGGCGAGGCTGGTGCGCAATGAGCACGGCTCCGGCGCTCGAACCGCATCATCACCACCATAACGGGCATCCGCACGAGCATCATCATCACGAAGACCATCATCACGAACACCCGCACCACGAACATCCGCAACCGGTAAAGATCCTTGGACTGGATCGTCACCGCCTTAGCCAGATTGCTTGGGCCGCCGGCGCCCTCTGGCTTCTAAGCGGAGTGTACATCGTGCGGGCGGATCAACAAGCCGTCGTCACCCGTTTCGGAGCGGTGGTCGAGCCGCGCGTCTTTCCGGGCATCCACATGGCCCTGCCTTGGCCCATCGATCGCGTCGGCAAACTGAAGGTCCAGCAGCAACAGCGCCTGGTGGTCGGCGGAGATTTGCCCGATACGGTACTCGGCCGCACGCAACCCTTGGCCTCCCAGTTCATGACCGGCGACCAGAACATCATCAACCTGCGCGCCGTGGTGCAGTACTCCGTGGGAACCCCGGCTCAGTATCTATTTGGCACTCAGGACGTCGCCAAGAGCGTAGCCGCTGCAGTGGAAACCGAGATGGCGCGCCGCATCGGCCTGAATCCCGTGGATGCAATTCTCACCACGGGCAAGACCGCGATTCAGGAACAGGTCCGCGGGGCAGCGCAGCAGATCATCGATCGCTATGGCGTGGGCGTGCGGATCGCCAGCGTCAACATCGAAACGGTGACGCCTCCGCCCGAAGCGGCCGATGCGTTCCGGGACGTCGCCAGTGCGCGTGCGGATGGCGCTCGCATCTATAATGAAGCCCTCGGCTATGAAAACGACGTTGTGCCGCGCGCGCGGGGTGAAGCCCAGCAGTTGACGTCATCGGCCGAAGGTTACAAGCAGAGCAAGATCGACCAGGCCAAAGGCGATGCCGCGCGCTTCGAGCTGGTCGCCGCCGAGTACGCGCGAGCGGCCGAGGTCAACGGCCGGCGTCTGTACGTGGAAACAATGGAGCAGGTCCTGCCCAGGATCAGGAAGCTGATCGTGGATAAGAACGGCAATTTCGACTTGACCATAATCAGGAAGGGTGACAGCGCACCGCCAGCGAGGAATCCATGACGCGCGAGCGGAAAGCGCACATCGCAACGGTCCTGATCCTGGCGGGCGCATTAGCGTTGGCGGCGGCCAAACGCGCAGCGTGGGGACCAGCCCAGATTCTGCGGACCACCGCCACGGCAGCGACGCCACAGGACACCGTTTATCGCATGCTGGACGCAGCCCGCGATGGCGACGTTCGCAAATATTTGACCTGTTATACCGGCCAGATGGAAAGCTCACTGCGCCAGATCGTGAAAGAAAAAGGCGAGTCGTCCCTGGCCGATTACATCCGCGCGTTCAACAACACGGTCAAAGGAGTCGCGCTTCAGGAACCGCAGTCCGTCGCCGCGAATGAAGTTCGCATGCGCGTCGAGTTCGTGTATAGCGATCGCAATGAGGCGCAGATTTACGATCTCCAGCAATCCGCAGGCGAATGGCGCATCGCGACTCAAGAGAACACGCAGGGAGTCAAAGCCGTAATGCCCTACGGCACGCCAGTGGAGTGAGTGATTCTGAGCCTGATCATTCAGCGCCGCCTTTGGGGTCCACCGCATGAATTGGCAGGTCCCAGTGCACCAGCGTCAGCTCCCAGCGGCGTCGCTCTTCTCTTTTCAGCGTGGCGTCGTCCGGAAAGAGCTGCTTCGTTATCTCTGAAGCGTGTCCCGCGGCAGACTGGCTGCGATAAGTGATAATCACCCGGTAATCCCAGCGCGCGTCTTCACTGGTGTGCAGACTCGGCGAGTAAATCGTGTAATTCGTCACATAGCCGAGCTCTTTCTCTCTGTCGAGAATCGGAACCTGATACTTACGAAAGATATCGAAGAACTCGTCTTGATAGCCGTATTTGACTTTGTAGACCCATTCGACGATATACGGCTTATCGGGAGCGGCAGAGGCAGCCGGCGTGGACTGTGCCAGCGCCTGGCGGACCATCGGCGCTCCGACGAAAATGACGGACGCCACCGCGACGCCCAGAAAGAATGGTCTGGAATGGTTGCTGTTCATCCGATACTCCTTTCAGAAGATCCCGAGCCCGCGGGATGCGCCAACGATGAGCGCCAGCGTGATCCCGGCGATTGCAAATTCGCCGGCGGCGCCCACCAACAGCGGCCGCAAACCTTGCTTCCGCAGCTCTCTGATATTGGTCTGCAGGCCCACGCCCGCAAAGGTCAACAGGAACGCCCAACGCGAGAGATTGGCGATATCGGTGAGTTGCGGTTTCGTGAATACGCCCACCGTCGCCAGAATAGAAATCAGAAGAAACCCGAGCACGAATTTCGGAAACTTTTGCCACAGGAAAGCGGCCTTGTTCTCGACCCCCGTACGATGGCTCTTGCGCGCCCAATAAATCGCGTAGCCGAGCACGACGAATCCGATGGTCGCGTTGCGCGCCGTCTTGGCGAGAACCGCAAACTTAGCCGCCGCGTCCGAATACAGCGCGCCAGCCGCGGTGGCTTCGGCCGTGTTATCCACTGCCAGGCCCGCCCACAATCCGAACGCGTGATCCGACAGCCCCAGCGCGTGTCCGATCGCTGGGAAAGCGAACAGGCTGAATGCTCCCAGCGCCAGGATCGCGGCAATGGCATAGGACGCATCTTCGTCGTCGGCGTCGATGGCGCCTTTCGCCGCGATGATCGCCGACACGCCACAAATCGAGGACCCGATCGCGAGCAGTGAAGTCAGCTTCGGCGGCAAGCGCAGCCACTTGCCCAGAAGCGTCATGAGCGCGATGGATATTCCGAGTTCAATCGCGACCAATACCAGGCTCACGCCTCCGAGCCTCAAAACATCGCCCAGCAGGAAGCGCACGCCCAGAAGCACGATGCCGGTCTTCAGCCAGAAGTCGTAAGTTCGAACGCCCGCTTGGAACAGCGCCGGTACGCCCACCGTGTTCGCGACGATCAGCCCAAACAGGATCGCCCACAACACATATTCAATATTCGGCAGTGCGATGTGGTGCGCCTTCCCGTAAGCCGCGATGCTCTGCTCGGTGCGCTTGCCCAGATAGCCGATCGCGGCAAGCAAGAGAATCCCCGGGACGACGCGCAGAAAACCCAGCGAAGAGTGAAATGCAATGGAATCGGATGGTGCGGTTGCGGCGTCACTCATTATTATTCACCAGGGAATGTGGGGGATTAATCCTAGACGAACGACGGCGGCGGCGCCCAACGCCGCGATCACGGGCCACCAATCGGTGAGCGATCTATGCTGTCTTTCGCGTTCTGGCATATCGATCCCTTTCAGGAGGTGAGGCGAAGCGCTTGGTTTGGGCCGCGTCGAATATGACGGCTTCGGCTACGACTCGCATCGGGCAGCCGGAGTTACGCCGATAGCTCAGAAGCAGCCGCGCCGCCTCCTGTTGCGTGATGCGGCGCTTGTGGGAAAGCACGCCTTTAGCGCGTTCGAACACTTTGCGGGTGGCAAGCCGAGTTTGAAATCGGGTGACCTTCTCCAGAATCCGGCCATGCTCGCGTTCCAGGTCGAACCGGTTCAGCAAAATGGCTGTCTGTTGCCCCAGGAAACGCGCGAAGGCCAGGGGATCTTCCATTTTGATTTGCTCCAAATCAAATTGCAGCCGCAATGTTCCCCAGCGGCGGCCAGCAGCCGCAATATCCGCGACCACCGCGCCGCGCGGCGCCGAACGGGCGCCGTCTCGCCAAGCCAGCGGACCTGCGACCAAAGGCTCGATCGCGGGGGCATCCTCGATTTTCATGGCTCGCACACCTTTTATCCGCAAGACAAGGGAGGCAAACGCGTGCAGGGCTTCATCGGGCTGGGTCGCGCGCGAAGCCTCGCGGCTCACTTCGCGCGAAACCTCGAGTTCGCTTAGGCGGCGAATCTGAAACTGTGAATCGGGGCGTTGTGCTAA
>JBEKUT010000442.1:0-6076 GCA_049514735.1 Bryobacteraceae bacterium
CTCCTACTCAGACGGCCCCTACTTATGGGTTAATCGCGGGGACGGTTTTGGATGGCGGGGCTAAGACTCCGCTGCGCAAGGCCAATGTCACGCTGACGATGCTGGGGGCGAAGTTGATGGACGCCCTGGCATGGACGGACGATTCCGGGCACTTCGCCTTCGGATACCTGCCTCCCGGCCGGTATCAGGTACGCGCCGACTTTCAAGGTTTCCAAAACGCGCTTCATGCGAAGCCCAACATCGTTGTTTTGCAGGCTGGCGAGACACGCTCGGATCTGGTCATCCCGTTGTTTCGTTTGGGCGCGATTTCGGGGACGGTTCTCGACGACGACGGCGAGCCGGCAGAGGGCGCCATGGTGGCGGCGCAGCCCGCGTGGCTTACGCGCGCGAAGAACTCCTGGGGCGGGCCGATGGCGTCTACGGACAGCCATGGTCACTATCGAATTTCGAATCTCCAAGCTGGCAAGTACAACGTCGTTTTGGAGCAGAACAACCGGACTACGACTCACGAAGGCTCGGAAGTCAGCGCGGCCGCTCCGCCGCCGCGACAGTATGTTTATTTGCGGCAGTTCTATCCGGGGACCGAAAATCCCGCCGCTGCCGCAGTGTTAACGATCGAAAGCGGGAAAGAGCTTTCGGGAATCGATTTTCGTGGGGTGTCGCGGCCGGCTGTGACGATACAGGGACACGTGATTCCGCCTCCGAATATTGCGGGACTGATGGACGGCGCGCAAGTAATGTTGTCGCAACCGGTGAGTCGGTTTGGATTTGCGGGCGGGACTAGTGCGAACCTCCCGGATTTCGCCTTTTTTATCCCGAACGCCACACCCGGTCCACACATTCTGGTTGCCCAGGCGGTGGTGGGCGAGAAACAGTATCGCGGCGTGCAGCATATCGATATTGGCGAGAACAATCCCGAGATCAACATCCCTCTCGAACCGGGAGTGACGATCAGCGGGACAGTCACCGTCACCGGGCGGGACGCAGCCAATCATACTGCGTCTTTCGTCTCGCTGGTTCCTGGCGACGACGTTCCCTGGAACGGTCCGCCATTTCGCGCCACCGTGAATCCCGATGGGACCTACAAAATTCCCAGTGTGCCGCCTGGCATCTGGGATATCGAAGCGGGGCCCGTGCCGAAGGGCGGCTATATGAAATCAATGCTGCTGGGCGATCAGGATGTGCTGACGGAGGAAATGCGGATTACATCGTCGACGGCCGCGCCTCTCAATATTGTCATCGCGACGAATGGCGCGTCGTTGGAGGGCCAAGTGACGAATGCGGCGGGCGATCCCGTGCAGGCGCCGGTGGTTCTGATGCCGGCGGGCCGTTTCCAGGATGTGGTCAGTTTTCGACGGCGCGCTTTCTCGAATGAAAAAGGCCGCTATCGGATGTTGGGACTTATGCCGGGCGCGTATAAATTGTATGCGCTAGAGGACTTCGACCTCCGGTCGGAGGAGGATATCGAAGGTCTGAAGCCGTTGGCGAAGAGCGCGGTAGCAGTGGAACTTAAAGAGGGTGAAAAGACGTCTCAGGATCTAAAGCTGATCGTCCGGCCGGCGGGAGGCAATTGATGCGCGCTCCATTCTGGATGTTGTTTCTTCTTGGGGGAGCTGTGTCGTCGGCCCAGCTTGGTCACGTTTCAATTATGCAGCAGCCGGGTCAGCAGGCGACGGGCAAGGGCGTGATTGAAGGCACGGTGGTGAATGCGATCACGCAACAGCCCGTGAAGAAAGCTCAGGTGATGCTGCAGGGCAATGCCAACTTGAGCGCCTCCACTGACGCCACCGGTCACTTCATGTTCAAGGATCTGCCCGAGGGGAGCTTTATGCTGCAGGCGAACGCGAGTGGATACGGGGGATTTAGATCCAGACGGCGCGCCAGCGCAGGGACGGTTCAACAAGTAAAACTGGAGGCGGACGCGAAGATCTCGGACATTACCATTGCGCTCACTCCGAACAGTTCCATTGCGGGGCGTATTTTGGACGAGGATGGCGCCCCGCTACCAGGTTGCCAAGCGATGCTAATGCAGTATGAAGAGAGCCAAGGCGCGCGGAGGCTGGAGCAGAGGAACAACGCGCAGTCCGATGAAAATGGGGATTACACGTTCGCGGGCGTGCAGCCAGGAAAGTATTTCGTAATGTGCAACTGTTTCCAATCGCGGCCGCTGCCGCACGCGTTTGTGGAACGTGGGCCGAATATGGATGTTCCCACGCAGACCTACGCTACGCTCTTTTATCCTGGCGGCGCGGATCTCACTGGAGCAACGCAGATCAAAGTTGCAGCCGGCGCTGAGGCGAGCGGGATTAATTTCCGTATGCACCCGATTGCGGCCATGACGGTCCGCGGGCATGTAAGCGCGCCCGAATCGGCCGCGAATATCCAGGTGAATCTTCATGCGCGCGACCCGCAGTTGGCGCAGGCCATACAGTATGGCGCACAAGTAGAGCAGGCCGGAAAATTCCAGTTTCGTAACGTGGCTCCCGGATCGTACAACCTGGAGGCTTTCGCCATGCCAAGCAACGGGATCGAACACATGCTGTACACGAAGGTTCCGGTAGAAGTGGGAACGACGCAGTTGGATCGGATCGAGATTACGCTGTCGCCGGGAGCGACGATTACCGGGTCGATCGCCGTGGAAGGAGACGCGGAGACACCGATTCAGATTGAGAACCTCCAGATCAACATGTTCCCAGCGGAGCCGCAGAATTATCCATGGCAGCAAGGAACTCCGAAAGTGCAGAAGGACGGGACGTTCACAATTGCCGGCATTTTTCCAGGGAAGTGGCGTTTCTTCGTCGCGGGCTTGCCGGGCTACCTGAAATCCACAATGTGGAACGATGAGGATCTCCCCGGCGCGGATCTGGACGTAGGCAGCTCCGGAGGGAAACTGAAAATCGTAGTCGGAACGAAGTGGGCGCAACTCGACGGCTCCGCCACGGGAGATGCGGGAGCGGACGAAACTCTGAACGTGCTGGTGTGGACGGACGACATCTCGCAGTGGCAGACGGGGAATAGAACGACGAATCTCGACGATAAACGTCATTTTCAGATGGGCAATATGGCGCCGGGAAAATATCATGGCTGCGCGGTCGCGGACCCGCAACCGTGGGCGCTGATTCAAAACGAGGCGGCGCTGAAGAAACTGGCGGGGCGGTGCGAAGCGTTCGAGCTGACGGAAGGCGGGCAGACGACGGTGCAGTTACCGGTTGTCTCGGCTACCGATATCGAGACGCTTTTGCAGGAGCAGTAGAGTCCTTCATCGGCCGGCGTCAGCTTCCGCGGTCTGCTTTAGAAGTACGGATTCACGCTACCGATACGACAGCGCTGCAAACGCTTACTTAGCCACGCCATTAAACCCGACTTACCAGGTTGTCCCAAAACTCCGGCCGTTTACGCTTCATTGATTGAGTTCGCAATAAACCAGCGAGTAAGTGGGAGGAAGCGATATGGCGCGGTTTCCTGGCATTGGAAGACGTGTGTCTCAAAGTGAGAAGTTAATCGGACGGCTTTCGATTGGCGTTCTTGTTCTAGCCGCTGCGGCGATGCCCGGCGCGGGCGGTCCAACCGTCTCTTACTCGATTGGCGAATATGGGATTCCGACTTCGGCGAGCGGTGCGAAGTTCGTCTCGGCAGGCCCGGATGGATACATGTGGTTTGCGGAGCGCTCGGCGAATAAGATCGGCCGCATCAGTCCTTCCGGCGTCTTTCAGGAGTACGCGATCCCAACGCCGAATAGCCGCCCACAAGCGATTACCACGGGGCCGGACGGAAACGTTTGGTTCAGCGAGCTACAAGGGAATATCGGCCGGATCACTCTGGACGGGACCATTACGGAGTTTCCCGTCCCGAATGGCGATGCCCCCAACCGAATTACAGCTGGACCCGACGGCAATGTCTGGTTCACTGAGGCGGGTCAAAACATAATCGGTAAAGTCACGATGGCTGGAACCGTCACGGAGTACACCGTCCCGAACGGCGATTATGTGATCGCCGGAGGAATCACGGCTGGGCCGGACGGAAACGTCTGGTTCGTCGATTCTGAAATAAACAAGATTGGCAAAATCACTCCTTCCGGAGCGGTTACAGAGTTTCCGATCACTGTTGCGACTGGCGCGGAGGGAATCACTGCCGGCCCGGATGGGAACTTATGGTTTACGGAGTATGCGTTGGGGCAAATCGGTACGTTAACGCCCTCCGGTGTTCTGACAGAGTTCCCCATTCCATCGGGAAACCATGGTCCGACCGAAATCACGCTCGGCCGCGATGGCAATTTGTGGTTTACCGAGAGCACTGGATTAATTGGTCGGATTACGCCTTCCGGACAGATCGCTGAGTATTCTGTTCCGACGTCGGGGAGTCAGCCGTGGGGTATCGCCGCGGGGTTCGACGGCAAGATGTGGTTCGTCGAGTCCAACGCGAATCGGATCGGCGAAGTGGTCACGACGAAGGAATACACAAACGCATTCGACACTGCCCGGGGAATTACGGCGGGTCCGGACGGAAACGTTTGGTATACCGACTTCGGTAACGACTACATCGTCAAAATCACGACATCGGGAGCGGTAACCTCGTTCCCAATTCCAACTCCCAGCAACGAACCACTTGGGATCACTTCCGGGCCGGATGGGAACCTCTGGTTTACCGAAGCAAGCGGGAGCAAGATCGGGAAAATCACGCCTTCAGGGACCATCACGGAATTCCCGACGACCTCGTCGCCAAGTTTTCCCGAAGGGATTGCCAGCGGAGGAGACGGAAATGTTTGGTTCACGGAAGGCAATGCGAACAAGATCGGAAGAATCACGCCATCGGGAACCATCACCGAGTTTGCGACACCCACGTCCCCGTCCGCTCCCCAAGGGATCTGTGCTGGTCCGGACGGGAATCTGTGGTTCACGGAGGGTTTTTCGAACAAGATCGGAAGAGTCACTTATTCGGGGACGTTCGCCGAGTACTCGATTCCAACGGCCAGTAGCAACCCGCAGTTCATCGTAAGTGGACCAGACGGGAATTTGTGGTTCACCGAGCAGAGCGGCAATAAAATTGGAAGAATTACGCCCACGGGATCTATCACTGAGTTCGCCACACCCAACGGAAGCCCGGGGGGAATTATGGTGGGACCCGAGGGCAAACTGTGGTTTACAGAGGTGGGGGCAGGCAAGATCGCTAATATCAGTATCACCGGCACGATCACGGAATTCGCCGATCCCAATTTTACGAATTTCGACGGGGCTTTAGCGCTTGGTCCTGACGCGAATATCTGGTTCAGCGTCAACATCGGCAACACGATTGGGACGCTGATCCTCGCGCCACCTATTTCATCTCTTTATTCCGTTTCCACGATCACCGCGCCGTCGAACTTCACGCAAGTGTACGCGACGGGTCTCAACGCCGCCGGCGTGGTGTCGGGTGGTGGCTACGTTGGGTCAGCTCATCAAGCGTTCATCGCCACGGCCTCCATGAGTGCCGCGATTCCGCTTCCATCCGACGCGACATTTGTCAACCCGGCCGGAATCAACGACAACAACCAGATCGCCGCCACCGAGTTTCCTGGCGGTCTCGGGTTCGCAATTATAGCGACTGTCTCGTCAGTTACGGAACTGCCGCTGCCGGCAGGTTGGAGTTACGCATACGGAGCCGTAATCAATGCTTCGGATTATGAGGCCGGTTTCGGGACCGTCGGTGGTATTGGCCAAAGCTATCTCGGTAACACCTCTGCGACCACCCAGCTGCCGGTGCCGGCCGGCACCACATCGAGTTCAGCGGTTGCCATCAATAATTCGAACGAGGTGGCCGGGACTTATTCCGTTGGACCGACAACGACGCTGTCCTTTATTGGAAACGCCTCCGTGACAACGCCAATACCCCCACCTTCCGGATGGACCAGTTTAAACGCATACGCTCTGAACAATTCGGGGCAGGTTGCTGGAACTGGGGGAAGCCAGGCCTTCATCGGCACCATTTCGGGAACCGTTCCTCTCCCCTTCGCGCCAGGCACCAACTCAGTGGAGCTTTTTGGCGCAGGAGCACTGAACGACTTCGGAGCCGTTGTCGGAGTCGGTGGCGGAGGGTGGAT
>JBEKUT010000443.1:0-6075 GCA_049514735.1 Bryobacteraceae bacterium
TTGGCGTGAGACGCACGGGGTTGCCGTCGACAGTCAACCTTCGCGAGGCGAGGTCGATTTCAATGGCTCCCATCTTCACAATCGCGGCCGGCGAATCCGGAGCGAGCGGCAGGCGGCGTAGAGCAGCCCGGATGCGCGCCAGAAGCTCCCGCGTATGGAACGGCTTGGTGATGTAATCGTCGGCCCCGGCGTCGAGGGCATCGACTTTATCCGGTTCGGTGTTGCGCACCGTGAGCATTATGATGGCTGCTTCAGACCCGGAGCGAATCGCGCGGCACGCTTCGAGGCCGCTCATACCGGGCATATTCATGTCCAGCAAAATAAGATCGGGCTTATCGTCGCGCAAGCGCTCCAAAGCCTCATCGCCACTGCGGGCGTCGGTAACGATGTAACCGTGGCTAGTGAGCAGGGTGCGCATCACGCGGCGGATTTGAGGTTCGTCGTCAACCACTAGAATGCGTGCCGATGTCATGGACTTGTGGAGCCGGCCAATGGAAGCGTGAAGGAAAACTCGGCTCCCCGCGTAGGGAGGTTGCGCGCCCAGATACGGCCGCCGTGTGCTTCCACGATCTCTTTCACGATGGCGAGACCCATTCCAGTTCCCGGGATGCGGTCGCGTATCTGCCGGCCGCGATAGAAGCGATCGAAAATCTGGGGCATGTCGAATTCGGGAATTCCGGGTCCCTGGTCGGCGACGCTTACGACCGCTTCTCCGTTTTCCATGCGAACACCTAAAGTGACCTGCGAACCAACGGGCGAATATTTGAAAGCATTATCGAGGATTTGCCGCACCACCAGTTGAATCTGTTCGGCGTCGACATAAACAGGCGGCACGGCGTCGATCTCGGTCCGCAGCGTTCTCTCGCGCGCTATGATCTTTTCGTCCTTGAGTACGCAAGCAACGAGTTGGGACATGTCCACGGGCTGAGGCGTCAGCTTGAGTTGGCCCGCCTCAATGCGCGCCATCTGAATCGCTTCGTCGACGAGCTGCGTTAAGCGGTCCGCCTCTTCGTCCACAATGGTTAAAAGCTCGTTCTCACCGGCATCGTGGTTATCGTTGCTGAGCAGCGCGGTGGCCGCGGCCTTAATGGAAGTAAGTGGGGTTTTGAATTCATGCGCGACGGCGTCGAGAAGCACGGATTTTAGATGCTCGTTCTGGCGGGCGGCATCGGCGACGGACGCGAGCTCGTGCGCGTGTTCGCGCTCCAACGCGATCGCGATCAGATTGCCCAGTGCATGGACGGCGGCCTCCGAGATATCGCAGCCGAGCACCGAAAGCGCGCCGATGTTGTGCCCACCCAAGGCGACAGGTAAGGTGATCAAACCAGCGCTCACATCCTGGACTGTCGTGCCTTGCAATGCGATGTCTTTCAACTTGGTATCCGTTAGAGGAATTTCGCGCGCGCCAGCCCGATATACTTCTCCCGTGCTGCGATCGTAAAAGGCGACGCCCTCGGCGTTGAAGATACGAGCCAGGTGCATGGGAAGCTCCGATGCGAGTTTGCTTTCGGTGGTGAGCATCATGGCGCGGCTTAGTTCGTACAGTTTTTCCACTTCATTCCGCCGCGAGCTTGCTTCCAGTTCCCTGCGTCTCACGCTGGCCGAAAGCTGGCTCGCGACCACGGCGGTGATCAAGAACGTTAGCAGAGCGACCCAGTTTTGAGGATCGGCGATCGTCAGTGTGCCGACCGGAGGCAAGAAAAAAAAGTTGAAGCACAGCATCGCAAATACCGACGATACGATGGCTTCGGTGAGACCCCAGCGCGTGGCGATTGCGAGGATGGCGAGGACGAACACCAGGGCGACCGTGGTGCTGTTGACCGGCAACAGCCGGTAGAACAAAAATGTTAGTGCCGCGACAATGGCGACGGAGCCGATAGTCCGCAGCGTTCCTTGAGTGACCTTCTGCATGGAATAAGTCAGGTTCTCGTATTCATTCTAATTGTCCGGGAAGCGCGGACGGCACGAGATCGCTTAAAGTGGAAAACATGCCGTCCAGGTTTTTCGATCCCCTGACGGGGGTCCCATCGTAGGCGCATGGAACATCTCCAGCGGCGCCTCACCCTGCTCGATACAACGCTGTTGGTTGTCGGTGGAATCATTGGCACCGGCGTATTTTTCAATAGCTCGAACGTTGCGCAACGGGTTCACACGCCTAGCTTAATACTCATCGCGTGGCTGATTGGAGGCGCCATTGCGCTGATCGGCGCGCTCAGCTACGCGGAACTCGGCGCGATGATGCCGCAGGTCGGCGGCGAATACGCGTTCCTGCGCGAGGGTCTTCATCCGCTGATTGGATTTTTGTACGGCTGGACGCTGCTGCTGGTTATCTCGACGGGCGCGATCGCCGCCGTCACCATGAAATTCGCCGAGACGCTGGCCGTTCTGGTGCCGGTGTTGAACACTCCATTGCGCGTGAAGCTTACCGGCCTGGCCGCGCTGTGGGGACTGGCGGGTGTGAACTATTTCGGCGTGAAGCCAGGCGCGATGGTGCAGAACGTTTTCACCGGCGGCAAGTTAATCGCGCTGGCGTGTCTCATCGTTCTTGGATTTACAACTCGGCTGCCGTCGCACCTCGCCCTGCACCCGCTCCTGGCCGGCGGTTACGAAGGGAACCTCGTCATCGCGATGGGCGCCGCGCTCGCTCCAGTTTTGTTTGCGTATGGCGGCTGGCAGAACTCGACATATACGGCGGGTGAGATCATCGATCCTCAGAAAACCGTGCCGCGCGCTTCGATTATCGGAATCGCGATTGTCATCTTCGTTTATCTCGCGGCTAATATTGCATACCTTCAGGTGCTGCCCGCCGATGCGATCCGAAAAACGGAAACGCTCGCAACCGATGCGGCGCGGTTGATGATGGGCAATTTCGGCGCGCAATTCATTTCGATCGCGATCGTGATTTCAACTTTCGGATTTATCGATATGACGATGCTCACGTCGCCGCGCGTGTTCTACGCCATGGCGCGCGACGGGTTGTTGTTCGGCCCGGCCGCTTATATCCATCCGAAATACAAGACTCCCACCGTCGTGCTGGCGTTCTACACGCTGGTGACGAGCGGCATGATGCTAGCGGGTTCGTACGGCACGCTGCTCAGCTACGCGACGTTCGGCGACTGGATTTTCTTCGGGTCCACGGTGCTCGCGTTATTCACGCTGCGCCACAAATATCCGAACTTGCCGCGGCCCTACAAAGTGTGGGGCTATCCAGTTCTGCCGGCGCTGTTCGTCGTTGTCGCGTACACATTCGTGGTCATCGTTTTTATTGCGAACCAGCCACAAACGTCATATGGACTGGCGCTCATTCTCGCGGGGATCCCGTTGTACTTCCTGTTTCGACGTTTGAACGCGCGCAAGGAGACCCAGGCGAGAAGTCAGGAGTCGGGAGGGTAATGCGAAAAATCGTTTACATGGAATGGGTGAAGTTAAAGCCGCGCGCGAAGTTCGAGATCGGCGGCAGCGGCGTGACGCCGGTTACGATCGGCGAACTTCCGGAAGCGCGCGAGGCCGTCGAGATTAACGACTTCAATCTGTATGGCTATCGGCCGCTGCTCGATCAGATCGCACGCCGCTATGAGGTGAAGCGCGAGCAAGTGGTCACCGCGCCAGGTACATCGATGGCGAATTATTTAGCCTACGCGGCGCTGGTGCGCGCGGGAGATGAGGTGCTGATCGAGAAGCCTGCGTACGAGCCGCTGCTCTCCATTGCGCGATTGCTGGACGCGCGAATTACCCGTTTCGCGCGGCCGTTCCGGCGCGGATTTGAGATCGACTCAGACGACCTCGCGGCTAAGCTAACGCGTAAGACCAAGCTCGTGGTTCTGACGAACATGCACAATCCATCGGGAGTCCTGTCGTCCCACGAGGTGCTGCGTGAAGCAGGACGGCTTGCCGCGCGAGTCGGCGCTCACGTGCTCGTCGATGAAGTGTATCTCGATTTTCTTTTTGAGAAACGGCCGCGATCGGCGGTGCACTTGGGCGACAATTTCCTAATTACAGCGAGCCTGACGAAGGCCTACGGATTCGATGGACTGCGGTGCGGTTGGGTGCTGGCGCCGCCAAAGCTGGCCGAGGCGATCTGGCGCTTGCAGGATTTTTATGGCGTGAATGGAGCCGTTCCTTCCGAGAAAATATCCACCGTGGCATTTGAGCACCTGGAACGATTCGAGGAGCGGACGCGTCGCGCTGTGACGGCGAATCGGCGGGTCGTCGATGCGTTTATGACCGCGCATGCGAAGAAATTGAAATGGGTTGCGCCGGATGGTGGTCCGGTGTGTTTTCCGCAGTTGTTGAATGGAGAGAAAGGCTGGGATCTTGCCGAGCGGCTGTATCGCGATTATGCCACGCGCGTGATTCCGGGGAATTTTTTCGAGAGTCCCAAGCACATTCGGATCGGTTTTGGTGGGAAAACGGCGGCTCTGAAATCTGGTTTGGAGCGGCTGGCGCAAGCTCTAACCGAGCCGCGCCCGGAAGGAAGCGGTAGCCGCTAAAATAACCGCATGGCCGATCTGACCACAAATTTCGCGGGAGGCATTCGTTGTCCCAACCCGTTCTGGCTTGCTTCGGGTCCGCCTGCTAATTGCGGCGACCAGGTGATGCGGGCCTTCGATGCCGGCTGGGGCGGCGCGGTCTGGAAAACTCTGGGAGATCCGATCGTCAACGTCTCGTCGCGCTATTCGTCGCTCGATTGGAACGGCGGGCGCATGATGGGTCTCAACAATATCGAGCTCATCACGGATCGGCCGCTCGACACTAATCTGCGCGAAATATACGAGGTCAAGAAGCGATATCCGCATCATGCCGTGATCGCATCGTTGATGGTCGATTCGAAACGCGAAGCCTGGCATGAGATTGTGCGCCGCGCCGAGGACGCGGGCGCGGACGGTTTGGAATTGAATTTCGGTTGTCCACACGGGATGAGCGAGCGGGGCATGGGGAGCGCCGTGGGCCAAGTGCCCGAGTACGCCACTCTCATCACGGGATGGGTGAAAGAAGTAGCGCGGACGCCCGTGCTGGTGAAGCTCACGCCGAACATTACCGATATCCGCATGGCCGGACGCGCCGCGCGCAAAGGCCATGGCGATGCCGTATCGGCGATCAATACGATCAATTCGATCACGGGCGTGGACCTGGACACCTTCACGCCACGACCCAACGTGGACGGCAGATCCGCGCATGGAGGATATTGCGGACCCGCAGTGAAGCCGATCGCGCTGCACATGATCCAGCAGCTTGCCTCGGACCCGGAGATCGGATTGCCCATCTCAGGCATCGGCGGAGTGGCCACCTGGCGCGATGCGGTTGAGTTTATCCTGATGGGTTGCGGAACGGTGCAGGTCTGCACCGCGGCGATGCATTATGGTTTTCGAATCGTTGAAGACATGATCGACGGCCTGAGTAATTGGATGGATGAAAAGGGCTTCCGCACTATCGACGACTTTCGCGGCCGCAGCGTCCCGCGCGTCACCGATTGGAAGAACCTGAATCTCAACTACAAGATTGTGGCGCGCATCCACGCCGACAAATGCATTGGCTGCGATCTCTGCTATATCGCGTGCTGGGACGGCGCGCATCAGTGCATTCACGTCGATGGCGCTGCTAAGCCGGAAGATTTGGTGAGCGCCAGCCGGGCGTCTATCGCAATCACGCCCAACGTGTCGGCAGTGGACAGTTCCCGGACGCCGCTGCTACGCATTCCGCGCGTCGATGAAGATGAGTGCGTGGGCTGCAATCTTTGCTGGCTGGTTTGTCCAGTGGAGAATTGCATCACCATGGAACGCGTCGATTCCGGATTATCAGCGCGCAGTTGGGCAGAGATGACGCAATGACAACCCTCGTTCGAAACGGGACTATCGTCACCGCGGAGCGGACCTACGAAGCGGACATTCTGATCGAAGGCGAGACGATCAAGGACATCGCGCCGAATCTTCCATCGGAGAATGCGGACAAGATTGTCGACGCCGCTGGAATGTACGTGCTGCCAGGCGGCATCGACGTCCACACGCATCTCGACATGCCGTTCGGAGGAACCACGTCGAGCGACGATTTCGAAACCGGCACGCGTGCCGCGGCGTT
>JBEKUT010000444.1:0-6067 GCA_049514735.1 Bryobacteraceae bacterium
TTCGCGATAAACTCGTTCATGGCGTTTCCCTTCCCTTGTGATGTTTAGTTTTCGAACAACCAATCATCATACGGGAACGGGAGACGCCATCAGTGTTTGGTTGCGGCTATGCCGCGCTGTGTAAATTGTAACTTGCTCGATACTTCCAGCGCACAAGTTTAAGCATAAGGAGATTTGGAATGAGTGCTCTCGCATCGACGTGACACATCAGATCAGCCGGGCAGCGTCCCAAGCCGCCGATCCGCGGGAAGCGTTAGTGGGCGGGCCATTTCGTTGGGGGCTGCCGGATGGCGGAGTGAATGAAGGTTGCGCGACTGCCGACGTCGCCTCCGGCGGATCGTTTGCGCGCTTAATGGGCGAGCAGATGGACCGGAGTGATCGACAGACTCGGACCGAGAGGGAACGGGCCACGCTCATGGAGACGGTTGAGCGTCGCGCATCCATCGGGCACGCGCAAGGCGATCGAATGGGCGCAGGGAATCCTCGCCGGAAAGTACAGCGGCGAATCGGGAAACGATTTGCGGCGGGTCGCCGAGGCTGTGATTTTGAGCGAGCAGGCCGGGCAGGACGACACCTGTTTCCGGTTTGCATAGACCTTAACCTCCCGACACCAGGCGCGCGATGCCGAAGGCCGCGGCTGCTGCCAGGCCGCCGATGGCCGCGGTCTGGATCGCGGCTCGCATCGGGGGCATGCCCTGGTAGTGACCCTTGATATATCCGAAAACAAAAAGCGCAATCAACGTTGCGATCACGGAGAAGATCAAGGCTGCTCCGGCGCGATTGAGCGCCATGTAAGGGGCGAGCGGGATCAGGCCTCCGACGATGTATGCGCCAGCGATGGTGGTGGCGCTGCGCAAGGCGCGGCCGGGGTCCGGTTCGTCTAATGCGAGCTCGAAATGCATCATGAAGTCGACCCATTGCTTGGGCCGCTCGCGCAGTGAATTTACGATCGGAATGCTTTCTTCGACGGTCAGCCCGTAGGAGGTGAAAACTTCCAGCACCTCGCGCGCCTCTTCGTCGGGAATCTCTTCCACTTCGCGTTGCTCGCGGCGCAGCTCACTGGCGTAATGGTCGGCATCGCCCTTGGCCGCGAGATATCCGCCGAGGCCCATGGCAATGGAACCGGCCGCGATTTCGGCGAGGCCCGCCACCACGATAATCTTGGACGCCGAGACGGCGCCCGTTAACCCCGCGGCAAGCGCGAACGGAACAGTCAGGCCATCGGCCATCCCGATGACAATGTCGCGTACAAACGCGGACGAGGTGAAATGTTTTTCAACGTGCGGGGTATGTTGCATGGAGGCGCAGGTATTTTCCAGTGTACGAATTCTCCGCCTTCATGATCTGCTCGGGCGTGCCCGTGGCCACAATAGCGCCGCCGGCTTTCCCGCCCTCGGGCCCCAGGTCGATGACGTAATCGGCGCTCTGAATCACGTCGAGATTATGCTCGATGATCAGCACGCTGCCCCCGTTTTGGATCAGCCGGTCGAAAGCGTGCAGCAGCTTCGCGATGTCGTCGAAGTGCAGGCCCGTGGTCGGCTCGTCGAAGATGAAGAGCGTGCCCTCGCAGCTCGCCTGACACAGATGCGCGGCCAGTTTCACGCGCTGCGCTTCGCCTCCGCTGAGCGTGGTGGCCGATTGCCCGAGGCGCAAGTAGCCTAATCCAACTTCGGCCAAGATCTTCAGCTTATTTACCAATCGCGGCGCTTCGGAAAAGAAAGACAGCGCTTCTTTCACGGTCAACTGCAGCACCTCGTGGATGTTCTTGCCTTTGTAGCGAATATCCAGGATGCTGCTTTTGAATCGCGTTCCCTTGCATTCTTCGCACACGAGTTCGACGTCGGCGAGGAACTGCATTTCGACCGTCACCGTGCCGTCGCCCTGGCAGTTTTCGCAGCGTCCTCCAGGGATGTTGAACGAGAAATGACCGCCCGTGTAGCCGCGCTTTTGCGCTTCCGGAATAGATGCGAAAAGCTCACGGATCTGATCGAACGCTTTGATGTACGTCACCGGATTCGACCTCGGAGTCCGGCCGATGGGCGATTGATCCACCAGCACCACCTGCGTCAACAGTCCAGCGTTGTCCACCTTGCGGCAAGTTACTTTTTCGATGAGCCCGCCGAACTCGGGATTCTCTTCCTCCGGCGTTTCTTTGCGAAGCTGCCGCTCCAGCGATTTGTAGATGACATCGTGGACAAGCGTCGATTTGCCCGATCCCGAGACGCCCGTGATTGCGACCATCATGTTCAACGGGATGGTCACGTCGATGTTTTTCAGGTTGTGTGCGCGCGCGCCCCAGAACTTGAGCACCCTCTTGAGATTCACTTTTCTGCGCGCCTGCGTGTGTCCGGCGTGCAGTTCGCCTTTGAGATAACGCGAGGTCAGGGACGTGGCGCCATCGGCGAGCAGCTTTCCATAGGGGCCTTCGAAAATGATCTGGCCACCCAACTCGCCCGCCCCCGGCCCGAGATCGACAATGTGATCCGCGGCGCGCATCACGTCGGGATCGTGCTCCACGACAACGATGGTGTTACCGAGGTCGCGCAATTCCGCGAGAATCCGGATCAGGCGGCCAGTATCGCGGCTGTGCAGTCCGATGGACGGCTCATCGAGGACATAGCATGCGCCAACCAGCCGCGAGCCGAGGCACGTCGCCAACTGGATGCGCTGCGCTTCGCCTCCGGAGAGCGTGGACGACAGCCGATCCAGCGTAAGATATTCGAGTCCGACGTCGTTCAGGAACTTGAGGCGCTGCCGGATCTCGACCAGGATTTTATCGGCGATCGACCGCTCTTCCGGCGTCAGTTCGAGCGACTCGAAAAACGCATACGCCTGCTCGATGTTCAGACGAACCACGTCCGGCATTGTCTTATCGCCGACGCGAACATTCATCGCCGACGCGCGCAGCCGCGATCCCTGGCAATCCGGGCACTGCGCGTAGCCTCGATAGCGCGCCAGAAACACGCGGACGTGCACCTTGTACTTCTTCGTCTCCACCTCTTCAAAAAAGAGGCGCACGTGCGAATAGACGAACTGCTTTTCCTTCTCGCTCAGGTCGCCAAACGGCGTGGTAAGCCGAATCTTGGCCTTCCTCGCGGCCTTCTCGAAGGACTCATCCCAATACCATCCGTATTGCGGCTTCGACCAAGGATCGACCGCGCCGCCTTCGAGCGACAGGCTCTTGTCGGGAATCACCAGATCCATGTCGTAATCGATGGTGTTGCCGAAGCCTTGGCAGCGCGGGCAAGCGCCCATGGGATTGTTGAAGCTGAACAAGCCCGGCTCCGGAATCGCCAGTTCGACGCCGTCGCGCTTGCATTCGAACTTCTCGCTGAAACGCAGAGTTTCCGATTCGCCGGCGGCCGGCTGGAACAACACTTCGCCCGCCTCGCGATAACAGGTTTCCACCGTGTCGACGATGCGCTGGTGCAGGTCCGGTGTGATTGAAATCCGGTCCACCAAGGCAAACAACGGCTTCTTGAAATCGATGTCGAGAAGCGATTCGGGTGTCGAAAACTCGAACGTCTGCCCGTTCTGGAAAAGGCGGTTGAAACCCTTTCTGCGCAGGTCGAAAAGATGGTCGCGCAAGGCTTCGGTGGTTCCCGCCGACCGCACCGGAAACAACGCGTACCAGCGCGATCCCTGCGGCTGCGCGAGCATTCGCTGCGCAACCTGATCCACGGTGTCGCGCTCCACTAGTTGTCCGCACTGCGGGCAATAGGACCGGCCCACGCGCGCAAACAGCAGGCGCAGAAAATCGTAAAGCTCGGTTGACGTCGCGACAGTCGACCGCGGATTTCGGGTCGTGTTCTTCTGCCGGATCGCGATGGGCGGGGCGATGCCGAGGATCTCGTCCACGTCGGGCTTTTCCATGCGCTCCAGGAACTGGCGTGCATAGGAGGAAAGCGATTCGACGTAGCGGCGCTGGCCTTCGGCGTAGATGGTGTCGAACACCAGCGACGATTTGCCCGATCCCGACACTCCAGTCACGACGGTGAGCAGGTTGTGCGGTATATCGAGCGACACGTCCTTAAGGTTGTGGACTCGCGCCCCGCGTATGTGTATGAAGTTGTCCAAGGCCGGGTGGTTCAGTGCCGCCTTTTTCAAGGCCGGTTTTTTCAAAGAGTGTTGCGCGGTAGAGATGCTTCAATTATCGCAGAAAATCGCGTCTCTTCGCCTTTTCATCCACCGGTTATCTTGACCCGCGAAGCCAGCGTTTTCGGAGCGACGCGGCGATAGCTGTCGGTGACGAGTTCCCGGACCTCATCCCAATCGATTTCGCCTCTATCGAAGCGCAGCCCGACCCACCCCTTCGACGCGACGTACTGCGGCATGTAGAACCGCGCAGGCTGCGCTTTGACGAGCGCCGCATTGTCGCCGGGCCCAACCTTGCAACTGAGTCCGACGATGCCGTCGCCGTGATGGTCGCTCAGATAGTAGGCGAAGGACTTCTTCCGAACGCTGAAACGCGCGTGCTGCCCGTTACATTCTCGCGTGGTTTCGGGAAGGGCCATGCAGATCTTGGTCATGCGGGTAAGGCGCGGGTCTTCTTCCTTAGACGCCTTCTCAGGCGCGCCTCCGGCGATCGCACCCACGATTAGAAAAGGTTCGGACGCGGTCACGATCGCCTCCGGCAGCGGCGCATCCGGGGATTCGTGAGACCAGTCCTCTTCGCAGACGAAGAACCGCACAAATGGCCGGCGCTGTTGTGTCACATGATCCCGGAGCGTTCCCTGCAGCATTGGATACTGCTTCTCCAGAGCGTCCAGGATTGAGCGCTGCGTAGCCGGACCTTCGACCTCAACTTGCACCTCGCCGTTGACCTGCGCGAGAGTGCGCAGATGTGCCGGAAGCACGACTCGGATCATGGCAGCGTTTGCACCTCGACTGAGAGAACCGCGGGGAGATCGCGAACGATGGGCATCCAGTGGTCGCCGGAATCTGGCGATGCGTACACTTGTCCGCCGGTGGTGCCGAAGTAGACGCCGCAGGAATCGAGCGAATCGACCGCCATGGCGTCGCGCAGCACGTTCACATAACAGTCGCTTTGCGGCAGCCCGTTCGCGAGCGGCTCCCACTCGTTTCCGCCGGTGCGGCTGCGGTAGACGCGAAGTTTTCCATCAGGAGGATAGTGATGCGAGTCGCTCTTGATGGGGACCACGTAAATCGTTTCGGGCTCGTGGGCGTGGACATCGATTGCAAATCCGAAGTCGGTCGGCAGGTTGCCGCTGATCTCATGCCAGGAGTCGCCGGCATTGTCGCTTCGCATCACGTCCCAGTGTTTCTGCATGAAGAGCACGCCGGGACGCGACGGGTGCGCCGCGATGTGATGAACGCAGTGGCCGACCTCCGCTGTCGGCTCGGGGATTTGCTGCGAGTAGAGTCCTTTGTTAATCGGTCGCCACGACGTGCCCGCGTCGTCGCTGCGAAACGCACCAGCGGCCGAGATGGCGATGAAGATGCGGTTGGGATCGCTGGGGTCCAATATGATCGAGTGCAGGCACATTCCACCTGCGCCCGGCTGCCAGCGTGGGCCGGAACCGTGGCCGCGCAATCCTGAAAGTTCCTGCCAATTCTGACCACCGTCGGTGGAGCGAAACAGCGCGGCGTCTTCAACTCCCGCATAGACCGTATCCGGATCTGTTAGCGATGGCTCCAGGTGCCAGACGCGCTTGAATTCCCAGGGATGTGGCGTACCGTCATACCACTGGTGCGTGCCGGCGACGCCTTCGTATACGAATTTATTCCCCACCGGCGCCCACGTTTTGCCGGCATCGCCGGAACGCTGGATGATTTGACCGAACCAGCCGCTCGACTGCGATGCATAGATGCGATTCGGATCGGCCGGCGAACCTTTGACATGATAAATCTCCCAGCCCGAGAAGTGCGGGCCGCTGACATCCCACTGTTTGCGCTTGCCATCCGACGACAGGACGAAAGCTCCTTTGTGCGTCCCAACTAATACACGTACATGACTCATCCGTTCACCTTTTTAAAATGGAGGAATTAATGGAGTGGTGTCTCGCTCCTGCCAGCGTCGCCGCGCTTCGATTAGACATGCTTCGCG
>JBEKUT010000445.1:0-6045 GCA_049514735.1 Bryobacteraceae bacterium
ACCGTTTCCGACTCCCGAAATCGTCGTGCGCCCTTCCGACACACGAATCCTACCGCTTCCGACACCCGAAATCACGCGCCCTTCCGACGCACGAAATCGTACGCCTTTCCGACGCCACGAATCCTACCGTTTCCGACGCACGAATCCTACCGCTTCCGACACCCGAAATCGTACGCCTTTCCGACGCACGAATCCTACCGTTTCCGACTCCCGAAATCGTACGCCTTTCCGACGCACGAATCCTACCGTTTCCGACGCACGAATCCTACCGCTTCCGACACCCGAAATCGGGCGCCCTTCCGACGCACGAATCCTACCGCTTCCGACTCCCGAAATCGTCGTGCGCCCTTCCGACGCACGAATCCTACCGCTTCCGAGCCGTGACCGGCAGGGAGCGGTTGGCCGGAGCTATCCAATATCCGACACAAAAACCGCCATCGGTTCACCCTGCTCGTCCACAACATACCTGATAGCCTCAGCGACATTCTGATCCGTCCAAAGCCATCGAGTACTTCCATGCCGCGCCCAGCGTTTGCAGCCTCGTTCATCAATGTCCAAGCGGTTCAAAGCGCGGCTTGCATAAGACTCGAAAGCATTCATGATTCTCTCCGGCGGCACTTCCGCCTCAACGACAACGTGCACATGATTCGTCCGGACATGCGCGGCCAGCAGATTCCAGCTTTGATACACACAGTGTTCCTTCACCGATTCCAAGACAACGGTACGCCGCGCGGCATCCAGCAAATATGACGTCTGATTCATTCTTTCCGTATCCGCCGTCGCCCGTTCTATGTCCGGTTCCAACACGCGGCTTCCCGGCAGATTGTGCCTCCGGTCCACGGAACCCGATCCATCGCCATGCAAGTGCGCACCGTAGCAGGCAAAGGTCATGAAGTACCTCATAGGAAATATTAGACGGCTCCGGCCAACCGCTCCCTTCCGGTCACGGCTCGGAAACGGCTCACTCCACAATGGTATGTTGGCTAGTTGGACACTCGCACCAAGATCGTCAGTGCCGAGCAAGCCAGGTCGCTTCGAGATAGCCAGTCAACGCGCTTTTACGCCGGCCATTTCGACCCACTGCTGGCCGCACACGCCCGCGTCCTCGGCGCCATGGCCGCTCCCGGCCAACAACTAATCGTCGAGGTCACCAACCCTCCCGCCCCGCTTCTGTCGCAACGCGCGCGCGCCGAACTGGTGGCCGGCTTGGCCTGCGTCGACTACGTCGTGTTGGGCCAAATGGAATCTTCCGGCGACGAGACCACGCGCCAATTCATCCAACATGTCTGCGAACGCGTCAACGGAGCGGCGCATTGATGCGCATCCTGGTGGTTCGCCTTGGCGCCATGGGCGATATCGTCCAGACCCTGCCGGCTGTCGCCAGTCTGAAACACAGCATGCCACATTCCGAGATCACCTGGGTGATCGAATCGAAGTGGCGCGCACTTCTCGCCGACAACCCCTACGTCGATAGAGTTGTTCTCTTCGATCGCTTCACCATGGCCGGCCTCAGAAGCGCCTGGCGCGAGTTGCGCCGCGAGCGCTTCGATCTCGCTATCGATTTTCAGGGCCTCATCAAGTCCGCGCTTGTCGCCGCTTGCGGCCGCCCCGAGCGCCTCTACGGCTTCAACCGCAAAGGCGTCCGCGAAAAACCCGCCGCCTGGTTTTATTCGACGCGCGTTGCGTCCGACGCCGCGCATCGCGTCGACAAATATCTCGACCTCGCCGCCCGCGCCGGCGTCACAAATCCATTGCGTGTCTTTCCGCTGCCCGCCGGCTCCGCCGAAGGCCAGTTGCCGCCAGGCGACTTCGTCCTCGCCAGTCCCTTTGCCGGATGGGGATCGAAGCAGTGGCCACCAGAAAATTATTCGGCGTTGGGTCAGCGCCTGCGCGCCGAGTGCGGCATCGAACTGGTTCTCAACGGCGCCGGGCAGATCCACGCGGCGTACACGTCGCCGCACGTCTCCGGCATTCCCGGATTAATCCACGCGACGCGAAAAGCAACGGCGGTGGTCGGCGTCGATAGCGGACCATTGCACATTGCCGCCGCGCTCGGCAAACCCGGAGTCGCGATCTACGGTCCCACCGATCCTGCCATGACCGGCCCCTACGGCAAGACGATCAAAGTCCTGCGCAGCCCGGACGCGGTGACCACCTATAAAAGAAACGTCGAACCGGATGCGAGCATGCGCGCTATTTCGCCCGCGCAGGTGTTTGAGCAACTGAAGGCGATTCTCGTATCTCTGAAGACCGGGGTAGCCACTCAGGTTGATTAGCGTTTTCCCGAAACCATACGCCGACCTCGTAGCCCGCCTGCGAGTGCCGTTCGGATTCGCTCTCGTGATCGCGTTTGCGTGGCTATCGCAGCCGAGCCTGCGCTCACTCGCTCTCGGAATTCCCGCCGGCATTCTGGGCTTGATGGTGCGCGCCTGGGCCGCCGGCCATCTCGAAAAAAACATGCAGCTCGCCGAAACCGGACCGTACGCTTATGTCCGCAATCCGTTGTATATCGGAACGCTGCTGGTCGCGGCCGGGCTCGCGATCGCGTCGCGGCGCTGGATTGTCGGCGCCATTTTCGCGGCCGTGTTTTTTCTGATTTATCTGCCCGTCATCGAACTCGAGGAACAACATCTGCGCAAGCTCTTTCCGGCCTATCAATCCTACGCGCAACGCGTCCCCGGTCTGATCCCGGCGTTTCGATCGACAACTCGCGCCGGACGTTTTCAATGGAAGCGCTACATGCGCAATGAGGAGTATCAGGCAGCGCTTGGTTTTCTCGCCGGCGTCATCTTTTTGGTCGGCAAGCTGTTTCTTTAATTCCATATGGGCAAAGAGGATTCCAAAGGGCAAGACCAATGAAGAAGTTTATGCGACCTGCCGGCATTACGATGTTGGCTGGCTCTTGGTCACCCGCTATCCCTGGCGGATGGCGGCGATCGACCGCTGGAAGGCCGACAATTTTGGACCCTGTGCTGCCGGACACGGAAGCCAAGGAGATCCTGGTCGCACGGCATCGCGCACACAACGCCGCGTACCGAATGCCGGCGGACTTCACTGACGGGCAACGGGCTAGGCTCAACCGTTCTCCCTGGTTGAAGTCACTGGACGTCCCCTCGCTGAGCGAAGCTACCAGCTACGGTCCTTCCTTGATATATCCCAGTGGGCGGACGCCAAAGTTGCTGGGGCTATCGGACGATGAAGCGGTGAATCGCATCGAAGAGTGGACCCGCCTGCTTGCGCGATGACGAACGGTGAAGGAAGAAGCTGACGATGATCGACAAAGCGGTGCAGGCTGGCCTCCGCCAACGGGTCGCCTGGCGGTGCCAACGGGGACCTCTTCATTCCCTGGAATTCGCAAGTGGACGGCCAGCGATGGGAAGCTCGCATCAACGACTTTCCCGATGAGTACATGTACAGTTTGTCGATCGATGGCGCCCTCGTTGGAGATTTCAACGAATGGCCTGAGGAGTGGGATCGTGGTTCGGCCAAACTCGAGATGCCGGCTACCGCTGCTGCCGTTGCTGCCGTTGACGCCACGCGCCTGCTCGCACGCTATCAGACTGGCGAGTGCCAAGGGGTTTGGCACAGCGGCAGTAGAGCGCGCCCCATGTTTCAAGTCTGAGCGTTAGTAGTTGCTGGTTCGTAGTCCGTAGTCCGTAGTTCGTGGTTCGAGTCGCGCCTTTGCGAACCACGCCTGAGCAGTGCCGGTGAACTAAGGCCCGCCTATATAGACCAACACCGGAGCGGGCAGCAACGGAAAGGCCGGCACGGTTCCTCCCTTAATCTGTGCAGACATGGTCGTCGGCGGCCCGAAACCGCCCGGCAGCCGAACATTCATTTGCGCAACTCCATTCAACAACCCCGGGGCGGCGCCGAAATAAACGACATCGGCTGGAACGGTCTCCGCCTCTTCTGTTCCATCGACTTTGTTGAAGTACGTAACGTTAGCTTCCATGGAGAAGCGGGAGCTAACAAAAGCTGCCTGGGTTATCGCGCCGTCGGCGATATTAGGATCGAAGATGCCGAATCCGATTCCGAAAAACGACACCACGGACCCAGGACTGGCGGGATTGGCAGCGCTGTTCACCGAACCGTCCTCATTTAAAACGCCTGACAGCATAGCTCCATCCCTATCGCCCACATATGCGAAAAGGCAAGACTGAATCGTGTTTCTATCAGCGTCGTTTCGCGTAACGCAGACCTCCGTCGCCGGGCCCGTTACTCCATGCGGGACGATAAAATCGATCTGACGTTCTTGGGCGTATAGGATAGGAGCAGGCAGTCCTCCAACGGTCAAGCGTATGCCTGCCACTTCTCTCGGGACGCTTTGGTCCTTGTTCGGTTGTGATGAGACGCCTACCACTGGGCCAAGATTACTCCCGAAGAGCGTCATAAACATGGCGGGGACAACCGGGGCTTCCACCCGGCCCCAGGGCGCGGAAAAGGCCAGGCATGCAGGCACAGCCCCCCTTCCGCGTGGGAGCGCTCCGAGATCTAGGGCGAAGCTAAAAGAAGAAAATTTTGCGGGCCCAGGTATCAGGAGTGGTCCGCCCGGGAACTCAGGGGAAGGGCTGGACCCAGTCAAATGGACAACGCCGGTCCCGTCCTTCGTGACGGTGCCGAAGGAGTTGGAATCGTTTCCCCAACCCGCCGGCGCGCCTCCCCCCATGAAGCTGGCATTGACAACGCTACCACCGGCGTCCAGCACAATGATCGCCGCGCTTTGCAACCACCACTGGACCGGAACTGTGTCATGTGGCACGTTCATGTTACACGGCATAAGAGTATTTTGGGTGGGGAAGTTCACAGCCGGCCCGCTTCCAGCCAGGACAATGGAGCCATCGTCCAGAACAGTGAAACCGGCGACGAAGAAAGGTGGGATCTGTATTGTGTTCAGCAGGGCCCCCGTCGGGGACAGCTTGGTCAGCGTAGATTGGGAGCCGAGGACATAGGAGCCGACGATATAGGAATTTCCCTCGGTATCGATCTGCAAGAGAAACGGTGAATCGATGGGTTTCGACACAGACAATTGGGAGAGGCTGGCATCGAACACGTTAATAGAAGCGCTCCCGAGGAAGTGGATTGCCCCCGTTGCGTCCGCTTTGATTTGCGATCCACCACCGTCAAAAACGGACACGCTAAACGCCGAAATCGCATTATTGAATAGCGTCGATGCCAGGAGTGTTTTTCCGTCCGCGCTGAAATGGCTCACAAAACCGGCGTAACTTGCTCCGGCGGGTACGCTTTGCCGATAAGCTCCATTGGTTGTAGGAAACGTTTTACCGTCGGTGGAACCTCCCACATAGTAGCTGCCGTCCGGACCTAATGTGATCGAATCCGCGGCCGTCGAAATGCTGTCATCGAGATAAGTTGAAAAAACGATCTTCTGTCCCGATGGGTCCAGCTTGAGTAGGAAAGCTCCGCCCTTCGTTGCGTGCGGTTGAAAGCTCCCTGGCGTCGTAGGAAAGTCCGTTGCCCGTGTTCCGCCCGTTAAGACAACGGACCCATCGGGCTCAACTTCCATGCCGCCGAACCTGTCGTCCTCGGCATTGGAGTCGTTAATTTCAGTGAGGTTTAAGAGTCTGTCACCAGAGGGTGAGATCTTCAATACAAACATGCTGGGGGAGCCGGCAGGCGCGGGCGTCCCCAGGATCGTTTTGGCCGCAACCGGAAAACCGGTAGAAGGTATAGCACCAAAGAATTGCCCTGCCAAATAAATGTTGCCCTGAGAATCAAAGCCTTGTACAAGATTGCCAGTGGCAGTGCCGCTTATGTTAAACGGATTCCGTATTACAGCCGGAATGTTGAGATGTGTCCCAGTCGAGGGGCTCCCAGAGGCGGCAACTATCAAAAGGAGCCGCAATGAAACCACAGAAGACTTCATTTGCCTTCATTCTAGTTGAAAACAGCGGCAGTGTTTTTTAACGGCAACGGCATCAAAAGTCAAACTGATCGATGTTCGCTTTGTTAAATATAAACGGGGCGCCCAAAATCACATCGCTGCCTCGGATCTCGATCTTGCCGAGACGGCCAGCCTCAAGCGAA
>JBEKUT010000446.1:0-6043 GCA_049514735.1 Bryobacteraceae bacterium
CAAAACAACTATTTCAATCCGGGAAACTGACTGAAGCGATCGCGGCGCTGGGCGCCGAACTGCGGGACAATCCCATGGACGTGCAGAAGCGCACTTTTCTTTTCGAGCTTCTGTGCTTCGCCGGCGAGTACGATCGCGCGGAGAAACATCTCAATCTGCTTGCGGACCAGGGGCCGCAGGCGAAACTCGGCGCAGTCTTGTATTTTTCATCGCTGCATGCGGAGCGTCTTCGCCAGGAGATGTTCAAGAAGAGCGATTTTCCGACGGGCCGCACGCCGCTACCCGCCGAGCGCATTCAGGGCCTGCTGAACGGGCAATCTTTCGATTCGTTTGAAGATTGCGACCCTCGCATCGGCACGCGCCTCGAAGTGTTTGCGGCCGGCGCGTATTTGTGGATCCCGATGGAGCACATTGTCTCCATCGAAATGGAGGCTCCCAAACGTTTGCGCGATCTGATGTGGATTCCTGCGCTGGTGCGCACCGGACCGGCGTTCAAGGAGAAGGAACTCGGGGAAGTGCTGCTGCCCGCGATCGCACCCCTGTCGTATCTGGAAGAGAATCCCGACATCAAGCTGGGCCGCGTTACGGAGTGGCGCGACTCCGAAGATGGACCGCTGCCCGCCGGATGCAAACCATTTCTGGTGGATGGCGACGACGTCTCCATTCTCGAAATTCGCAAGCTGGAGTTTCATGTCGCATCCGAGGTCAAGAAGGTGGGTGGAGGCGAGTAGTCACAGTCACACGGCATGCCCTTACGTGAAGACATCCTGACGCCGATTCCAGGCGCTAACCCAAGCGGCGAGAGCCTCGAGTACAATCCCGTTTACGACAGGATCAAGGACGCCCGGCGTGAAGACGACGACGCTCCTCAAGGCGAGTGGCAGATTGCCCGCAAGACGGCGGATTGGAAGGCCGTCGTCCAGCTTGCCGGCGATGCGCTGGCCACCAAATCGAAAGACCTGCAGTTAGCGGCCTGGCTCACCGAAGGGCTTCTCAAGCGCGAGAGTTTTGCGGGATTGCGCGCCGGTCTGGAGCTGAACAAAGCGCTGCTCGAAACATTTTGGGATACTTTGTATCCGCCCATCGAAGACGGCGATCTCGATTATCGCGCCACGCCGCTTGAATGGATCGGGTCGCGGCTGAACGAAGCGGTGAAGCAGGCGCCGCTCACGAAGTCGGGCTACAGCTTTTTCAAGTTTCAGGAATCGCGCGCCGTTGGGTCCGAAGAAGACACGGCGGATAGCCCGCAGAGAGCGGATGCGCGCCAAGCCGCGATCGACGAAGGCAAGATACCGGTAGAGGTGTTCGACAAGGCCGTTCGAGAGACCTCCAAGGATTTCTGTCAGAAGACCGTCGAGCAGCTAGATGGCTGTCTCGAGGCGATCCGCGCGCTCACTGCAATCGCCGACGAGAAATTCGGCAATTACTCGCCCAGCTTCTTGAAGCTGCGCGAGACGATTGAGGAAGTCCGCCACGTAGCAAACAATCTGTATCAGCAGAAACGCAAGGAAGCCGGTGAACTCGACCAGCCTGTCGAGTCCGAGCCCGAGCCTGAAGCTGTCGAAGAAGAACCCGCCGCCGCGCCAGTTGTTTCCAGTTCCTGGGGGGCTGCAGCCGCGCCCGCCCGCGCTCCAGTTCCGGTCCGCAAGGCCGTCGCAGGCCTGGAGCCAACAGACAAGGAAGAAGTGCCGATTCGCTTGGCCGCCATCGCGAAGTATCTTCGCGAGCAGGACGGCTACGATCCAGCTCCGTATCTCATGTTGCGTGGCTATCGTTGGGGTGAACTGCGCAAAGGCGGAGCGAATCCCGATGCAACGCTATTCGAACCGCCTGCCACCGAAATTCGCACACAATTGAAAAAATCGATTCTCGATTCCGATTGGACCGCGGCCATCGAAGCGTGCGAAACCGCAGTGGCGCAGCCGTGCGGACGCGCCTGGCTCGATTTGCAGCGCTACTCCGTCACGGCCCTTGAATCGTATGGTTATCCCGAAATCGCCAACGCCATCAAATCCGAAGTTCGATCTCTGATTAAAGACATCCCGGACCTGCGCCGATCCACGTTGATGGACGACACGCCTACTGCGAATGCCGAGACGCAGACGTGGCTCGATCAGATCGTTGCTGAGGCCGGCGAATCGAGTGCGCCCGCGGTGAACCACGCATCCGCTGCCATGGAGGACGAGGAAGCGCCGGCCGTTGCCGAAGGCGAGCCCCTGCCGCCTGACGCTTACGAACTGGCATTGCAGGCCATACGCGAGCGTCGTCCCACCGATGCCATCGAGATCCTCGCTTCGGAAGCCGGACGCCAATCGTCGGGACGCGGCCGCTTCAAACGCAAACAGCAACTCGCGGAAGTTTGCATCAAGCTTGGCGAGACCTCCGTGGCGCAGCCGATTCTCGAAGAACTGCTCGACGAAATCGACGAGCACAAATTGGAAGGCTGGGAAGCGCCGGACACGGTCGCCTATCCTCTCACCATGCTTCTCGAATGCCTCGGCAAGCTGGATGGCGATGCCGCGTTACGGCAGAAAATCTATCACCGCATCTGCCGCCTCGATCCCGTGCAGGCGCTGCACTGCAAGCCTTAGCGAGCCTCTATGCCTAAGGCTGAAACCGATTTCAAAATCACGCAGAGCATCTTCGACAGGTTGTCCGATGCCGATCCACGAATCACGCCGGAACGCCAGCTCAAAGCCGCGGTGCGCCGCGATCTCGAGTGGTTGTTGAACACGCGCCGCGTAGTGGAACCGCCCCCGGAGTCGCTCATCGAAGTGAACCGCTCGTTGTACAACTATGGCCTGCCCGATTTTTCCTCTTACAGTTTGAGTTCGCCAAAGGATCGCGGCAAGTTGTTGCGCGCGCTGGAGACTACCATCGCTCTATTCGAACCTCGGCTTGCGGGCGTCAAGGTCACGGCGGTGGAATCGCCAACCGCTGGATCGCGCGTGCTGCGGTTTCAGATTGAAGGCCTGTTGTTGAAAGATCCCGCGCCGGAGCAGGTTTCGTTCGACACCGTGCTGCAACTCGCAAACGGCGAGTATCAAGTTAAGGGAGAGCGCAGTGCGGGATGATCTGCTGCTCTACTACGAGCGCGAGCTGACGTTTCTGCGCCAGATGGGCGCGGATTTCGCCGAGAAGTATCCAACAGTTGCCGGACGCTTGGTTCTGGAGGCGAATCGCTGCCTCGATCCTCACGTGGAGCGGATGTTGGAAGGCTTCGCGTTTCTTGCGGCGCGCGTCCATCTCAAGATCGACGACGAATTTCCGGAGATCACGGAAGCGCTTCTCAGCATCGTCTATCCGCATTACATCCGGCCGATTCCGGCGATGTCCATCGTCGAGTTTCACACCGATCCCAATCAGACCGTAGCCGCGGGCTTGGAAATTCCGAAAGACACGTTGCTCTACTCGCGCAAAGTTTCCGGCTTCGAATGCAATTTTCGCACCTGCTACGACACCACATTGTGGCCGATCTCCGTGGCCGCGGCGGAGTGGAAAACACCGGACCGCCTGGTCCCTCCCATCAAATCCGTGGATGCCGTGGGCGCGATACGCGTGGAGCTCAAAGCGCTCGGCGAGGTGCTCTTCAATAAGCTGGAAACCGATTCTCTGCGCTTCTTCCTGAACGGCGAGAGCGACCTGGTGAGTACGCTTTACGAGTTGCTCTGCTGCAACTGCGTTCAGATCCTGTTGCGCGATCCGACTCCGGGAAGCCGCGTCCGCCCCGTCATGCTCCCTGCCGATTCCCTGCGGCCCGTCGGCTTCGATGAGAACGAGAACATGCTGCCGTACCCGCGCCGCTCCTTCCCGGGCTATCGCATACTGACGGAGTACTTCACGTTCCCCGAAAAGTTTCTGTTCTTCGATCTCGAAAATCTGAAGCCTGCTCTCGCGTCCGGCTTCAAAGATCGCGTGGAGATCGTATTTCTGATCTCGGAATTCGAAATGGCGGAGCGGCGTCAGAAGCTGGAAGTCGGAGTCGCCGCGAAGACCTTCAAGCTCGGCTGTGCGCCCATCATCAACTTGTTCGCGCAGACCGCCGAGCCAATCCTGCTCGATCAACGTAAGTTCGAATATCAGATCGTTCCCGACATCCGCAGGCCGAACGCCACCGAAGTTTATTCGGTCGACCAAGTCGTGAGCGTCAATCCGCAGACGCAGGAGCTCTTGAATTTCGAGACGTTCTATTCCTTCCGCCACGCTGGGACCCGCGATAAGAAACAAGTCTTCTGGATCGCCAACCGCCGTGCATCGCCCAAGCGCGGAGACGAAGGCACGGACATGTTTCTCACGCTGGTGGACATCTCCACGCGCCAGGTTTTTCCGGAGCAGGACACGCTCACCATTCGAACCACGTGTACGAATCGCGATCTTCCCTCGCGGCTGCCGTTTGGAAACGACGATGGCGATTTCTGGATTAAGGAAGGCGGCGCGGCGGTAAAAAAGATCGTGTGCTTGAAAAAGCCTACCAACTCGCTGCGTCCTCCAGTCGGCCGAAACGCCCTGTGGCGCTTGATTTCACAGCTTTCGTTGAATTACCTGTCGCTGGTAGAAGACGGCAAGGAAGCGCTGCAGGAAATTCTCAAGCTCTACAATTTCACCGACTCGGCGTATTCGGAACAGCAAATCAAAGGGATCGCCGCTCTGCGCAGCCGCAAACATTTTGCGCGCGTTATTTCAGAGAATGGCATCACATTCGCTCGCGGCGTTCGCGTAGAATTGGATCTCGATGAAGAGCAGTTTGTTGGCGGAGGGTCGTATTTGTTTGGCAGCGTGCTGGAACATTTCCTGGGCATGTATGCATCGCTGAACAGCTTCAGCCAGTTGATCGCAAAATCAAAACAAAGGAGGGGGTTGATCCACGAATGGCCGCCCCGAGCGGGACGCAAGATCCTGATGTAACGTTGGAGGTCGCACCGGCCGTTGAATCGCACCGGCACGCCCAAGTGAAGCGTCTCCTGGAGACAGTCCCCCAGGAGTTCGATTTCTTCCAGGCGGTGCGGCTCTTCGAGCGCGTGTTCCCCGGCCGCGCGCCGGTGGGGCGGTTCATCACGCCCTCCAGCGAAGTGGCGCGATTCGCCGCGCATGCGTCCATGGTGTTCCCAGCGAGCGCTATCCAACGCGTGGATTGGCCGGAATCCGGCCTACCCGCCATCGTCGTCAACTTCATGGGGCTCACCGGTCCCATGGGCGTCCTGCCGCTGTTTTATACCCAGACCATCATCGAGCGTGTTCGCGCAAAGGACACTTCGATGCTGGCGTTCTTCGATATTTTTAACCACCGCATGATCTCGCTGTTCTACGAGGCGTGGGAAAAATATCGCTTCGCGATCGCCTACGAACGCGGTGAGCGCGACAAGATGTCGCACGTCCTTTTGCACCTGATTGGCATGGGGACCGAGGGGCTGCAAAACCGGCAAGCCGTTCCGGACGAAGCGTTGTTGTTTTATTCCGGATTGCTTTCGCTGCATACCCGCTCCGCCGCGGCGCTCAGAAATCTGTTGTGGGATTATTTCGACGTGCCGGTGGAGATTGAGCAATTCGTGGGAGCATGGTATCGCCTCGACCAATCGACGCAATGCCGTTTCGAAAAGAGCAATACGTATTCGGAGCAGATGGGCGTCGGCGTCATCGTCGGCGACGAGATTTGGGACCAGCAATCGGGCGTGCGCATCCGCCTCGGTCCTTTGAGCTTAAACCAATACATGGATTTTCTGCCGAACGGA
This sequence comes from Bryobacteraceae bacterium, assembly GCA_049514735.1. Classification (GTDB taxonomy): domain Bacteria; phylum Acidobacteriota; class Terriglobia; order Bryobacterales; family Bryobacteraceae; genus JAICMB01. The sequence goes on from JBEKUT010000446.1 coordinate 5,730, forward strand.
ACCGCGTATCGGCCATTGAAAACGTTGGTGCGATTTTTCGGCGGGGATCAGTCCGATTTCGAGGTCCAACTCGTGTTGAAGCGGGACGAAGTGCCGCGATCGGAGTTGGGCGTTGCAGGGCAGTTAGGTTGGTCCACGTGGGCCAAAACACAAACCATGAGTTACGATCCGAGTGATACAATTCTGCGGATCTGAGAGCCTCGGAGGGCTTCGATGAGTGTAAATCCAAAATCATTAATCGGCAGATTGAACAATGCCACGCGTAGCGCCATGGACGCCGCGGCGGGACTCTGCCTTTCGCGAACAAACTACGA